>PWRA01000024.1 GCA_003556385.1 Dehalococcoidia bacterium | reverse complement strand
CCCAGGGCTGTGCTGGATGCCGTGGAGAAGGAAGGGGGCACCATCATGTTCGGGGTGCCGGCCATGTACAACTCTCTGGCCATAGTGCGGAGCGAAGTGCTGCGCGGATATGACCTGAGCTCGCTGCGGATAGCTGTTACCGCGGGAGCGAAGTCGTTCCCGGAGCTCATGAAGGTCCTGGAGGACAAGTTCGCAGTGGCGCTCTACGAGGTGTACGGCCTAACCGAGGTGTCGGCCGTCTCCATCAGCACTTCCAGGAACCGCAGGCTGGGCACCGTCGGTAAGCCGATTTGCGGCATAAGGATACTGGACGACAACGGCGAGGCGGTCCTTCCCGGCGAAATAGGCGAAGCCGTGTTCAGCGCCCCGTGGGTGATGAAGGGCTACTACAAGGCGCCTGAGCTCACTGCTCAGGTACTGAAGGACGGATGGTTTTACACGGGGGACCTGGTCAGGATGGATGAGGTGGGTTTTCTGGAATACGTCGAGAAGAAGTCGTTCATAGTCGTCACCTCTTCAGGGCTTAAGATCGGTCCCTCGGAGGTGGAATTCGTGCTGCTCCGCCATCCGTGCGTGGCTGAAGCGGCGTATATAGGCATCGATTATGAGGGTGGTGAGCAGATACCCACGGCTTTCGTTGTGCTTAAGGAGGGGCAGCATGCCAGCGCAGAGGAACTGGCCGACCTTTGCTGCCGTGAGCTGGCCGACTTCAAGCTCCCGAAGAGAATCGAGTTTGTGGATATCATACCGAAGACGTCCTCCGGGAAGATCGATAGGAAGAGCCTGAAAGAGGCCCGGATTGGGCAGGCCGGTTAGCGCGCTGCACCCTGGTTGTTGACCGGTCTCTGGTTACTCCTCGAAGCGCCTTTCACGCCACCAGGGATAGAATTCAGGCATGTCGGCAGAGGGTCTCATCGTGAACCCGGGAGGCCGTTTCTCAAGGAAGGAGAGGATGCCTTCGCCGGCGTCTGCCCGGCTACCCATCCAGTACATGCACTTCGAGTCCACTCGGTGCGCTTCCATAGGGTGGTCGGCGCCCAGCATCTTCCAGAGCAGCTGACGGGAGAGAGCGACCGAAACCGCCGAGGTATTAGTTGCGATCTCAGCAGCTATCTCTCGTGCCCTGGGAAGCAGGGCGTCCGGGGGCAGCACTTCGCTCACCAACCCATGGGCCAGCGCCTCGCCGGCGTCGAACAGCCGGCCCGTGAGAGCCCACTCCAGGGCCTTGCTGATGCCGACGATGCGGGGTAGAAACCAGCTGCTGCACGCCTCGGGGACGATACCGCGCCGGGTGAAGACGAAGCCCATGCGGGCGTTCTCAGATGCCAGACGAATGTCCATGGGCAGCGTCATGGTGATGCCGAACCCCACGGCCGCGCCGTTAATGGCGGCGATCACCGGCTTCTTCATATCATAGAGCCTCAGAGTCGTCAGGCCGCCCCTGTCCCTGTGGGTGTCGAGGTCGTCTTCCGAATCCCTGGCCTGATAGTCGAAGGTCTCGTTACGGCGGCTGAGGTCGGCGCCGGCGCAGAAGGCCTTACCTGCTCCGGTGACTATGATGACCCGGACGTCATCGTCCGCATCGGCCCTGTCCAGCGCGTCCAGCATCTCGGAGCTCATCGTGGGAGTATGGGCGTTCAGCTTCTCCGGTCTGTTCAGTGTTATGGTTAATACCCGGTCCGAGACCTCGTACTTTATCTCTGTATAGTCCATGCTTCTTACCCGGCGGGTGGTGCAGATCAAAAGCGCATCAAACCGGCGGGCCGGTTGCGTGTTCCCGAGCGAATCGTATACGAGCCCCCTGAGGCTGTCAAGCGTGAAGAATGCGTGAAGAATGTGCGTGAAGAATGTTGACCTGGCCGATGCTTGCTGTTACCATATGATCGAGCCGTGCTAGGCGGGGAGCTAGCGGTGCCCTGTACCCGAAAACCGCTATAGCGGGGCTGAATTCTTGCCTGAGGTTCCCGGTCGTACAGGTTTGGTCTTGCTGAGCGGCGTTGATAGCTGGGTTCCGTGCAACTGGGGACTATGAACCCCGTCAGATCCGGAAGGAAGCAGCGGTAAGTAGCACTCCCGGTGTGCCATGGAGTTGCCTGGTTGGAGCTAGCTGGCAAGGACAACTGTGCGATTCAGGAATCGAGGGCGGGTGCACGGCTCACTGACGCTTGAGAGGTATTGACATGACGATAAATAAGGTATGCGTTATCGGCTCGGGGACCATGGGTAGCGGGATCGCCCAGGTATCGGCTCAGGCCGGCTATGAGACGACGATGGTCGACGTCAAGCAGGAGTTCGTCGACCGCGGCGTGAAGATGATACAGACGAGCCTGGGCAAGTTTGTGGAAAGAGGGAAGATCGGGCAGGAGGACATGGACCGGGCGCTGGCGCGACTGCGCACCTCGACGGACATAACCGACGCCGCCCGGGATGCCGACTATGCAATAGAGGCGGTATTCGAAAGGGCCGCTGTGAAAACGCCCATTTTCGAGCAGCTGGATCGGAGTTGCCCCGGAGGGGCTATCATCGCCTCCAACACGTCGGGGATACCGATAAGCCTGCTCGCCGCCGCCACCCGGCGCCCCGAGAAAGTCATCGGTACACACTTCATGAATCCCGTGCCCGTCATGAAGGGAGTGGAGATAGTGAAGTCCCTGCTGACATCGGAGGAAACGCTGAGGGTCAGCGTCGACTTCGTACAGTCGCTGGGCAAGGAGACCGTCGTCGTCAAGGACTCGCCGGGATTCGTGACCAACAGAATCGTGACCCTGGTCATGAACGAGGCCGCCAGGCTGCTGGAGGAAGGCCTGGCGACCATCGAGGACATAGACAAGATAGAGAAGCTCTCCCATAACTGGCCGATGGGTCCGTTCGAGCTTGCCGACCTGGTGGGTATAGATGTCATAGTAGACCTGCTGGAGGGTATCTACCAGCAGACCGGATGGGAGAGGTACAAGCCTGCTCCGCTGCTGAACAGGATGGTGGAGATCGGCTACACCGGCAGGAAAGCGGGAAAGGGCTTCTACGAACTATTCGGTCAGAAGTGAACTCCACTCACGGGGAGCGATCGGCTGTCACAGCTGTGTAAGAGACCTCACCGCCGGCAATGCTCTTCACCCGTCAAGATTTCTTCTTGTGGGAAGGTAGCGTAGCGTAAGTTGGCTTACTCTCAAAGGCATGGGGCCGCCCGCCGGTTTGAAGTCAGGCCCAAGAAGAGGCTGGGGCAGCATTTCCTGGTAGACGAATCCGTTCTGGCGCATATACTGGCCGCTGCCGGGCTGGACTCCGGCGATGTCGTGATCGAGGTAGGCCCGGGCCTGGGAGTGCTCACCGAGGCGCTGGGTCGAACCGGAGCCACGGTTATCGCGGTTGAGCTGGATTCGCAGCTGGTTGCCCTGCTTAAGAAACGGTTGCGTGCCTTTCCGAACGTGAAGGTGGTCCATGCCGACATACTCAAGACCACCCCCGGGCAGCTCCTGCAGGAGACGGTGGCTGCCCCCGGCACCGCGCGGGACTACAAGGTCGTCGCCAATCTTCCCTACTACATCACCTCACCGGTGTTGAGCCACTTCCTGGAGGCGGAGTCCCGGCCCTCTAGAAT
>PWRA01000056.1 GCA_003556385.1 Dehalococcoidia bacterium | reverse complement strand
TCGCGCCTGCCCGGCGTCCCCACGCGCTTCGTCTCACCGGTGGAGTAGGGAGGGAAGTTGTAATGATGCATGAAACGCTTGGTCTCTTCTACCCCGAGCCCGTCGAGCATCTGCTCCTGTCGCTTTGAGCCGAGTGTCGTGATCGACAGGACCTGGGTCTGCCCGCGGGAGAACAGGGCCGAGCCGTGCGTCCGCGGCAGGAGCCCCACCTCGCTCGTTATAGGACGAACCTCGGTAACGCTCCGCCCGTCCACCCTCTTCCCATGGAGCAGGTTTGCCCTGATGAACTCCTTGACCTTGCTGTCGAAGAGGGAGACGACATCCTCGGGGTCATACGAGTCGCCGGCGCTTTCCAGCAGTTCCTTCTGGAGACGGTCGAGAGCCTGCTCGCGCTCCGATCCTCCGAGGTGGAGTAGCGCCGAGGGGAGCTTCTCATCGGCGAAGCTCGACACAAGGGCGGCAAGCTCCGGTTCCGTCTCCACCTCGGGAACAGGATACTTGGGCTTGCCGTGTTCTTGCCGGAGAGTTTCCTGGAGCGCGATAACGTCCTGGTTCGCCTCATGCCCGATCCTGATCGCCTGCATAATCAGGTCCTCGGTAGCCTCGTCGCCCTCTGTTTCGATCATGATGACGGCTTCCCTTGTGCTTACCACGGTGACGTCGAAGAGGCTGTGCTCGAGCTGGGCGAAGGTGGGATTTATGACGTATTCGCCTTCGATGTAGCCCACGTGGCAGGCGCCCACCGGACCCTTATAGGGCATTTCGGAGATGTGCAGCACGGAAGAGGCGCCTATTACCGACAGGATGTCGGGGGGAGTCTCATGGTCCACGGAAAGCACCGTTACTATGATCTGTACCTCATTGCGCCAGTTCCTGGGAAGCAGGGGCCGTATCGGTCTGTCGGTGAGGCGGGCGGTGAGTATGGCGTCCTCGGTGGGCCGTCCCTCCCTCCGGAAGAAGCTCCCGGGTATCTTGCCGGCGGCGTATAGCCTCTCTTCATAGTCGATCGTCAGCGGCAGAAAGTTGATACCCGGCCGCGGCTCCGTTCCCAGGCACACGGTGGCCAGTATCACCGTATCTCCGTACCGGATCGTCACCGATCCGTTTGCCTGCCTGGCCAGCTTGGCCGTTTCCAGGCTCAGCTTCCGTCCTGCGAAATCCATTTCAAAAGTATTAGTGTTGGTTACCAAGTTCTCACTTCCCCTTCCCGTGGTGGCCCGGGAACAGCACCACCACAGATTACATATTTATCTCGATATACCGGGCGCGACGATCGGTTTGCGGTAGCGGGGAGCATCTTCTCTGCTCAGGTAGGAGGGCAACCGCCGTCTCTTCCCATGTGCAGGGCTATCAGGACCCTCGTTCCACTCTTTCGCCAAATGCCTGCAGCATACACGATCTGTCGTTAAGTATAGCATGACCTTCCCCTGCCTGTGAATCCAGGCTGTCACAATCTGTTCACAACTGTGCTACACTTGTTGATGACTGGCAGGGTCGGGAGCAAGTAATTGAGCCCGGCCGGGAGTGAACCATGGATAAGGAGATAGTCTTCCTCATAGAGGAGTGCCCCGAAGGGGGGTATGTCGCCAGTGCCGTCGGGCATTGCATCTGTACCCAGGCCGATTCCTTTGCCGAGCTGAAAGAAATGGTGCGGGACGCCACGCAGTGCCACTTCGAAGGCGAGGATATGCCCCGGCTCATCCGGCTCCGCGTGGTGAAGGACGAGATCATCCCCGTATGAAGCTCCCCAGGGATCTGGGCGGCGAGGAACTCGCTGTCCTTCTGGGAAGGTATGGCTACGCGGTCACCCGTCAGACCGGTAGTCATATGCGGGCCGAGTCCACCCTTAGAGGCTTTGAACACCATGTCACCATTCCCAGGCACCCGTCCCTCAGGGCCGGCACCCTGAGCGCCATCCTGCATGAAGTCGCCGCCTACCTCGAAATCGAGCGACACACCCTGGTCGAAGAGCTCTTCAGTTGAACCTCGCAACCCTGTTGACTCATTGCCGCAGGCAGCGGTGAGGTCCGTCGCCACAGGCCCTCTGTCGTCTCGCTCCTGCGGGCGATCTGCAGGAGCAACACCGGGTTGTAGCTATCATAGACACAGTAGACCACCCGGTAATCGCCCACCCTGATGCGATAGGCCTTGTCAGCACCTCTCATTCTCCTGGCTGCTTCTCCTCCCACTCCGCGCGGGCTGAGTCGATTACCGGCAATAGCTCGGCGTCTCTGCGGCTCTCCAGCCATTCCCGCACCGCGTCTGCCACAATGCCACTTGCGGTTGTGCGCCTCCTCACGGCCTCGATTTTCAGTCGCGTGTAAAGCTCCTCATCGTGGAGTAACAGGGTCACCTTTCTCTTCATATCCCATACTCAGGCTTGCCGTATGTCCGTACATCCATACGTATATACATCCCAGCAGCTACATCGGGGGACGTTAAGGCGGAAGCTCACGGGCCGCGGGTTGCCTCCGCACTGGTTCCCGGGGGCCCGTTCATGACCCGCTGCATTCCCCCACCGCAGGGGGAGGAGACGGCCCAGAGCAGATCGGGCTGTTGACAGTCTGGTGCAGCGGCTATATGATAGTTTCAAGCGGCAGGCACCGGGGAGGATCCGGGGATGGAGCGACGGCCCTGATCGCAAAAGGAGAATGCAGTGAGTAAGAAAGCGGCAGGAATTGTCATAGCCTGTATCGCTATCGCCATCGTGGTTGTAGTCGTAGTCGTCCCCCGGCTGAGCCCCGCACCCCAGCCTATCTATGGGCTCACCATAACCAGCACCGATGGTGGCTCGGTGTCCAATCCGGGCGAGGACTCTTACGAATATGAGGCCGGCGCTGTCGTCGACCTGGAGGCGGTACCGGAGGAAGGATATGTGTTCGTGAACTGGACCGGAGATGTGGATGCCATCGAGGATGTCAATGCCCCATCTACCACGATTACCATGGAAGGTGACTACACGGTAACTGCCAACTTCGAGGAGATACCGGCGGTTGAGTACACCCTCACTATCACCAGCGGCGAAGGCGGTTCGGTGACCACTCCCGGCGAGGACTCTTACGAATATGAGGCCGGCGCTGTTGTCGACCTGGAGGCGGTGCCGGCCGGAGGCCATGAGTTCCTTAACTGGACCGGGGACGTGGGTACCATCGGCGACGTGCACGGCGTCTCTACCACCATTACCGTGGATGGCGACTACTCTATCAAGGCCAACTTCGTCCAGGTCCAGCTGTTGAAGACCTGGTACGACTTGCATGCCATCAGGGGCGACCTCAGCGGCAACTACCGCCTGGCGAACGACCTCCATTCTGGCACGGCCGGCTATGCGGAGCTGGCGGGCACGGGCGCCAACGACGACCAGGGCTGGCAGCCGATCGGTAACTGGGAGGACAGGTTCACAGGCTCTTTCGACGGGCAGGGATACTCGATAAGCGGTATGTTCATCGACCGTCCCGAGCAGATCTTCGTAGCCCTGTTCGGTTATGTTGGTTCAGGAGGGGTCATCGCGAACGTAGACTTGACCCACACCGGCGTCACCGGTTATGAGGCCGTGGGTGGCCTGGTCGGGAGCAATGAGGGCACGGTGGTCAACTGCGCCGCCATGGGCAGCGTGG
>PWRA01000165.1 GCA_003556385.1 Dehalococcoidia bacterium | reverse complement strand
TGATCCCGTCTTCCTTGCTGAGATGTTCAAGGGCTGCGATGCTCACCGCGATGTCCGTGCATTTGTCCTTGAAGGGCAAGAACAGGGCATGACCCTGGACCAAACCCCGGTAGACATCCAGCTTCATTGCCTTGTCCAGACTCGGCCTGAAGATATCCAGCCCGCCCATCCTGGTCTTGTCGTATTCGGCCAGCCGGGCGATTATCCCTCCTTCTCCGCAACAGACATCAATCACTGATTTGTTCTCTATCCTGTTTATCATGGTCGCCAGCCGGGCCCTTCTGAATAGTGTCCGATAACCGAGCAGGGTGAAGAATGGCCGAGCAACGTCTTTTATCTGGCACCTCTTATGGGTTGATCCGAGACTAACCGTACGGCGGAGCTCGTGACGCTCACGATCACACCGGTTGTATGGCATGTCTGCGACGCTGTCCGTGAGGCAGTTCTGGTTGTGCAGCTGAAGATCATTGTCTGTTGCTCTGGCCGTCGTGGCGGACGCAGCTGGGCAACTGGCGCAGACTGTATCACATTTTGCCGCACTGCCGCCAGTGCCAGCAGTCGAATACTCCTGGTGCTCTGCACTCCGCATCCCTATGCTTGGTACCGCTTGAACGGCGTCTGATACAATGAGACATAGGGCTCTGCCGGCGGCAGTTGATATCGGCCGCAGGGGATGGGCAACGCTTTCTGAGGAGAGTTGTCATGAGATATGACGTACTGGTGATCGGTGCCGGCCTATCGGGTCTGACTGCTGCCGCTCTGCTTGCCAAGAGAGGCCTGCATGTAGCTGTTGTCGACCCGAGCTTCACACCGGGCGGCTCCTGCGGGATCTTCAAGCGGAATGGCGTCACCTTCGACCAGGGGTCAGCGATGCTCTTCGGCTTCGGAGAACGAGGGTTCAACGCTCATCGCTTCGTCTTCAACTGCCTGGAGGAGCCGATCGATGTGATCAAGCATGACCTGCTGTACTGCGTCAACTTCCAGGGCCACAGGATCAAATTCTGGCCCGACCTTGACATGTTTGTTGAGGAACTGGCGCGGGTGTTCCCCGATGAGAGAGACAATATACAAAGGTTCTATCATGATCTCGAGAGAATGTACCGGAACGTGATGGTCGAAAGTCCGGCCTATACCACTCCGGATGAGACCGAGCTCGGGGAATCTCTCAAAGGCCTCTTGAAGCATCCGGTTTCCTATCTCCGGTTCCTGACCTACATCAATAAGAGTGCAGAAGATTTGCTCAAGAAGTACTTCGCTGGCACGGAGATACTAAAGTTCTTTGATAAGCTTACTTCTACCTACTGCTATGCGACGGTGAAGGAGTCCCCCGCCGTGCTCGCCGCCATCATGTTTGTGGATAATCATGTCGGCGGCAGCTTCTACCCGGCTGGTTCCACGCTTTTTCTGCCGGGCAAGCTGGAGAAGGTGATAGAGGAGAACGGCGGAGACATGCTGCTGGAAAACGAAGTGGTAAGGATTCTGTTCGACGGAAATCGTGCCACCGGAGTCCAGCTGCGCACCGGCGAGACTGTAGACGCAGACAACCTCATCTACTCGGGTACGGTCTGGAACCTGTATTCAAAGCTGATCGATAGCATGCACGTGAGGCCTGAAAGGGCCGAATGGGCCGCTAATCAGGTCCCCACCCATCCCAGCGTCGTGCTGTATGCTCATGTTGATAGCCGGGTCATCCCGGAGGATACGGCACCGGTCGAAATGCTGGTCGGAAATCCGGACTCGCTGGATGAGAGCGAGGTGACTGCGTATATACTGAGCATCGACGATAAGACGCTCTGCGCTGAAGACGGGCACGTGGTTGTCGCCATCGGGCCGACGTTCGACGATTGGTACAAAGGGGACGCAGAGGAGTATCGGGGAAGAAAGGAAAGAGAGCAAGCACGACTGATTGCCGTCCTGGAACGCAGGTTCCCTGGGTTCGCTGACGGCGTGCGCTACGCCGAGGTCGCCACGCCCAGGACCATCGAGAGATACACGCTCAAGAATGGCGGTTCTGTAGCAGGGCCCAAGCAGATGCTGGGGCAGCACATGTTGCGCAGGCTACGCACCAGGAGTGAGTGGCATAACCTGTTCTGCTGCGGCGAGTCCACCGTCATGGGCACTGGCACTCCTACGGTGACCACCTCCGGTATAGCCGCCGCAAACGCGGTGCTCAAGAAGCTCAAGCTTAAGCCGTTCAAGTATCAGGACAATATGACGAACTACGTCAGGATTGTGGATAAGCCTTTCAGGGCACAGAACCTCTATCAGGGATACCCGGAAGAAACGCGCTCGATCATGTGTCAGGCATCGCGGTGTCAGTATTGTGAAGATCCCCGGTGCTCCCGTAAAACCGACTACGATATTCGCGGCATCATGAGGCGGGTCGCTGTAGGCAATTTCGCCGGCGCACAGAAGCTCGCCCGGCAATCTGTCTCGTCCGACCCTTCCCATCGAACGGCACTCGCTGAATGCGAGCAAAGATGTGTGCTGAACGAGGAAGCGGCTGCACCCGTGGAGATCAGGATGGTGATCGACCACATCGTCGCAAAACAGCAGACCCGCTAGCACACCTTACTGCAGTTCAGGCGATGCATTAACGATAACTGACAGCCTCTCACCATCCTCTGGTTCCCGGGCCTCCTTTGAACGGCCCTTCTATATCGGAGGTGATCCAGCCACCATAAAAATCTCCCTCTTGAGCCTGGACGCGTTCCCCATCAACATAGCAGACATCGACACGGCCGGGGTAGAAGGCCAGATGATCTTTGAGTGATTCGTAGCCTCTGGCCGGATTGTGGTAGCTCCAGGCAGCATTCATGGCAGTCCTGTGGCCTAACTCCAGATTATAGTACGTGGCCCGGCCCTTGAACTCGCAGTAACTAGTATGACCCGACCGTGACAAGAACTCCATTTGGACATCGTCAGGTGGGATGTAGTAGACGGGGGGATGGCTCGTCTCAAGCACCCGGAGTGACCCGGTGCTTTCTGCTACGGTGGTGTCGTTGAATACCACCCGTAGCTGCCGGGAAGACTGCTCTACGCGGGGCGGTCGCGGGTAGTCCCAGACCGATTCTCTACTCTGTGCCATCTAAGGTGTTCTATACAGCGACATTAACGACCGGGTACGATCGACAGGTTAGGATGCCGATGACTCTCTTCACGTGCCATCCCCTACCAGAGGCAGCACCTCCTCCACGTTGAAGAAAACCACGTACCGCCCGTAGCGTCCGTAGTGTGAGTAGCCATATCTGCTGGAGATATCCTGTATCAAGGCCTCACTCTCTTCCTCTCTGATCTTCTTCAGATACAGTCTCTTGCCCGTATAGCCTTCACCTTCCTCCATGAAGAGGTAGACCGCCCAGGGATTGGATTGCAGGTTCTGATGGGTCAACCGCTCGGCCATTATGAATGCCGCTGTTGTCTCATCGGTGAAGTGCGGCCGGCCATACAAGGCCGCAGTCACCTTGCCATTTGAGTCGGCCGTCGCCAAGATGCCGCGGCCCCTGGTCTGGTCAAAGTAGTCACTGAGATTCATCCTTCACTCCTTTCAAAACGTGTTCTTCGTTCATCTCCTGACTGCGCCGGAAACATCCACTCCGCGGCTGCGGGAGGACTATA
>PWRA01000145.1 GCA_003556385.1 Dehalococcoidia bacterium | reverse complement strand
GTCTCCGATGCCGAGACAGTTTTGAATCGTGAGGTCAACGCGGTGGTCTACACGGTAGCAGAGTTTCGTAAGAGGTCGTCCGAAGACCATCATTTTGTGCGGGATATACTGTCGGGAGACAAGATCCTCCTGGTTGGTGATGAGAATGAGCTTCGAACACTGGCTGGAAACAGGCTGGCTAAAGGCGCATAAGCCGACGGCGCGGGAGATCGCTGAGCTGCTGGCAGTAGCCGACCGTGCTCTCAAGGACTGCCAGGTGTCCGGGCTGAGCAGCGAAGGCAGGCTGGATATGGCCCACAATGCGGCATTGCAGTCTTCGGCGGCAGCACTGGCAGCCGCCGGTTACCGCGCTAGCAGAGAGGCTTATCACTACTACTTAATCCAGTCTCTGTCGCTCACTCTCCAGTTGGATGAACGCACGATTCGCCAACTCCAGAAACTCCGCCGCAAACGGAACATCAGCGATTATGAACGGCCCGGCATGGTCACCGAGAAAGAAGCGCTCGAGATGGCTGAGCTTGCGCAGCTGATACGGCAGCGGGTTTGGGAGTGGATACGTAACAACCACGCCGAACTCGCGACGGAGATCTAGAAGTCGCCAGTGGCATCGCCGGCAACCGTCACTCTGGTGAGACCTTTTCTCTAAGCCTGCTCCAGATCGGACGACCGGGCGCCCGGTCAACCCCCTGCCGCGAAGGCCTGCCCTCGGCAAGGCCACTTTGCTCTTCACTTACTCGCCTGTCATCGCAAGGACAGACGTCCCGACTCCGACTATAGCCGGGGTCGAGGATGTCCCGACGCAGTCGAGGATGCTCGACATTGTCGGCACTCGATGTAATCGGCACAGTCTGGCCGTGGCGCCCCGTCTCCCCCTTCCCCTCTTAACATAAGAGGGGAAGGGGAGTTATCACGGGGGCGCAGCCCACGGCACCCCCATCACCGCTGCCCATTCACTATTCACCACTAACCCCCCCTGCCCTCCGGGCGTGAACGCCCGCATCGAGACGGACATCTTCGCCTTGACTGAATCCGGCGACTCGTGCTATCCTGGGCCAGAACAATTGTGCTGGCCTACTGCACGACCCTGTCTCAGCCGGGCTCCCTCAACTCGGGCTCTGCAGTCGACTCTCGATGCACTGCCGTAAAGGAGGATTGTCAGCTTGAAACCGAATCGAAGGAAGCGCGGCGGCCAGAAGGGCAACCAGAACGCCCGTAAACACGGATTCTACTCCGCTATCCTTAGCCCCGCGGAAACAGACCAGCTCTGGACCATCACCAACATCGAAGGTCTTGATCCCAGAGTAGCGCTACTTCGCGTGAAGCTGCAGGCCTTCCTTCAGCATGACCCCGGCAATCGCCGCGTCCTCACTGAGGCCTCCAGACTGCTTGCGAAAGCCTACTCTGATATGTGCTCGCTGGATGCAGCCGACTACAACTACCTGAAGACTATTATCGAGCGCATTCTGGAGTCCGCCGTCACAGGCCGATCAGGCACGCCAACCGGGTCAACAACCCGACCGGCTAGTTCTGATCAGACGAATCCCCTGCACCTTAACAACTGAATAAGCCCCCGGCCATCACCCTACACACGTACAAGCGCATTCGAGTCACCAAAAAGGGAGAAGAACACCAACCGCACAAAACGAATCGCTCGTGTTCCAACAACCGGAGAGCCCCCCGCACCCGCCCCCCACACGTAAAAGCGCATTCGAGTCGCAAAAAAACACCCGATCCACAAAACGAATCGCTCGTGTCCCACCAAATGAAGGGGCTGCCGGCCACCACCCCACATACAAAACCCGCCCGTCTGGATACGCCAAAGACCCCGCACCGCACAAAACGAATCCGGAGTCCGGGGACGCCATACCGAATTCGCCTGCAACGGGCCTGGTGTCACCCCGCCGGGCCCGGGCGGTTCAGCCTCGTCGTTCGACCCTGAGACGATGAAGGGGCCAACAGTTTGATGGTAGAATGGGGGGTGACATGAGGAGATGACAGCGCGCTTTGACGCCTATCTCGATATCGAGACCACCGGCCTATCGTGCGAGTATTCCGGCATAACGGTGATCGGGATCTACCTGGTTAACGGCGCCGACGACAGGCTCGTGCAGCTGGTGGGCATGGATGTGACGCGTGACAATCTCCTGGAGTCTCTGGCCGGGGTGAACAGGGTCTACACCTATAACGGCAGCCGGTTCGACCTGCCGTTCATCCACGGCTCGCTCGACGTAGACCTGGAGTGTCTTTTCAGTCATCACGATTTGATGTTCGACTGCTGGCGGCGCAATCTCTACGGCGGTTTCAAGGCAGTCGAGCAGCAACTCGGCATCCCCCGGCAGCTTCAGGGCATCAGCGGATGGGATGCAGTACGGCTGTGGTGGAGATACCTGGATAGCGGCGATCTGGATGCCCTGGCCACGCTGCTTGAGTACAACAGGGAAGACGTGATGAACCTCAAGGTGCTGAGGGAGAAACTGGGACTGGCAGAGCCCAGGTGTACTGAGCTATGATGCTGGTGTCACAGTGTGGCCACCTTGCCGGAATAGGTGAACAACAGCCTCAGCGTGACCTGGGACGGGTCGATCCGCAGCATGCGGGCGAGGGCCTTGCCGTAGAGCCGAAGCTGCGGGCGGTAGTGTTCGGTGAGACCGGCCAGTTCGGCATCGTCTGCGACCTCGTTGCTCTTGAAGTCGAGTATCGTCGCCCGTAAGGGCCTGCCATCCGGACCGCGCACTATGGTGACCCGGTCGAAGACACCGGTTATCCACTGGTCTTCAAGCACGATCTCGAAGTGCTTCTCACGCCATAGGGAGACATCTCCTTCGGGCCTGGAGAGCACCTGCCTGACCTCGCCCGAGGCCATAGACTGCCGGAACTGCGCGGCTGCCCTCTGCTTTATCTCTGCGGGAGCAGATGATCCGTCCTGCCATTCCTCGATCAAGGCCTCGACATCTGCCTCATCTTACCAAGATACTCCCTGGAAGAGCTCGTGTATGGCTTTGCCCATCTCCATGCTTTCATGAGTTACATGGTTGAACAGCAGGTCGGCCCTGACCTCTCTGCCTTCGATCGCGGATGGCGATACTCCGAGGAGTCTCCGTCTGAGTGATGGATACCGGCCGTATTCGCCCGGTAGCTCAACCCGTTCAGGAGGCCCGGCAGGCTCTGCCTTCGGTGGCGTCTTGAGATACCAGTCGCGGTCTCCTGTTTCGTAGAGGCAGGTGAACTCTTCGCCGCCTATCTTCATGCTCGTACCACCGGTCGGCCTGGGGTCTCCCGCCAGCCGGGTCTTCAGGAGGGCCGCGGGGGTCACCATCTCTGAGCTCTTCCCCGGAAAGCCGGTAACCATGTACATGGCCTGCCTGGCCCTGGTCAGCGCCACGTAGAGCAGGCACAGTTCGTCGAAACATGCTATGTCATCGCACATCTGCAGCTGCTCTGCCAGCACCGGGTCGATCCTGGCGATCGTCCCGGGCGGCGCCTTGAGCGCCCACAGGGGCCGGTCGGTCCCGGCATCGCGGGCGACCAGGAACCCCGGCTTGCTTGCCTTCGCGATGCTGTCCGACTGCAGGTCGGGGAGGATGACGATGTCGAATCCCAGCCCCTTGGACTGGTGTATCGTCATGACGCGCACCG
>PWRA01000035.1 GCA_003556385.1 Dehalococcoidia bacterium | reverse complement strand
TGGGCAAACGGGAGCCGGTGGCCGATGTAGCCCGGGTGCTGAGCCGTTACGTCGACGGCATCACCGCCCGCACCTTCTCCCAGGAGACTTTGCGTATACTGGCCGAGCGCTCTTCTGTGCCGGTCATCAACGCGCTTTCCGACCTGGAGCATCCGTGCCAGGCCCTGGCGGACCTCCTCACGATCTATGAGAAGAAGGGCACGTTGTCGGGCCTGACGCTGGCATACATCGGCGACGGCAACAATGTGGCCAACAGCGTGCTGCTCGCTGCCTGCCTGGTGGGGGTCAATTTTCATTTCGCCTCACCACCGGGCTACGGCATCGAGGATGAGATGCTGAACCGCGGCAGAGAATTCGCGGCCCTCAGCGGCAGCCGGATACACCTGACCGATGACGCTCCAGAGGCAGCCAGGGATGCCGATGTTATATATACCGATGTGTGGACCAGCATGGGCCAGGAGACTGAGACTGAGAAACGCCGCCGCGCTTTTGCCGGCTATCAGGTGAACGGGGGCCTGCTCGGCGTGGCCAGAGGCGACGTCCTGTTCATGCATCCCCTGCCCGCCCACCCCGGCGAGGAGATCGCCGAGGGGTTGCTGGATGACCCCCGGTCGGTAGTCTTCGACCAGGCGGAGAACAGGCTTCACCTGCAGAAGGCCCTGCTGGCCTCGCTCATGGGGTCGAACCCCTGAGGACTGACAAGATGACCGGACCTGTTGTCGCTATAGTCGGTAGGCCGAACGTGGGCAAGTCTACCCTGCTTAACCGCCTGGCCGGCAGGCGGATAGCGGTTGTCGCCGATCTGCCGGGCACGACCAGGGACCGCATCTTTGCCCTCGTTTCGTGGGAGGGGCGGGAGGTGACCGTGGTGGACACGGGCGGCTGGCTGACAAAGCCGGAATCGTCCCTAGAGGAAAAGGTCAGATACCAGGTCGAGGCAGCCATTGCCGGGGCCGATGTGGTGCTCTTTCTAACGGATGGCAGAGACGGACTCATTTCGGCCGACGAGGAGATGGCTGAGTGGCTACGGTATTGCGGAAAGCCTGTAGTGCTGACGGTGAACAAGGTGGACTCTGCCGCACAGGCGAACCAGGTCGCCGAGTTCCACCGACTCGGCATGGGTGAGCCACTGGCCATCAGTGCCCACCACAACCGGGGCATATACGAACTGATGGATGCCGTGCTGGCGTCGGTGCCGCCTCAACCGGCGGAGGCTGCGGAGCCAAACCGGCCCAGGCTGGCCATTGCGGGGCGACCCAACGTGGGAAAGTCAACCCTGCTCAACACCCTGCTCGGAGATGAACGGGCGATAGTGCATGAGTCTCCGGGAACCACGCGCGACTCGCTCGATGCCGTGGTCCGCTGGCGCGATAGGGAACTGCTAATCGTGGACACCGCCGGGATTAAACGACGGGGCCGGACCGGCACCGGAGTCGACTACTACAGTCTGATTCGCGCTCTCCAGGCCATCAACCGCAGCGATGTCGCCCTGTTGCTGGTCGACGCGGGCGAGTTCGTCACGGCCCAGGACATGCACGTCGCCGGCTACGTCATAGAGGCGGGGAAAGGCTTGCTGCTGGTGGTGAACAAATGGGACCTCGTCCCCGAAGTGCAGAGGCAGGAATTCAGGCAGAAGGCGGAGCAGAGGCTGGGATTCGCCTCCTACGCTCCTATCGTCTACATCTCTGCACAAACAGGGCAGGGAGTGGACCGGGTCCTGCCTCAGGCCTGGGAGATCTGGCAGGAAAGACAGAAACGGGTACCGGACTCAGAGATCAATGAGCTGGTCACACAGGCGGTGGACCGCTACCCCCCGCCCCGCACGGGCTCCCGGCGGCTGCGCATTTTTCGGGCGTACCAGCACGACTCCCGGCCGGCAACTTTCATATTACGGGTCAACGACCCGCACCTGGTGCACTTCTCGTATCAGCGGTACCTGGAAAACAGGCTACGCGAGAGCCTCGGTTTCCGCGGCGTCCCCTTGAGGTTGATTTTCGCAAGGGCTGCGCGTAGAATGAATAGTAAGAGGCAGGCGAGAGCAAAATGATAGCCCAGTTCATCGCGGTGGTGGTGATCGCTTATCTCCTTGGTTCCATCCCTTTCGGTCTTATAATAAGCAAGCTCAAGAGCGGGGTCGATGTCAGAGGCTCCGGAAGCGGTAAGACCGGCGCTACCAATGTGATGAGGACGGCCGGGACAAGGCTGGGTCTGCTGACTGTGGCGCTAGACGTGGGCAAGGCAGCCGGGGCAGTGATAATTGCCACGGTGATCATAGATAGCGGCAGCGGCAGTCTGACCCTCGGCGGCGCGCCTATCCTCTGGCTCCATGCGGGCCAGGTAGCGGCGGGCATGGCGGCGGTAGCAGGACATAACTGGCCAGTATTTGCCAGATTCAAAGGCGGCAGAGGAGTCACGGCCTACTTCGGCACACTGTTTGCGATTTACCCGCCGGCGGGCATATTCGGCGCCCAGGTCGTGGCCATAGCCGCATTACGCAGCCGGCATATGTCGCTCGGTTCCATTATGGGAGCTTCGGCCGCCCTGTGCCTGATGATCCCGCTAACGATCGCCTACAATTTCCCCCCCATCTACCTGGCCTATTGCGCGGCCGCCGTGGCCCTGATCGTAGTGCAACACGCGGACAATATAAAACGCTTGAGACAGGGGACTGAGCGCCGGCTGTGGTGAAGGAGTAGGGGAGGGTATGCCCAAGGTCACCGTAATAGGCAACACCTCCTGGGGCAATGCTCTGAGCGGCTTGCTCACCGACAAAGGAACAGCAGTAACGCTGTGGACGCGCAGTGAGGCGGAGGCTGAGGAATCAAACCAGGGGAACCACGGCTACTCCTTCACCGGCGACATCGAGGAGGCCCTGAACAGGGCCGACCTGGTACTGTGGGCCGTTCCTTCCCATAAGCTGCGAGAAAACGTCAGACAGGCCTCGAACTACCTCACCGATTCCATGATACTGATGAGCGCCGTCAAGGGACTGGAAGTCGATAGCTGTAAGAGGATGTCCCAGGTGCTGGGGGAAGAAATCGCTCCTCACTTGAGGGGACAGATCTGCGTCGTGTCGGGCCCCAACCTGGCCAGGGAAATCAGCCAGGGCCTGCCGGCCGCTTCCGTTGTTGCCGCGCGGGACAGAGGTCTGGCGGAAAGGGCGCGAGAGCTTATGGAGTCTCCCCGGTTCCTGTTGTGCACCAGCGATGATGTTGTCGGGGTGGAACTGGGCGGAGCATTGAAGAACATCGTGGCGCTGGCGGCAGGCATGATAGACGGACTGGGACTGGGGGACAACGCCAAGGGTGCCTTCATCGCCTGGGGCTGGACCGAGGCGGTCTCCCTGGGGACGGCCCTGGGAGCCCGTGCCGACACATTCTGCGGCCCGGCCGGACTGGGGGACCTGATAGCCACCTGTGCCAGCAGCCTGAGCCGCAACCACTATGTGGGCTATGAACTGGCCAAGGGTCGCTCCCTGGCCGACATCTCGTCCTCCATGCCGAACGTCGCGGAGGGAGTAGCGGCCACGCGGGCAGCCCATCAACTGGGAAAGAGGCGCGGGCTGAGCCTGCCCGTAGTCAGCATGGTGCACGGGATTCTGTTTGAGGGACTGTCGCCGAGCCGGGCGTTGCTACAGTTCAGACAACCGGCAGAGAGCCGTCTCTAACCCTGAGTTAGAGTGCGTCGCGAGGCGGCTCCGTGCGAGGCAATACCCTGGCCAGCTCCTCGAAAAGGCGGCGCTGGTTCTTGTCCAGGCGCTGCGGGGTGGTTATGTCAACCTTTACCAGCAGGTCTCCTTTTCCCTTGCCGTCGACACGCTGAATGCCCTTGCCTTTAAAGCGGAAGGTCTCACCGCTGCCGGTGCCGGCCGGTATCTTCAGCTCTACGTTCCCGTCCAGGGACGGCACCTCTACCCGGTCACCCAGAGCAGCCTGAGCGATGTTGATCGGCAAATCATACAGGACGTCACTGCCATCCCTGTGGAAGAACTCGTGCGGCTTAACTGAAAAGGCGACATAGAGGTCTCCCGGAGGGCCTCCATACACGCCGGCACTTCCTTCTCCACGCACGCACAGCCGTTGGCCGTCGTCCACACCAGCCGGAATATCGACTTTCAACGTCCGCCTCGCCTTCACCATGCCTCTGCCCCGGCATTCGGAGCAGGGGTTGTTTATCACAGCCCCGCTGCCTTCACACCGGGGGCAAATCACGGTGGTAGCGTAGCGCCCGAAAATGCTCTGCTGGACCCGCCGTATCTGTCCCGCGCCGCCGCAATCGGGGCAGGTGTCCGGCCGTGTCCCCGGTTCACTGCCGCTGCCCCGGCATTCAGGACAGAGCTCGATACGCTGGACCTCAACCTCTTTGGCGCAGCCGAAGACCGCCTCGCGGAACGAAAGGGTGAGCTGAGCCCGCAGGCTATCACCCTTCTGGGCAGCCCGCCGGGCAGTCCCACCGAAGGGCGTGCCAAAGCCGCCGAAGAAGGACTCGAAGATGTCGCCCAGCCCGCCGGAGCCGAAATCCGAAAAGCCGCCCTCAGCATCTGCACGGCCGTAGCGGTCGTACCTGCTCCTCTTCTCGCGGTCGGAGAGCACCTGGTAAGCCTCGTTTATCTCCTTGAACCGCGCCTCGGCTTCGGGATCTCTGTTGCGATCAGGATGGTACTGGAACGCTAGCTTGCGAAATGCCTTCCTTATCGCCTCGTCACTGGCGTTTCGGGGCACTCCCAGTACCTCATAATAGTCCTGCTTTACGGCCATAACTCTTAAGTATAACGCTTCGATGCCGGCGCTGACAACTTCCAGCTTGCGGTCTGCCCGGTAACGTCACCCGGCCGTAACCGCACAACTATGCAGGCGGGCAAGGACCAGGGCCGGAAGACGTCCGACCGCGATACGCGTGCTATAATTGCGGTGCCATGATGGAACGGCTTAGAGACTCTCTCCGCCGGCGTCCGAAAAAGGAAATCACAGACGAGACCGTACGACGATCGGCGGTCCTCATACCCCTTTTCCGTGAGCACGGGCAATATCACGTCTTGCTCACCGAAAGGAGCGATGAGGTAGAGTTTCACAAAGGAGAGGTCTGTCTCCCCGGGGGAAGATGCGAGCCCCACGATATCAGCTTGCTCCGGACGGCCCTCAGAGAAACGGAGGAGGAGATCGGTTTGAACCCCGAAGATGTCGAGATCCTGGGAGAACTCGACGACACTCTCACCTTCAGCAGCAACTATGTTATCTCGCCTTTCGTTGGCTACGTACGCCATCCCTACCCCCTGAAGGCCGATCCCGGAGAGATCCGGGAGATTATCACTGTTCCGCTGTCCTTTCTGCTGGACGACGACAATTTCAGAGAGGATGCTCATGCCTACGAGTACAAAGGGCGCATTATCTGGGGGGCCACAGCGCGGATCCTGAAACAACTGGTAGATGTCCTGAGGGCTGAGAGCAGGGCCCGTCCTTAGTCATCTCTTCTCTTTCGGTTTGACGGTAATCGCTTTGGGCTTAACCTCTTCAGCCTTGGGTATGTTGAGCGTCAGGACACCATTGTCCATCGTGGCCTCGGCCTGGTCCGACTTCAGCCCGCCTGGGAGAACCACGCTGCGGGAGAAAGCACCGTACCGTCTCTCCCGGTACAGGTAGTCCTCGTTCTTTACCTCGTCTTCCGCCTTGCTCTCCCCCTCGATGGTAAGCGTGTCACCCGTGATGTCGATGTCTACATCTTCGGGGTTCATCCCGGGCAGAGCCGCCTTGACCACTACCTCTTCCGGAGTCTGGTAAACATCCAGGGCCGGGTCTCCCACCCCATCCACGCCGGCTAAAGCCCGGGAGGGACGGACAAAACTGTCCTCAAACAACCTGTCCATAGCCTGTCTCAGAGTCATCAAATCGGTAAAAGGATGCCATCTTTCTATAGCCATTTGTCTCACCTCCTTCTTCCGTATTCTTACTGAGCCCTACTCTCAGCTCGGCAAATATTTTAGAAAAGTTGTACAAGTTTGTCAAGAGCTCTGACAAGATTTGACAGAAAAATTGGTCGCTTCTATAATGGACGGAGGTTACAGCGACATGGCAGGGAAAGATTATTACCAGATCCTCGGAGTGAAGAGGGATGCTTCGGAGAAGGAGATCAAGCAGGCCTATCGGCGGCTGGCCCGGAAGTTTCATCCCGACCTGAATCCCGGTGACAAATCGGCCGAAGCGAAGTTCAAGGAGATGAACGAGGCTTACCAGGTCCTTTCCGATCCGGAGAAACGGAAGAAATACGACCGGTACGGAGACCAGTGGGAGTACGCCGACCAGTTTGCCGAGGCCGAGAAGCAAGGTCGGGGCAGATGGGATTTCGGTCAACGGGGTACGGCTTACGAATATGGCGGCGCGGGTGATTTCGAGGACATTCTCTCGAGCCTATTTGGCGATGCGGGGCTGGGCTCCCGGGTGAGGCGCGGGCCGCAGCGCGGCCAGGACATAGAGTCCACTATCGAGGTCACTCTCGAGGAAGCCTATCATGGCTCCACGCGGGCCATTCAGCTGCAAACCCAGGAGCCTTGCACGACGTGCGGCGGTACAGGCAGAGTAGGCAACCGGGTCTGCACCGTATGCAAAGGTGCAGGTGGACAGGTAACCCCCAGGCGGCTAGAGGTCAAGATCCCACCCGGGGTGAGAGACGGCTCCAGGATTCGCGTAGCGGGAGAAGGCGCACCCGGTTATGCCGGCGGCAGCAAAGGCGACCTTTACCTGGTGGTGAAAATGCTACCGCACAGGGTGTTCGAGCGCAAAGGAGACGACCTGCACACCGAAGTACCTGTACCCCTGACCACAGCTGTGCTGGGCGGCGAGGTTAAGCTGCCTACGCTGAACGGCCACGTAGCCCTCAAGATACCATCCGAGACCCAGAACGGGAAGGTTTTCCGCCTAGCGCGCAAGGGAATGCCGCAGATGGGCAACGACAGACGCGGTAACCTGTTCGCCAAGACAAGGGTAGTATTGCCGACCGATTTGACCGATGAGGAGAAGAAACTATTTGAGAGACTGCGTTCTCTGCGATCCAACCAGAGGTGAGGTGCCACTATGACCGAATGGGAATCCAGTCCGAGGTACGTAATAAGCGTAGCCGCGAGGATAATAGGCATAGGGCCCCACACCCTGCGTTACTACGAGAGGTTGGGGCTGGTGCGCCCGGAGCGCTCGCGTGGTAACATACGCCTCTACTCCGAGGAGGACCTGGACCGCCTGCGCTACGTAAAGACGCTGATGAGCGATTGTGGAGTGAACCTGGCGGGGGTAGAGGTGGCCTTAAGACTGATGCAGCGGATGAGAGAAATGCAGAGTGAGCTCGAGGAGATGGAAAGAAGAATGGAGAAGACGGCTGAGGCGGAGATGCAGAATATGATAGAGGAGATAATAGACGAGGCGGAATGGAAGGAGGTATAGGGCGGGGGACGTCGTGAGTGAATAGAGATTCAGGAGGTGTAGGAAGATGAGACCGGAGAGGTTTACGGAACAGGCACAGGAGGTGCTGGCAGCGTCCCAGGAACTGGTGCGCCGCTATCGCCATAATCAGTGGGATGTAGAGCATGTGCTGCTGGCCCTGCTGGAGCAGGAAAAGGGAATCACCGGTGAAATACTGCGGACGCTAAACGTGGACACTGATAGTATCAAGCAGCGGGTGGAAGGAACGCTGGAGAGCTTCGCCAAGGTAGCTTACGAGGCCGCGCAGGTGTACGCCACCCCACGGATAGCGACCCTCCTGGACAGGGCCAACCATGAGGCCGACAGGCTCAAAGACGAATTCGTCAGCACCGAGCACTTGCTGGTGGCCATTGCCGGCGAGACCAGAGGTGAGGCGGCCACCATACTGTCTGAAGCGGGCATCAACCAGGAGAAACTCTATCAAGCCCTGCAGAAGGTTCGCGGCGGCCACCGGGTTACCGACCGGCAGGCCGAGAGCAAGTACCGCTCGCTGGAGAAATACGGGCACGACCTGACCGAACTGGCCCGTCAGGGCAAACTCGACCCGGTAATCGGGCGGGAGAACGAGATAAGGCGGGTATCGCAGATACTGGCCCGACGAACCAAGAACAACCCCGTCATCATCGGCGACGCCGGTGTGGGTAAGACGGCCATCGCCGAAGGACTGGCTCAGAATATCGTCGCCGAGGACGTCCCCGATTCGCTGAAAGGGAGGAAGGTGGTAGCCCTGGACATGGGTGCGCTAGTGGCGGGAAGCAAATTCCGCGGCGAATTCGAGGAGAGGCTGAAGGCGGTTCTGGACGAAGTGCGCCAGGCGGCCGGTGAAGTCATCATGTTCATCGACGAGCTGCATACCGTGGTGGGGGCGGGGGCTGCTGAAGGTGCCATCGACGCCAGCAACATGCTGAAGCCGGTACTGGCCCGCGGTGAGATCCAGTGCATCGGGGCCACGACGCTGGATGAATACCGCAAGCACATCGAGAAGGACAAAGCTCTGGAGAGGCGGTTCCAGCCTGTTTACCTGGATGAACCGAGTGTAGAGGCAACCATAGAAATGCTGCGGGGACTTCGTCCCAGATACGAGGCACACCACAAGATAAGCGTCGAGGACTCCGCCCTGGTGGCTGCGGCCAAGCTCAGCCACCGGTATATATCGGACAGGTTCCTGCCCGACAAGGCAATCGACCTGATCGACGAAGCAGCCAGCAAGCTGCGTATTGATAGGGAAAGCGCCCCGAAAGAGGTCCAGGAACTGGACCGGCAGATGAAGCACCTGTCCGATGAGGAGGAGGCGGCTTCCCAGCGAAAGGACTACGAGAAGGCAGCCGAGTTGAAGGCAGAAAGGATGCGCCTGGCAGGGCAGTATGACGAGGCCAAAGCAAAATGGCACCAGGACAAGAAGATCGATAGCACGGTCAACGAAGAGATTATCGCGGAACTGATTGCCCAGTGGACGGGCATACCCGTCTCGCGGATGATGGAAACAGAGACCGAGAAACTGGTCCACATGGAGGAGAGGATTCACCAGCGCATAGTGAACCAGGAAGAGGCGGTGACGGCGGTCTCCGAGGCTATCAAGCGGGGCCGGGCCGGGCTCAAGGACCCCCGGCGCCCTATCGGAAGCTTCGTCTTCCTCGGACCCACCGGGGTGGGAAAGACGGAGTTGGCCCGCGCTCTGGCCCAGTTCCTCTTCGACGACGAAGAGACCATGGTAAGGCTGGACATGTCGGAGTACATGGAGAAGCACACCGTCTCCCGCCTTATCGGAGCACCCCCGGGATACGTGGGCTATGAGGAAGGGGGCCAACTGACCGAGGCGGTGCGGCGCCGCCCCTACCGGGTCATCCTCTTCGACGAGATCGAGAAGGCCCATCCCGACGTCTTCAACATCTTGCTGCAGTTGCTGGAGGACGGAAGGCTTACCGACGGGCACGGCAGGACTGTCGATTTCAAGAACGCGGTGATAATCATGACCAGTAACCTGGGCACGGAGGAATTCCAGCGTTCGGGCATCGGCTTCCGGACCAAAGATACGAGCGCCGAGGACCGGATGAGGACATCCATCGAGAGTGCCCTGAAGCGCACCTTCCGCCCCGAGTTGCTGAACAGGATGGACGACGTCATCATATTCCGCCCGCTGACCGAAGAACACATGAAGAGCATCATAGACCTGCTCATGAAAGAGGTAGAGGCCAGGCTGGCCGACCGCGGTATCAACCTCGAGATCAACGAAGAAGCCAAGGCCTGGCTGGTCCACAGGGGCTATGATCCGGTATATGGCGCGCGCCCCTTGCGCCGGGCCATTCAGAGGTACGTGGAGAATCCAGTTTCCACGAAGATATTGCAGGGCGAGTTCAAGGAGGGGGACACGATAACGATCAGCCTGCACGAGGACAACCTCAGCTTCGGAGCAGCGAAGAGCAGCGGGAAGAAAGGCAAACGAACAGAGGCGGCGGAGATCTCGTAAGGGGCTTCCGCGACCGCGTCGAGCAAACGGTATTCATCAGCGGCTGGCTGCCCGGGTTCGCGGGGAGCCGGCCGCTCTCCTTGCGTCACGATCCCTTGCTCTGCTTCAGATACCTTAGTGACACACAAGTCGCGATAGTACGCCAGAATGGCTGCGCGATGAACGTTGCATCCCTTTGACGCCTGTCAGCAAAGCTGGTAAGCTAAGCTCTCGACCCATCCGAGAAAGGAAACCGACATGCCCGCCGATCGTGATATGGAAAGAATCGTCTCATTGTGTAAGCGCAGGGGGTTCGTCTTCCCGAGCAGCGAGATATACGGCGGTCTGGCCAGTTGCTGGGACTACGGCCCCATGGGCGCGGAGCTGAAGCGCAACGTCAAGAATGCCTGGTGGAAGGCGATGGTCCAGGAACGGGCGGATGTGGTCGGCCTGGACACGTCCATCATGATGCACCCCGAGGTTTGGGTGGCCAGCGGACACGTCCAGGGTTTCACAGACCCCCTGGTCGAGTGCAGGGCCTGCCACCTGAGATGGCGCGCCGACGAGATCAAGTCCCAGCGGTGTCCGAGTTGCGGCGGTGAGCTGACCGAGCCCCGCATGTTCAACCTGATGTTCAAGACCTCTATGGGTCCCGTAGAGGAGGAAGGAAGCACGATCTACCTGCGTCCGGAGACCGCTCAGGGCATATTCGTGAACTTCGAGAACGTGGTCACGACCTCGCGCAAGAAGATACCTCTCGGCATTGCCCAGATAGGCAAATCCTTCCGCAATGAGATCACAACAGGCAACTTCCTGTTTCGGACGAGGGAGTTCGAGCAGTTCGAGCTTGAGTATTTCGTCAAGCCCGGGACCGACGGGGAATGGCTCGATTACTGGGTCAAAGAGAGATTCGACTGGTATGTCAAGCTGGGAATGAGGAAGGAGAACCTGCGTCTGCGGGAGCACGACAAGGACGAACTGGCCCACTATGCGAGGGCCTGCTATGATATCGACTACCTGTTCCCTATGGGCTGGTCGGAGCTGGAGGGCATTGCCAACAGAGGCGATTTCGACCTGGTGCAGCATGCCCGGCAAAGCGGCAGAGACCTGAGTTACTACGATGCCGAGGCGGGCGAGAAGTATGTTCCCTATGTCATAGAGCCTTCGGGCGGTGTGGACCGTTCTGTCCTCGCCTTCCTTATCGATGCCTATGACGAAGAGGAAGTCGAGGGCGAGAAGAGGACCGTGGTACACCTGCACCCGTCTCTGGCCCCCATCAAGGTGGCCGTCCTGCCCCTGAGCAGAAACGAGAGGCTCACCCCCTTGGCCAGAGAGGTTCACAAGCAACTGAGCCCCGGCTTTATGACAGATTACGACGATTCTCAGAGCATCGGCCGAAGGTACAGGCGTCAGGATGAGATCGGCACGCCGTTCTGCGTTACCATAGATTTCGAGTCTCTGGAGGACAAACAGGTCACCATTCGGGATAGGGACAGCCTGGCCCAAATCCGGGTGCCTATAGAGGAGCTGCCCAAGACACTGGAAGCCAAGCTCAAGGGCGAGGCGTTCGACGCCTCATCGCTGTGGGCCGCCAGGGAGAAGTGAGACTCCGTACGCGGCCGGGCCCGATGAACAGGCACAGGCAACGCTCACGAATACACTCACCGACCGCGGGAAAGGCCTACGCTCATGGCAGAAGGTAACTGGAAGATCTACGTGGCAACGGACCTGGAGGGCGCCAGTGGAGTGTTCCGGTTTGCCCAGACCAGGGACATAACGTCGCCGCTGTACGTCCAGGCGATGGAGTACCTGATGGGCGATATCGCGGCACTGGTTCGCGGTCTACGTGAAGCAGGCGCCTCTAGGGTCGTCGTCGCCGACGGGCACGGACGCGGGGACAACTTCATCCCCCACCTGATGGAACCGGGCGCAACCTACATCACGGGAGGACCGAGGAAGCCGGGGGAGGGCCTGGACAGGTCCTTCGACGGTATCGTCCTGCTGGGCTATCATGCCATGAAGGGCACCGCGGACGGAGTCCTGAACCACACGCAGAGTTCGATGGTCGAGATGAGATACTGGTACAACGATCGTGAGTCGGGTGAGATTGCGGCAACGTCGCTGATTGCGGGCGGCCTTGGCGTCCCCGTCATCATGGTGACGGGAGATGTGGCCACATGCCGTGAGGCCAGGGAGTTCCTGGGCAGAAACGTTGTCACCGTGGCTACCAAGAGAGGGATCGGCCGTGAAGCCGCGGAGCTGTATCCTTTGCAGGAGACGCGGGAGGCCATTTTCGAGGGGGCCGGGAAAGCCATAGAGGCGATCGGCCGCTGCAGACCGTTCAAGCTGCCGGCGCCGATCCGCTGCAAGCGAGAGTGGATCGAGCGCACCGAGCGCCCATCGGAGACCCGTATCGCGGTACGCGAGTCGTCAGTGCGGGATATCAAGAAGATCCTCGACTTCTGAAGGACACAATCATCGGCATTCTGCGCTGAGTAAATCTAGAGTACATGCCACAGAACAGGTTTAGAAAACGGGCACCATTAACAGAGTGCCGGGCTGTGCTTATGATCCATCAATTCAACCCCGACATGCCGCCTGATAGCGAATTCTTGCCCGGCCGGCTCGAGCACCTGGTACCCGGTAACACCGGGCGCATGCTGGATGCACGGCGCACTCCTGTGCGGCTGGCAGGTCTTCGGCTCGCGGCGGGCTTCCTCGAAGTCGAGGTGCTGGACTTCGAGGACAGGGGCGCCCGTTGGGAGCTTCCTCTCGAGTCGGTTAATTCTTTCCAGTTCGCCCGCGATAGCATCGAGGCCGACCCTGACATGGTCGCCCTGTATCGAGCCGTCATCGCCAAACTGGACGTGCCGCTGAAGATTCACACCGACCCGGCGGCCCGCCAGGCTGCTGAGGCCCGCATTGGCGCCATCAGGACCGGGATGAGCGACTGGCTTGCCGCAGAGTCGCAGTTCTTCCGACCTGGACTGACGCTTGACTTCACACTCAGAACGGGGCCGGAGGCGCTACAACGCGATCTCCAGCACTATATGAAGTCGCACGGCCTGTGGGACATCGAGGATTCATTCGCTAGCCGGTGGGTGAGCAATCCCTACGCAGGGGAGATGGTCAAAGCACACAGCATCGTACTCGCCAGGCTCGGACTCGTCCCTTTCGACGGCAAACAGCTTCGGGATCCCGACCGTCTCTCGGGCACTATGGATGAATCAAGGCGGGCCGATCACATACTCCATCGACTCGCCTTCGTGCGCGAGGCCTTCGAACGCCTCGGACACGGCACACTCATCCTGTACCGCGGGACGGCCTTTCGTGGATGTCGACGAAGACGGGAGAAGGGGAGCTTCGTGTCTGCTACGTTCAGTCTGGAGGTCGCGATGTCGATGTTCGATGACCGCGACGGGACCAGTACCGGTCTGCTCATTCGCCAGCCGGTGCCCTGCACGCGGCTGTTCATGTCGTACCTGGAAACCGAGCAGATGAATCGACAGTATTCCGAGGCAGAGGCCGTGCTGCTCAACGACTCGACCCGGAGTCTGTTCTAGACCGGCCCGTCAGGTGATCCCCGGTCAACGGACGGACTGATGGAAATCTCTGGGCATAACCGACCGTGAGCACCTGGCACTCCGTGACCCCTCTGCCGTGATGGCGGTACTCCACCGGGTCGTCCGTCACGCCTCGACACGATCTGGGCCAGCGAATCCTTGACGTTTGGCCCTCCATCGTTATAGAGTACATGCTTCTAGAACGGTCATGGCCAACAGCCACAGATGACTGCTCGAAGACCGACAACGGACAAATGGGTGCCATGCTAACACCAGACATGACCAAAGGCAGGGTCAAGGCGATATCATTCGATGGAGACATGACAATGTGGGACTTCGAGAAGGTGATGCGCCATTCTCTGGCGATAGTCCTGACGCTGCTCCGCAGTCGGGTCCCCGGCCGCCGCACTGAAGAACTGACGGTCGACATGATGGTCCGGATACGGGACGAGATCGCGGCCGGTCTAAAGGGAACGGCAGTAGACCTTCAGGAGATCCG
>PWRA01000157.1 GCA_003556385.1 Dehalococcoidia bacterium | reverse complement strand
GGCGGCCAAGCATGACGCTTCAGCTCCCCATCAGGTCCTGCTGGTGATGGACGCCACCACCGGGCAGAACGGCCTGGCCCAGGCCAAACGTTTCACCGAAGCAGTTGACGTTACCGGCATATTCCTGGCCAAGCTGGACGGCACAGCCAGGGGAGGTATAGTGTTTGCCATCTGCGACGAACTGAATATCCCCATCCGCTATATCGGGACTGGCGAGAACCTTGAGGACATGGCCCCCTTTGACCCGGAAGTCTTCGTGAATGCCATCTTCTCGTGAACTTAAAGGAAGAGATACATGCCGGTCATCAGCGTAGACCCCACAGCTTTCACCATCGGCTCCGTCACGGTACAGTGGTACGGCATCATGGTAGCGCTCGCGGTTGTCGCGATGATAGTGATCATTACCAGGCAGGCGAAGGCACTAGGGGTAACACGCGACCTGTTCGGCCTTTTCTTGTGGTGCATTCTCGGCGGTTTCCTGGGAGGCCGGCTGACCTATATCTTCGGTCACTGGGAGCATTTCACGGCCGATCCCGGGAGTATCTTCAGCTTTGCCGGCCTAGCCCAGAACGGGATGATCATCGGCGTCCTCGCCGGCGCCTTGATCTACATGGCGGCCACGAAACTACGCTTCTCCGAGCTCCTCAGGATAGGCGATGCGGTGGCCCTGGCAACACCCCTGGCTCTGGCCATCGGCAGAGTCGGATGTACACTCAACGGGTGCTGTTTCGGAAGGCCCAGCCCGTTCAACTCCTTCCCCGGAGCGATCCAGTACACTGCCAGGAGCGCCATCCCCCGGATTGCGGACGGTTTCGCCATGTACGGAAACGGCATCACCGTTCCAATCTTTCCTGCTCAGATGTACCACATCGCGTGGAACCTGATTTCCCTGGCTATCGTATGGCGATTCCGCAACAGGTTCAAACCAACGGGTTCCCTGCTGTTCTTCTACTTCTGCCTCTGGGCCGTCGGTGATATCGGCATAAGGTTTCTCCGTGTTGGCGAACTGGTCGTGCCCGGGCTTCAGCAGGCGCAACTACTGAGCTTGATCATGCTGCTAATATTCCTGCCCTGGCTCATCATCAGGATGCGCAGGGAGCAGCCTTTAGCTCTTCCTGAACCGCAGACAGAAGACTTCTGAGACCCGGCGTTACCCAGCCGGCGAACACCCGGCCCGGTCAGCTCGAGGCGAGGTCACGCAGGTTGAGCCGCAACACATCCTCGCCATTCCAGCGGCCTGTCTCCAGGTTGTATACGATGTCTATACAGGACGGGACCTGACTGCCCCGCTTCGAAACGCCGAAATCCACCGCCTGCCAGGTTGTCGAGTCCTGTCTTAGCTTAAGGTTCAGCCACTCACTGTGGTTAGCGAAAGACCGGCACTCGATCACTTCCACCTGCCGCGTGAGAAAGGTCGGAGACGGGTTGGCCCGACCGAATGGGCTCAATCTCTGCATGAGGGTGAAGGTCTCCCCGGTGAGCGCCGACAACGGAAGCTCCGCATCGATGACAAGCTCAGGCCGCAGGTCCAGATGACCCAGTTGCTCCCGGGCCAGGCCGATAAGCCTTTCCTCCAGTTGAGCCAGATTCTCCCGCGGGACGGTGAACCCGGCAGCCATAGGATGACCGCCGAAGGCAGAAAGCAAATCACCGCATTCCTCCAGTGCAAGCACCATGTCGAATTCGGCTATGCTGCGACAGCTACCCTGACACTGCTCCGGACCTATGCTGACCACGACAACCGGCTTGTAGAACTCATCTACCAGTTTGCCGGCAACAGGCCCGATGACACCGATGGAGTAGCTCTCGTCGGCTTCCATGAGCAACGGCAAGTGCAGCTTACCCGCCAGCTTCTCCCTTGCCCGGCACAGCACCTCGTTGCTTAGCTTCTGCCGCTCGGCGTTCTTCTCCTCCAGCTCCAGGGCCAGCAGGCGGGCCTCTGCGGCCGATTGTGTGGTAAGCAACCGGTAACTGGTAGAGGCGTAGTTCATCCTGCCGGCGGCGTTCAGACGAGGCCCCAGCACCCAAGAGATGTGGTCGCTGTTAAGGGCGCCCGCCTTTACCCCCGCCACCTCGATCATCGCACGAATCCCCGGGCGGCGACTCTTGTTCAGTACTTTCAGCCCCTCCTTCACCAGGTAACGATTCTCGCCCACCATAGGTGACAGATCCGTAACCGTGGCCAGCGCGACCAGGTCCAGCAACCCTGCCAGCCAGCGCTCGCGGCTGTCCCTGTGAAACAGCGCCTGCATGAACTTGAAGACCACGCCGGCGCCAGCCAGATCGGAACAGGGGTATGCTGAATCCCTGCGCTTCGGGTCGACCACGGCTACAGCCCGGGGCAACTCCTCCAGCGGTACATGATGGTCGGTCACAATCGCATCCATGCCGAGTTCTTGAGCCCGTCTCACCTGTGCAACATCGGTCACTCCGCAGTCGGCGGTGATGATCAGGTCCGCCCCCTGGGCGTATAGCGCCTCGATGGCCGGAGTATTCAGCCCGTGTCCTTCGGTAAAGCGATCAGGAATGTAAACGATGACGTCACCTCCCAACTTCTCAAGCCCTCGGGCAAGAATGACTACGGCAGTGACGCCATCGACGTCGAAATCGCCATAGACGGCGATCTTCTCCCGGCGGAGGACGGCCCTGTACACCCTGTTGACGGCTTCTGATATATCCGGGAGCAGAAAGGGATCCCCTTCCAACCGGTAATCGGCGGCCAGGAAAGGCTCGATTTCGTCTGGCTTAACGCCACGATTATGGAGGAGCTGGGCGAGCAGCCGGGGCAACGCACAGGCATCCAGGTATTCGTCCGGCACTGGAGGGAGAACCCTCCACCGGGCTCGTTGGTTCAAGTCTGCACCCAAGGTCAGTGCTCCTGCATGGAGTTGTTAACTATACCACAGATCAGCATCCGGCGGAACGCCGCACTGCGGAGACACAGACTGCAGCATGACTACTCTTTCATTCAGGTCCGCACAGTATACGACGCCCGATCACAGAACATGCTTCCCCATAGCGCAGAGTGTTCCCGCGAAGCGAGCTTGATCTCTCGCACCAGACCGCTGATGTTAACAGTATCTTAACATTCATGTGTTACCATCATTGTGGTCCAGGCTTACCCGACAGATATCACCCAAGCCTGGCAGGGCGCGGTTCGTTTCCGGCTTGGAAAAGGGCAGCAGGAGAGATGGCGCACGGGGAGTGGACAGACTCTCATGCTGTCCAGTACACGGAACGGCAACCAGGAATGCAGGTGCGCTGATGATCAAAGGGGGCGTCTGGCCAAGCATCCGGCTGTGCAATGATGAGGTCGCATATGAAAACTATTAGCAACTCGCGGAGCGCCATGTACACTGCGAGAGCCGGTATCGTTCTGATTGTAGCAGTCATGCTCGTCGGGATGACAGGGTGCCCTGTGCGCCCTGGTCCTTTTCCGCCTATTCCCGATCCCGGCCCTTCCCTGGATCTGAATATACGGACCTGGCATGACCTGGATGCCATCAGGCACAACCTGGCCGGCCATCACCGCCTGATGAACAGCCTCAATGCCACCAGTCCCGGTTACGAGGAGATAGCCGGCCCGACAGCCGACGACGGAAAAGGCTGGAATCCGCTCGGGGCCTGGGACCCCTATGACCACAACTTGTACCTGGCCTTCGCCGGCACTTTCGATGGCCAGGGACATGTGATAGCCGACCTATTCGTTGGCCGCCCGGACAGAAGCGAAGTGGGGCTCTTTGGCTATGTTGCCGGATCAGGG
>PWRA01000081.1 GCA_003556385.1 Dehalococcoidia bacterium | reverse complement strand
GGCGTGTTGGTCGAGGTGCTCAAGGACGTCTCCTTCAGGATAGTCCCGGTTACGGAACGAGATGCCGGGGACATGATCAGGGAGATCAAAGGATATCCCATACTGGAAGGGTACAGGGGACGAGACCCGGTCAGTGTGCCGGCATTGGAGGAGCTGATAGTCAAGGTATCACGGTTTGTGGATGACAACCCTCAGATAGAGGAGCTAGACCTAAATCCCGTATTCGCCTATTCCGATAAGGCGGTAGCTGTAGATGCCCGCATAATTCTGGAGGCATAGTCACCGACCCCGATCACCCGATCGCCGGCCGAAGCTGCGTCTGATCAGACATGAGTAGTGCTTCAGGAGCACCTTTGTTTGAGGAGAAGGTCAAAGAGTTCGAGCCGATCTTCTACCCCAGGTCCATTGCCGTCGTCGGGGCCTCTACCAAGCTGAAGGTTGGCTCAGTATGGGTCTGGGCCCTGATCTCGGGCGGCTTCCCTGGACCTATCTATCCTGTTGGCTCCGGCGGAGGCAAGATCGGTGATCTTGAGATCTTCCCCAGGCTCAGAGATATCCCGGGGGAGATCGACTACGTTATCGTCGCCATTCCCCGCCGGTCTGTCCTGGAGCTTCTCGACGATTGCGCCGCGAAGAACGTCAAGGCTGTCCAGTTCTTTACGGCCGGGTTCAGTGAGACGGGCACATCGCACGGATATAAGCTGGAGAAGCAGATGCTGGAGAAAGCACGGCGGGCGGGCATCCGTATCATCGGTCCCAACTGCATAGGCACTTATTGCCCGGAACACGGGATACCCTCGCTGCTGGGGAGGATCGGCAAGAGCGGCACGGTCGGTTTCCTCTCTCAGAGCGGCGGAATCGCCACCAAGCTGATCGAAGTGGGGATAGCCCGGCATATCAACTACAGCAAGGGGGTCAGCTTCGGCAACGGCATCGATCTGGATGCCAGCGATTTCCTGCAATACCTGGCCGCCGACACCAAGACTAGGGCCATCGGCGCGTACCTGGAGGGGACGAGAGACGGGACCCGTCTCTTCAACACCATGAAGGGGGTAACGAGGGCCAAGCCTCTGGTTGTGTGGAAAGGAGGGAGAACCGAGGTAGGCGCCCGGGCCGCCCTCTCCCATACCGGCTCTCTGGCCAGTTCGGCGGCCGTTTGGTCGGCGATGCTGAAGCAGGCCGGCGCCATAGAAGTCTCCGGCCTCGAGGAGTTGACCGACACCCTGCTCATCCTACAACGGCTTGACCGCTGGCCCGGGATGAACGCGGCCGTCATAGGCGGCCTGGCTGATGGAGGCGGCGGCATCTCGGTGTCCGCGGGCGACGCCTTTGCGGAAAGCGGGGTCAACCTCCCGCCTCTCTCCGCCGAAACCGAGGAAGGGCTGAGCAAACTGCTGGGGGAGGTGGGTAGCATACTGCGCAACCCGGTAGACGTCAGCCAGGCCCAGCCAAGAGGAGTGCCAACGCTGTTCCGTGCCATAGAGCTGGTGGCAGCCGACGCTGCTATCGACATCGTCCTCATCCAGGAGGACGTGGAGATTCTCCTGCCGATTTACTCGCCGACGGGACTTGAGGAGATAAACCGATTCGTCATAGAGCTTGCCGGCAGGCAGGACAAGCCCGTGATGGTCATCCTGCCGCCGGGATCCGCCGAGCAGGAACGATTGCAGCTAGAGCAGAGATTCCTGGCAGCTTCGATCCCGGTCTTCGCATCCCCGGAACGTGCCGCCAAGGCCATATCCAATGCCGGTCGATACTTCTGTCGCGACGGGGCCTAGAGCGACACCGCCGCAGGCTCAAGCATCCGAAAACAGGCGCGCCGCGGCTGCGGGTTGAAGAGCGACCTTGCCAGACCCACCGGGTCTTTGCAGTGGCTCCTCCGAATGACTATAATTGGCCGCAATGCCGTTCAGACAGAGATGCGATGCCTCGAACGCCCTCGCTCAGATTATCCGCTTGCCGGCTCTACAGGGAAGACAGGGCTACGTCGTCGGCGGCTTCATCCGCGACCTGCTGCTGGGTAGGAGCACCAATGACATAGATATCGCGGTAAGTGGCGATGCCCTGACAGTAGCCCGCGAGGTGGCGACGCAGGCAGGGGGCACGTTTGTGCGCCTTGACGAAGTTAACCGAATAGCCAGAGTGGTGAAGGTCGAAGACGGGCTACGAGACCGGGAGGCGCGCGGCCAGGAGTGGCACTTCGACTTCTCCGCCTTAGCGCAGGACATAGAGGCTGACCTGGGCCGCCGCGATTTCACCATAAACGCCATGGCGCTGGAACTCACTCAGTTCGCCACTGCCGACACGAGCACCGGCGAGGTTTCACCGAAAGCTGGAGACCTCCTCGCCGACAGGCAGCTGCTACGGAAGCTCATCGACCCTTTTTCGGGTTCGGAGGACCTGAGGGACAAGGTCATTCGCAAGGTGAGTGACCACATATTTGAGGTGGACGCCGTCAGGCTACTCCGGGCTGTGAGGCTGGCTGCCGAGCTTGATTTCACCATCGAGCCGGACACCGAAGCCCTGATCCGGTCATATTCGCCGGCGATCACCGGTATCCCCGGCGAGAGGATTCGCGAGGAGTTGCTTCGCCTGCTCGGGCTGCCCCGCGCCGCCACACGCCTGAGGTACCTGGATGATCTCGGCCTTCTTACCTCCCTGATCCCCGAGTTGGCGGAGGCCAGGGGAGTCGAGCAGCCAACAGCGCACTTCTGGGACGTCTTCGAACACTCATTGCAGACCGTAGCGGCCTCAGAATTCCTGATGCGGGAAAGCGATTGGGAACACGGTGACCAACACATGCGGTGCCTTGCTCCCTGGTCCGATGACGTCGATAGGCACCTTTCGCAGGAGGTCTCTGGTGGAAGCAACCACCGGACTCTGGTCAAACTGGGTGCGCTACTCCATGACATCGCCAAGCCGGTGACGAAGACCGTAGACGATACGGGCAGAGCAAGATTCCTGGGGCACACGAAGCAAGGAGCGGCCTTGACTGCGGGCATCCTGGAAAGGCTACGCTTCAGCAATCGAGAGATCAATCTGGTGGAAAGCCTCGTCTATCATCACCTGCGTCCGGCCCAGATGGCACATGAGGGACTACCCACACAGCGGGCGATCTATCGCTACTTCCGGGACACAGGCGAGGCCGGCATCGATGTACTGCTCCTGGCACTGGCAGACTATCTGGCCAGCCGCGGACCGCTTGTGTCAATCCAGGAGTGGGCCGAGCAGTGCCGTGCAACAGATTATATTCTGGCAGAGCATGACAGGCAGGAAGCCGATATTTTGACGGTGAAACTCATTACGGGCTATGATATAATGCATGGGTTTGGCCTGGCGCCGGGGCCCTTGATCGGTAAGCTCCTGGCCAGGGTGCGCGAGGCACAGGCTAGCGGTGAATTGAGGAGCAGAGAAGAAGCGCTGGACCTGGTCCGGGAAGAGTTATCGGCTACACCTGATCGGCAACAAGGAGTTCGCGGGAACTCGCAAGACGCAGGGCCAAACAGTAACGATGAAGCACAGAGGTAGAGTGAGTTGAGAAGGAAAAGCATTTACCTGCTGATATTCATTATTGTCCTGTTCGGGTTTTCGCTATGGTCTGTGGTGCCGCTGGAGAGGGAGGTACTTGGTAGGGAGGGACTAAGGCTGGGCCTCGACCTTGCTGGAGGGAGTTACCTGGTCTATCAGGCGGATGTCAGCGATATACCGCCCGACGAGAGGCGCGGCGTCGTGGAGGGCGTAAGGGACGTCGTAACTAGACGCATTGACGCGCTGGGTGTCACCGAGCCCATCGTGCAAGTACAGCATCAAGAAGGCGAGTACAACATCTCTATCCAGTTGCCGGGCATAGTAGATATCGAGGAGGCCAAGAGGATGGTGGGGCTGTTTACCGTGCTCGAGTTCAGGGAATGGGATGACGAGAAGGAAGAGTGGATTCCGGCTACGGGAACGGCAGTAGTTAACGGCGAGGAACAGGAACTGGTTCTCAGTAGCCGTTATTTCGAGGAAGACACCGAGGTGCGCCTGGACCGCATTGGGTCCCCTTTGCTGCTATTCAAGTGGGACGAGACCGGGCGGCAGCTGTCTGAAGAGATAACTGGACGTCTTATCGACGAACAGATGGCCATCTTCCTCGGCGACGAGCCACTGGAGGGCGAAGACGGTCGCATAATCGCCCCCGTAGTCCGGGAGGTGATACGGGAAGAGGGGGTCATTGACGGCTTGAGCCTCGAGGACGCCCGGATGCTATCACGATTTCTCAACGCCGGGCGGATCGACGTCCCCCTGGGAAGGTGGGTGGAAGAAGATGGCTCGAGGACATTCGAACAGGACGTTCCCCTCTTCGAGTGGACGGTAACCGCTACCCTGGGGGCCGATTCCGTTCAGAGGAGCATACTGGCGGCGATAATCGGCATAGCGCTTCTGCTGGTATTCATGCTTGTGTACTACCGTGTGCCGGGTGTGATCGCCTGCCTCAGTCTGGGAATCTACGGGGTCGTGCTCCTGGCCATTTTCAAGTTGATACCGATAACACTGAGTCTGGCGGGCGTGGCCGGCTTCATCCTGTCACTGGGCATGGCGGTGGATGCCAACATTCTGATCTTCGAGCGCGTTAAGGAGGAGGTGCGTGGGGGACGCAGCCTGGGCGCCGCAGTCGAGGCTGGGTTCAACCGCGCCTGGACCGCGATCAGAGATAGCAACATCACCACCATTATCGCCTGCCTCGTCCTGTTCTGGATGGGCGGCGAACTGGGAGCTTTTATGGTCAGAGGCTTCGCCCTGACGCTGTTTATCGGCGTCTCCCTATCCATGTTCACAGCTATCGTGGTGACCAGGACCTTCCTGCGCGTGACCATGGGCAGCCACATGGTCACCAGTCCGGCCGCTTACGGGGTAGCGGTATCGCGGACCGCCAACGAGGTGAGGAGCTTGACATGATAGATCTGGTCGGCAGAAGACGCTTATTCTTCCTGGTTTCAGGGATACTGATACTCATCGGAGTAGTGTCCCTGATCGTGTCCGGCGTGCGATTCGATGCTCCGCTGCGGCTGGGGACGGATTTCACAGGTGGCACGACCATGGTCCTTCGGTTCAGCCCAGAGGCAGAGGTCTCGCAAGGTCAGTTGCGAGGCGAGATGACCGAGCTGGGACATGAGGACGCATCAATACAGTACGCCGGCGACAACCGCTTCATCATCCACACGAGTGAGATGACCTCGGAGGAGGCGGACCAGATGACGGCTGCACTCAACCAGAGACTGGATACCAATGCTCAACGGGAGGATTTCCGCTCGACCTCACCCGCCGTGGCTGCCAGAACGGCGCGCAATGCCTTCATCGCCGTCATAGTGGCTGGTGTGGCAATGCTCTTCTATATTGTCTGGGCGTTTCGCCGCATGCCCAAGCCCTTCCGCTGGGGTACCTGCGCCGTCATCGCTCTGGCACATGACGTGTTCATCATCATAGGTATCTTCTCGCTCTTGGGTCTGGTAGCGGGGGTGACGGCCGATGCCATGTTTATCACCGGACTACTAGCGGTTGTGGGTTATAGTATTAACAATACAGTGGTTGTCTTTGACCGCATTCGGGAAAACGTATCGAGGCACCTGAGACCTGACTTCGCCGCTACTGTAAACGACAGTCTTGTCGAAACTCTGGGCAGGTGTCTGAACACCGCTCTGACCACCCTGTTTGTGCTCCTGGCGCTGTTTCTCTTCGGAGGAGTCACCATACAGCCTCTGGTCCTGGTATTGGTGCTCGGAGTCATCATCGGCACCTATAGCTCTCTTGGCATCTCCAGCCAATTCCTGGTCGTGTGGGAAAAGCGAGAATGGCGATCGCTTCTGCCCTTCGCCAGGAGGGCGGCGTAGTCAGCAATAGCAGAGTGGTCTCTACGCGCTCAGGAACGGCGGACGCACCCTGCCCCAGCCCGGTTATGGGCTCCTGTTCTGGAATCTGCGATTGTCTTGATGGTGCAGCAGGTGATATAATGGCGATGATGAACACGGCCTGCACAGGTTCGGGCCGATCCGGCATCGTACACAGTCAAGGAGGTTACAGCAATGGACAAACCTGAGGGCGCCAGGCAATGCGAGCACCCGGAGAAGCTGAAAGGCAAGCCCGGTGAATGCAGTCCGGAGCAGATCAAGGAGTGCCACGGCGACGCAGCCGGGCATTGCTGTACGGAAGAGAAATAGCCGGGCAGACGCACCAGGACGGGACGCAGATGAGCTGGGTCCTGCCGGCTCGGACCGGGGCCTTATCGCCGTCTTTCCGTCAACCGGCTCGCCATGGCCACGCTCGGCTCCGGCGCAATGCGGTTGTGGTTAGCGCGGAGGCCTTGAATGCTATCGGGGGAACGAGGGTGAAGCGGCTATGAACGCTGATCACGACATAACAGGTCGCTTTGAGTTCCATTGTACTAGAGAGCTCATCCTGCGTCTGAGACCGGATACGGACCTGGTCGAATCCCTGACGAAACTGGCTAGGGACGAGGGCATTGAGGCGGCCACGTTTACAGCTATCGGTGCCCTAAAGGAGGGCCGGCTCGGCTACTACGACCAGATAGGCCAGTACTACTGGAAGATAAGGATTGATTCGCGTTATGAGCTGGCAAGCTGCGTAGGGAACATCTCGTTGAAGGACGGAGAACCCTTTGTCCATGCACACGCAGTGGTCTCCAACGAGAAGGGAGAAACCAGGGCCGGCCACCTGTTGGAAGGGATCGTCTTTGCCGTTGAGGTTCACCTGCGTCAACTCGAAGGGCCCAGGCTGGAGCGAAAATACGATGAACCAACCGCGCTCATGCTCTGGACCACAGAATAGGTGTCCCGGGAACTCGGGACCCAACCCAGGACCACCATCAAAGGATCGGGCATCGTGCCCGGACGATCGCGGAGGTGTCCATAACGGAACACACGAGTCAGGATAAGCTCGCAGGACAGGCTGTGAGATCGGTGGACCTGGCCGCTTATCAGGAAGGCTCCGTCGTTAGCCGGACCATAATCGATAAGAAGACGGGCACGGTCACATTCTTTGCCTTTGACGAAGGACAGGGCTTGAGCGAACACACGGCGCCCTTTGACGCTCTCGTATATCTACTGGAGGGCGCGGCGCGGATCACCATCTCGGGCACGCCCATTGACCTCAGAGATGGAGAGATGCTCATAATGCCGGCTAACCAGCCGCATGCCGTCAGGGCAACAAAGCGGTTCAAGATGATCCTGACCATGCTACGGTCCTGATACGCCGGCCCGGGACCAGAATGAGCAAGCCGCCCCGGGAGCACAGGGCAGGCGGAAAACACCCTAGTCCGCCACGGTTATGTAGTCTGCTATCCGCTCCAATGTCGACGGCCCGATGCCGCTAACCCTGAGCAGGTCTTCGATCGTGCGGAAGGGACCGTGTTCCAGGCGGTGACCCACAATAGCCTGTGCTCTGACCTCGCCTATCCCCGGCAATGATTCGAGCAGCCAGGGATCGGCACGGTTGATGTCGATCCTCTGTGATCGGTCTGTCTCGCCTTCTCTCGGAATGTGAAGCTTGACATTTCCCAGGTCGGCATCGGATTCGACCCCGGCATCCAGCAGAAGGGTCTGCAGGTTGTCGTCCGTCCTCAGAGGGTAAATCCCGGGGTTGGCGACAGCGCCACCGATATAAAGCTGTCCCTGTTGCGGAAGAGGGTCTTCTTGACATAACACGATCTCTACCGGCAGATTCCTGCTCTGCAGCACCGCGAACACTATGCCGCCGGCCACCGCGACGATAGCCAAAAAGACGGTCGTGAACAGGTAGAACCTATCAGCACGGCTCATAGTTGCACTCTCTGCGAACTACCCACAGCAACTCGGTCGACCCCACGTCGTTCTCCGGGAAGTGTAGCACAAATTGCCCGCTCGGGAACACGATGGTAGAATTCGATCATGGCGAAAGATTCCGGCGTGATAACCGTCAATCGCAAGGCCTATCACGAATACCATATCCAGGAGAAGCTTGAGGCAGGCCTTGTTCTAAAGGGTTCGGAGATCAAGTCCATCAGGGCAGGCAGGGTAAACCTGAGTGACGCCTATGCCAGGCCGGATAAGGATGAGTTGTGGCTGTACAACACCCACATCGCATCCTATGATGCCGCCAGCTACAACACTCACGAGCCGACCAGGCCGCGCAAACTCCTTCTTCACAGGGAAGAGATCGACAGCCTCACCGGTAAGGTTATGCAGAAGGGTTTGACTATAGTGCCCCTGAAATTGTATATTAAACGTGGAACGGCTAAAGTGGAACTGGGCGTGGCCCGGGGCAAAAAGGTCTACGACAAGAGGGAGACCATTGCGCGGCGGCATGCTGAGAGAGAGATGGACCGGGCCATGAAGCACAGGAGGAGGTGACGGGAAGGTAGGCTGTAATATGGGGGCGCGCGGGTTCGACAGGGGAAGGCCCACAGAATTGCAGGCTGAGGTGCCACTAACCTCACAAAACAAGTGGCAAAAAATAACTCACGAACCTGTTTTTGTTTGACGGTTCACATCTAACCTGAGTTCTCCTCGAAGCTCGGGATTAGGTGGCAGAAAGATCGAGGCGCTCCAATCCCGACGCCGATACGGATTGGCTAAGAAGCATTGGCTGGTCTGGCTTTGATTCGGCCAGCAGATTGGAGCCAGACGAGACTAAGATAGCTGGCTAAGCCTGTAGTAGATTCTGGCAACCTTCTTCTGGACGGGGAGTTCGACTCTCCCCCGCCTCCACCAGGAAGTCCCAAAGCGCCGCACTTCGTAGTGCCGGCGCTTTTTCCATCTGGAGTGCACGGGAGGACGCGCTTCTACATTGCTCGTCCGCTAACGCCGATGTTGCGTGCGATCACAATCCTTAGCATTTCCGACGTGCCCTCACCGATCTCCAGAAGCCGCTGGTCCCGGTACAGCCTCTCCACCTCGTAGTCCTTCATCAGGCCATATCCTCCGTGAAGCTGCACGGCATGCTGAACGCAGCGTCGCATGACCTCCGAGCAGAACAGCTTGGCCATGGCCGCCTCTTTGGTAATGGAACGCCCTTTCTCTCGCAGCCAGCATGCCTTGTAAAGCAGGTTCCTGGCTGCCTCGATCTCCAGGGCCATGTCCGCCAGCTTGAAAGCGTTGACCTGGAAGGAGGCGATCGTTCGGCCGAACTGAACGCGCGTATTGGCATACTGGAGGGCCAACTCAAAGGCAGCCTGCGCTCCACCCAGTCCCATAGCGCCTATGCTGAGACGCCCCCCGTCCAGGGTGGAGAGCATCTGACGAAAGCCATCCCCTCGCTTGCCCAGAAGGTTTTCGAGCGGCACTCTGCAATCATCGAAGAAGAGTTCGCCGGTGTTGGATGAGCGCCACATCATCTTGTTCTTCATCTCCTGCGCCGTCAACCCCGGTGTACCGCTGGGAACTATGAGACAGCTGATCTCCGGCCGGCCATTATCAAGCTTACCGGTGACGGCCTGTACAACGATGACGCCCGTCAACGAGCAGGCCGAGTTGGTGATAAATATCTTCTGTCCATTAATAGTCCAGCGGTCGCCTTCCAGCGCTGCGCTGGTCCGAGAGCTTCCGGCGTCGGAGCCGGCGTCAGGCTCGGTCAGACCAAAGGCAGCCAGGCAATCTCCGGAACACAGGCGGGGGAGCCATTCCTGCCTCTGCCGTTCGTCGCCGAAGTAGTAGATGGGACCGATCCCCAGCGAGTTGCCGGCGGCTATCGTGGCGGCCTGCGAGGCATCCACACGGGCCAGTTCTTCGACGGTGATGGCATATGAAATGTAGCCCATATCCGACCCACCATACGTCTGAGGAATGAAGCAACCCAGCAGCCCCAGCTCGGCCATCTTGCGTGTTAGTTCGACGGAGAACTCTTCCTTCTCGTCCAGCTCCCGGGCAAGCGGGCGGATCTCGGTCTCAGCGAAAGTACGGATGGACTGGCGGGTCAAATTCTGTTCCTCGGTTAGATCAAAATCCATCTGCTACCTCCTTGATAGACACTCCGGCTTTGCCCTCGCGAAGCAGCGCCAAAAACCAGAGGCTGCACCCGACGGTATATCCGAGGCGCAATCAACCCCGCCTAGTTGCATGAGATGGGATTGCGGGACCTGCTTGTGAGCGAAGGCTAAGAATCGAGCGCCCCTTCTTCGGTAATCCTCTGATAGTGATCGAGCGATTCAGGGTTGACCAGGGCGTCCCTGTTAACAACCGGTCGTCCGTGTATCACATTGGTTACCGCGCTTTCCACCTTCTTCATGTTCAGGGTGTAGGGAATATCGAGCACTTCCAGGATCCTGGCCGGGACGTGCCTGGGAGAAGCCTGCTCACGCAGACTCGCCCTGATCTTAGACTCCAGCTCCGCTGTCAGGCCGAAACCCTCGGCCGGTTTGACGAACAGGAGGATACGCTGTTCGCCTTCGCGGGTCTGTCCGATAGCCAGGCTATCGGCGACCTCCGGTAGTCGTTCCACCACGTTGTATATTTCGGCAGTACCTATGCGTACACCGGAGGGTTTTAGCACTGAATCGGAGCGGCCATAGAACGTGGCTCCGCCGGTGTCGCTGTGCACTACGATGTAGTCGCCATGCCGCCAGACACCGGGGTAAACATCGAAGTATGCCTCCCTGTATTTCTTGCCGTCCGGATCATCCCAGAAATAGAGAGGCATAGGAGGGGCAGCTGCTTCGCAGACGAGCTCACCCTGCCGGTCGAATACCGGACGGCCATTCTCGTCATACGCCTTCACCTTCATCCCCAGGCCCGGGCCTTGCAGTTCACCGGCATAGACCGGTTGAATTGGACTTCCCGTGAAGAAGCAACCGTTGATATCCGTACCGCCCGAGCTGGAGTTGAAGTGGAGGTCTTTCTTGATCTCCCGGTAGACGTATTCGAACCCTTCTGCCGAGAGGGGCGAACCGGTCTGCCATATCTCTTTCAACGACGACAAATCATAGTCATTGACCGGCCTGACGTTCTCAGATCTGAGAAAGTTGATGTAGCTGGCACTGCAGCCGAACATCGTCACCCGTTCATCCTGGATCAGCTTCCACATGGCCCCCGCGTCGGGATAGGCGGGATTACCGTCATAAAGTATCAGGGTGTTGCCGGTGGCTAACGAACTGAGCATCCAGTTCCACATCATCCAGCTGCAGGTCGTGATGAAGAAGTGAATATCGTCTCGCTTCAGATCGGTATGGATTATCAACTCCTTCAGCTGATTGACCAGAATCCCGGCTGAACCCTGGACCATGCATTTCGGTTTGCCGGTCGTCCCCGAGGAAAACATGATGAACACAGGATGGTCCGCCGGCAACTGCTCAAACTGGATCTCGGGCGTTCCTGCCGACAGGAAATCGTCATAGTGTATAGAGTTCCGAATCCGGGTGATATCGGCATTCTCTTCCCGGTAGCCTGCCACTATCACCTTCTCAATCGATGGTACCCCCTGTGCTATCTCGGCGGCGCTCCCAAGCGAATCGAAAGACCTCCCCTTGTAGAAATAGCCATCGACGGTGAACAGGACCTTTGGCTTGATCTGACCGAAGCGCTCGACAGCTGCCCCGGCACCGATATCTGTGGCGCAGGAAGACCAGACGGCACCTATGCTCGTGCTGGCCAGCATCGCCACAGCAGTCTCGATCATGTTCGGCATGTAGGCTGCGACACGGTCGCCCGGCTTGACTCCAATATCACGCAGAGACCTTGCCAGCCGTCCTACGGTGGCGTATAGCTGCGCATAGGACATCCTGACAGTTTTCTGAGTTTCGCCCCTGAAGATGAACGCTGTGCGTTCATCCTTGTAGCGCAGAAGGTTTTCGGCGAAGTTCAACCTCGCCCCCATGAACCACTGTGTGCCCGGCATCCGGTTGACATCATCCACCACTGCATCGTATCCCCTGGAAGCCTTCACACCTACATAATCCCACACCGCAGCCCAGAACTCGGGGATCCGGTCGACCGACCACTCATAGAGCTCGTTATAGGTAGCGAATTGCTTGTCGTGCCGCTCATTGACCAGGTTCATGAACCCGGTAATGGCGGCTGCCCTACTCCTCTCTTCTGATGGCTGCCACAGAGGTGTCTTCATCTTGATCCTAGACTCGTATAGGCTTGAAGTAGCTGATATCCAGTATTGATCCGGTTCGCTTCGCCTTGGATTTGAGCCGCATCTCCACCGGCATGCCGATGTATACCTGATCGGGCTCAACCTCGCCCAGGCGATGTACAATTCCGCCATGCACACCGTCGAACTCAACGAACGCTACGATCAACGGTTCGTCCAACCTGTTACCGTCGAGGTCGACATGAGAAACGGTGAAGGTATGCACAGCACCTCGATCAGGTATTTGCAGCCATTCCGTCAGCTCGCTGAAACAGCGTTCGCAGTAGATCCGGGGAGGTACATAGGTAAGGTTACAGGATGAACACTTTGCCCCCATAATTCGTCCGTTTGCTTTGATCTCCCGGAAGAATCTCTCCCCGGCAATGCCGTAAGTATACTGTCCGTACACCGGGATTTGGCCATGCCACGGCTTGGTTTGGGACACCTGTGTTATTTTGTCTACGGGCATATCAACCTCCTAAACTGGCTTCCAGTATTCGATGTCGTTGATCGATCCTTCGCGTTTCCCCTTCGGTTTCCACACCGCTTTAACCTTCATTCCGATCTTGACCTTCCAGGGGTCGCCCCCACGAATGAGGTGCATGATAGCAACACCACCTGAACCATCGATTTCAATGAGTGCCGGCACCAGCGGGTCCTTCAACCGCTCGGCAGCGGTTCCCGTATACGCGACAGAAAAGGTGTTCACGATCCCCGTATCATTGAGCTGAACCCACCGGTCCACTGTGCGGAAGCACCACTCGCAGAAGGCGCGAGCGGGCAAAAGCACACGGCGGCACTTAGCGCACTCTGTGCCGACGATCCTGCCCTCCTTCAGCCCGGCGAAGTATCCGCCGTACCCGACACCGGCATCCCAGGCATATTTGAGGTTGGGCTCCCACTCGGTAAAGAGGACTCTCTTCTCGATTATGTCCTTTTCACTCAAGGGAGTTCCGGGCCAGACCTTAACCTTCTCATTCATAGCTCCTCCTTATACACCTAATACAATTACCGTGCCCACCTGCATTTCATCGCCCCAGGCTTGCGCCACCCCCCTCCTCGGCTTTCCCGGCACCTGTCGCCCACCGGCTTCGCCCCTCAACTGCCAGAAGAGCTCGGCCACCTTCATCACTCCGGTAGCAGCAATGGCATTGCCTACGCCTAGCGCTCCTCCCGAGGGGCACCAGGGCTGACGGCCCGTTCTCTGCGTCTCACCGTCGACCGTTAGTTTTGCCGCCTCCCCCTTACCACAGAGAAGCAGTCCCTCAGCGTTGTGAAGTTCCTTGTAGCTGAAGGGGTCATATGGTTCGGCGATGTCGATTTCGTGACGGGGCTCTTTGATGCCGGCCATATCGTAAGCCATCCGAGCCGCGTATTCCACATATTTGGGATAGTACAGGTCTCTCTGTCCGATGTACATAGTATCAAGACACCAGCCCGCTCCCTCGACCCAGACGGGTTTGTCGGTGATCCTCTTAGCCACGTCTTCAGCGGCAAAAACCAGCACTGCCGCCCCATCGCTGGTAGGGCTCACATCCAATCGTTTCACCGGCCAGGCCATGATCTCGGAGTTCATAACGTCGTCCACGGTGATCTCTCCCGGCAGCTGAGCACAGGGATGCTCAATGGCGTTCTTCTTATTCTTCACCGAAACAAGGGCGATCTCCCGTTCGGTAATGCCATGCGCGTGCATATACCGGTTCATCTCCCAGGCGAAAAACCAGAGGAGGCTTGTGCCCAGAGGACTCTCCGTGAACTGGTCCCAGCAGGTAACGAAGGCCCCCTGAGGATGAGGCAAACAAGAGGACATCTTCTCTTCACTAACGGCGAGACAGACGTCAAACAGCCCTGAGGCCACGTGGTACCAGGCCTGGCAAGCGGTGAACACCCCGGTGCCGCCGCCGAGAAAGCCTCTCACATATGGCTTGCGCCAGGCACCGGCGCCGTCGCTCAGGTACTCGTGTTTCATGTGGATCATATCAAAGGCGTCGGGAGCCGTGCCCATAACCACGCAGTCGACGTCCTTCAAGGTTAGATCACAAGAATCGAGGGCCATCCTGGAGGTCTCCCAGGCAAGCTCCTTCCCTGTTTCATGTGCCCGGCGCATGAACTTGGTCATGCCCGCGCCAACAACAGCAACCTTGCGCATTTTTCCTCCTTTTACTCGTTGCTTAGAATCGCCACTGCTCCACTATTGGCGGGGACGCCACGCCACGATTGAGCCAGACCGACTTTCACATCGGGCAGTTGCCTCCTCCCAGCATCACCCCGCAGCTGGAGCACCACTTCCAACACCTTCTGCAGACCGGTCGCTTCGTCCAGCCGGCCGACACCGAGGCTTCCTCCCGATACGTTGACTGGGAACTCCCCTTCCCTCTGGGTGGCCCCTTCCTCCACCATGAACCCGGCCTGCCCCGGCGCACAGAGCTTCAGCGCCTCGAGATGCTGGAGCTCC
>PWRA01000052.1 GCA_003556385.1 Dehalococcoidia bacterium | reverse complement strand
TGAGGCGCGTCCCCATTCCGGGGCTGGATGTGGCGTTGGGGGTCACGGCGTACCAGCTTGCCGATATGGCCAAAGCCACCACGGTGGCCGCAGTACAGGCGCAGAAGAGAGTAGCCAGGATCGGCCGGGCCCTGGAAAAGGCCTTGACCGGTGTTTCGGGAACGACGAAGGAAATGAAGATCCACAGCGGCGAAGTGGCAAGGCAGACGGCAAGAGGCGCCATGCACGCGAGGGAAGAAGCCGACATTGATATAGGGCGGCTGACTCATTCTGCTATGCTGGGCATCGCACGAACGTTCGGACGGGCGGGGAGCGACGCCCGTGACGCCCTTCGGGGTGCCGGCTACGGCATAGTGCAGGGAGCAAACGAGACGGGAATCGACTATGCCGAAGCGGCTGCAAAAGGCGTGGCGGCCGCCCGCAAGGTGGCAGAGCGGGCCGGACTGAGCGAGGAGCAGGCTGCCGTGTATGTTGCCCAGGGAGCCCTGGACGCTGCTGCTGCCATGGGGGCAGAAGCGCTGGCTAACGTCGAAGCCTCGCTGCCCGAGGATGCGCTGCCGCTTGATTTCACAGAGCGGAAGACCTAGCCTGAACCCCGTAGAACACTGCGCAGCAGAGCATCATCATGTCATCCTGCCTGGTATATGGCGATCAGGATGTCTCACCGTTGAAAGCGCTTTCACGCCGGTTGTAATGTGGGCTTCCGCAGAGAGTCACCATTCTGCTCCCTCGTCGGCCCGGCGGGTAGGAATGCGGTTCAACCGGTCGCCGTCTCAGTCCGGCTGGGCAGTCCTCTTTCGCCTCTTCCACCCCAGTGCCTGGAGAAGGTCTCCTATGGCGGTCTCGCTATGAATGGGATGCCGCATGGCGAGGTCCGGGTTTACCCGGTAGCGATTACGTCGGCCCTCCCGTTTCTTTGTTATGTACCCGCTCTCTAGGAGATCGGCGATAATCTTCCGCGTTGCCCTCTCGGTAATGCCGACCGCGTCCGCCAGGTCACGGGCTGTTATCCGCGGATGGCTGGCCAGGTAGCTCAGAACCAGTCCGTGGTTGGTAAGAAACGTCCACTCGGGCATACTCAAACCTCCTGTTCACAAAATTTTCCCCAAATTTTCCCCGGATTTCCGTCAAAAGGTCTTGACAAACCATCTTCCAGGGTATACACTGATTATAGATGACCTAGACTTCAGCATTTACAGAGCATGAACTAGGCATAGTGTTTAAGGATGCATAGTAACACTTCCGTCAGAAGAATGCAAGCCCTGTACTTGAGTATCGAGGGAAAGGAGGTGATCAAAGGTGGAGAAGAGAACCGTCGGTCCACAGAAGCCGGGCCAGCAGAAACCCGGCCAGAGCAAGCCTGATCCGACCAAACCCGCGCCCAAGAGGTAAGTAGGCACCGGCCCGCAGTATCAGGGGTGGGAGGATTACCCTCCCACCCCTGACATGTGGAAGAAGAACGGGGCGTGCCCGGACGATTTGTGCCCGTAGTCTAGAGGTGCGGCAAAACTGCCTGTGGGCCGGGTTTGGTGCACTGTGGTCAGCTTGCGCCTCTCTTCGGGTGACGGCAATTTCGGTGGTGAGCAGGACATCTATGAATTTGAAAGGGACACCGAACACAAGGGTATTTGCGGCAATACTGATGAGCTGGAGATGAAGTATCAGCCGAAGACTGGCTGATTCGAAAGGAGGGAGAATGGTTTTCACGAAGGGTATGCAGAAGCTTGCGGGTTTGGAGGCGTTGTGTGAACGTTATCGGGAACTCGGCATAGACGCATCTATACTTCCGGAGGACAGCCCGGAGGCGATGAAACAAGGGATTATCAAACAGGATATGGGCTATATCAAAGTGAAAGGGATGAACTTCGACCTTGCTACAGTGCGGACAGGGGGAACGACGAGAGGGGGATACTCCACCAAGATGGGGGGCATCACCATGGCGTCGAAAGAGAAGATCCCCTTTCAGTACCATCATATAGTGCGAACTCATCTCGCTGATGAGGACACAGTCAAAGCAAAACTCAAGAAGAAGAGAAAGGGGCTTTTCAACAGAGAGATCGCAAGCGCAACGTGGCAAGGGGGGAGCATGGCGGCCACACTCAACTCACAGACCGAGCTTAATAGGGCTATTATGAACTTCATAACCCCTGAGGACAGTCTAGAAGTGGTTCCTGACCGCAAGAACAATGCCGTTAGGATAGTGTTTGCCAGACCCGCTGAGCTGCGGGCCGGACTACTCCAGGGCTTCAAGTTCGACCGCAGGCTCATGCCACGAGAGACGATCGACGCCATAAACCAAATCGCCGGGCTCATTCGCTAGGCTGGCTTCAGCACTGGCTTGACTCTCAGTTGCCGAAAAGAGCAGAGTCAGATGCTCAGCAGCAAGAGGCTGCCTGTGCCGGGCGTGGTATGCGCTCTGGCAGATAGGCAGAACAATCGTTATCCTTCACCGCCTCCGACCCAACAGGGAGGGGATGTCTCCACCTTAACAACCTGTCCAGTTTTTGGGGGTAGGTTCACTTAGACCAAAGCTGCTCATTGGCCATGAAAGATGTCGGGAATCCAAAGTGAGTTGGGGTTTCTCGCACTTCTCACTTCTGGCAGATTGGGGCGATTCACCTGCCAGAGACTGAACCAGGGTGAACCGGGACCTGCGTTACGATTGCAGGACAGGCACGGCAAGGGGAAAACTGGAGTTGCCCCTTCAACTATGGTGCCGTCTCAGAACGTACAGAATAATATCGCCCACGTTGGTGCCGGTCTCTCCGGTGAGGATCAGACTTCCGCCCAGTGCCTTCAGCACTGTGTGGCTGTCATATCGCGCTAAGTATGACTCGATGTCGAGGCCGAGTTCCCCGGCTCTGTGCGTTGATCTGTGGTCGGCTATCGCGCCAGCCACGTCCGGCAGATAGTCGGAGCCGTCGGTGCCCAGGCTTGCCAGCACCCACTCACCCGGGAAGTCCCTCAACGCCAGCATTGACGTAGCCACGAAGTGCTGGTTGCGCCCGCCCGTACCGTGGTCTTCAGGCAGTACCGGCGTGGTCTCACCGCCGAGAATCAGTGCGTCATGGCTGGAGTGCTTGCCCTGGATGATCTCGGAGGCCCTTTCCCGCGCAACTGCGGTGGTTTCCCCCTTCTGCGCTGCCGTGACAATATCGGGCGCCAGACCAAGCTCGGACGCCTTGGTCCGCATGGTCTCCAGCGCCAGCCCCAGGTCGGCGATGATGTAGTTATGACAGTTGGTCAGCCTTTTCGGGGTCTCCTCGACCTCGCCGGCCGCACCGCGATGCAGATGGGCCATCACGCCGGCAGGAGCCTTGTCCTGGAGGCGATATCTGTCGATCACGCTTAATGCGTCGGCGAATGTTGTGCCGTCCGGATACGCCGGGCCCGAGGCAATCACCGAGAGATCGTTGCCGATGACGTCCGAGATGATTAGAGTGATGACCGCCGCGGGCGCGAAGTGCTCTCCCAGCCTCCCGCCTTTCACCTGCGACAGGTGTTTGCGTACCGAGTTGATCTCGCTTATATCCGCGCCGGATGCCAGTAGTAGCTCCGTCAGCGTCTGAAGGTCGGCAAGGCTTATCCCCTCTACTGGAGCGGACAGAAGCGCAGAGCCGCCGCCGGAAAGTAGACAGATCACGGTATCGCCCTCTCCAATCTCATACTTGTTCCTCAGAGCCAGCATCTCGGCAGTGGCACGCAGGCTACGGGGATCCGGGACCGGATGACTGGCCATGAGGATCCTGATCTTGTCGGTCGTGTAGGCGCCCCCTTTGCAGGCCACCACACCGTCCGTGACGGTGGATTCCGGCAGCAGGCTCTCAAGGCTCTCCGCCATTGCGCCGCTCGCTTTGCCCGCTCCGACGACAAAGAGGCGGCCTTCTACTCGATGGCGG
>PWRA01000170.1 GCA_003556385.1 Dehalococcoidia bacterium | reverse complement strand
TTGTCAGTTCATGGTAAAACGGATAAACTCCACCAATGACCGCCAGTCTGACGTTATACTCCAGTCCCGGATAGGCTTTATAAAAGCGGTTTGTTGTGTCCAGGTTTGGCCTGGGTTGTATTATCTCAAGATCATAATTTGCCTGTGAGGCAAAAACAGGTGTTGTTGTTTGGTTTATTAAAAATAAGACCGATAATAAAAATAGCACTGAAAAGATTTTAACTATTTTTTTAAAATACATAACACAATACCTCCGTCAGGAAATCATTTTGATTTAGTTAGGATCTGAAATATTTTGATCCAGGTAAAAATAAAGCCGGTGATAAACAACATCTTTCATATAATACTTTTTCAATATTTTTTTTAAACAATGGATAGCTACTAAAACTAAATAGCAAATATGAACACTGTGAACATTATAGAATTAATTGATCACACTTATATTACAAAGTTATTTATAAAAAGGCAAAACAGTTAAAATTATTTGTACATTGGGTATTGTAGATAAAAAATTTATTTGTTCAAAATGATTGGCTTTCAATACATGAAGCACACTCGAATATTTTAAAATAACGAGTTGTTTTGCTAGCTATTATTATTGATGCATTAAAGTAAAGAATTGATAATTATAAATTAAAACTATATTAATAAAATAATTAAGTCAATAAAGTTTTCAAAAATTTATTTGCTTTTATATTACAATATTTGGCTCTTCAGCAAAATTTGTGGGTAAACGTCGGTTCTGGTAAATCCCCAAGTGTGTGATATAAGGCAACTTTTTGTACATTAATGCTTCTGAATCCAAAGGCTTTTCTGGTAGTCACTTTGGCTTTGTTGTTGAAGCCTTCAATGGCCCCGGTTGCCACCTGGCCTTTGCATGCAAACCAATTGAGCAGATAGCTCCTATGAGACCTGAGCATCTTGGCCACACTCTTCATGGGTTTGAGTCTGGAGCGCATGGTTCGATGACACCAGGCATCCAGAAACCTGGCCGCCCACGCAGGGCTTTTGTATGTCCAGAACTTTTGAAAGTCCTCTTTGAGAATATACGCCCGAACTGCTTTGAGATTGATGCGCAGCAACTCCTCAAGTTTGACGGCCTGCCCGGCAGTCAGGTTCTTTGGTCGTTTGAGCAGGCACCACCTGCTACCGGTCAATACCGGTTCTTCGCCCCTGGCCTTCAACTCCCTGGCTTCCGAGGCCCTGATCTTGTCAATGGCCCTGCCAAAATGGGACATGACATGAAACCGGTCTATGACCTGCAGGGACTGCCCGGCCTCTTTGGCCACAATTCGCAGATACGGTTTCCACATATCACTGACAACAAAACGAAGCCGGGCCGTGTTTTCCTGGCCGAACTCCCTGAAGAACTGTATAAGCGTCTTCTGGGTCCGATCCTTTCCAACCCACAGCAACCTCTTGGCAGAGTTGTCAATCTGATAAACCATGGTCAGGTACTTGTGGCCTTTCCTTCTGGCAAGCTCATCAATGCCGATAGCCGTTACACTGTCCAGGCTGCGGTGTTCAAGGCCCCACTTTACAGCCATCTTCACCGAACGAAAGACATTGTCCCAGGTGGTCTGAAAGGCTTCGGCCACTTCTTTCCAGGACAGCCGCCTGGCCCATCCGGCCAGAAACCACTTGTAGGTCGTGGTCAAATGACTCTTGCCTTCAGCCCAGGGTACCCGCTCAACCTTTACCCCACAGGTGGAACAGACCACACGTCTCATGGCATAAAGAAAGAACACAGGGATGCCCCACATAGGGACAAATTCAAACCGGCGCTCGGGCAAAACATCGTAGCCCGGTCCGGCCTGTTCGCACAAGGAACATTTGGGCCTGGAGCCCTTGCGGGCACGGATCTCGACTCCAAGAGCCATTGTCCGGCCAGCATTAAGCCAGTGGACATTCCCGTAAACAAAACCCTTTTGCAATTGGATCCGATTCAGGATAGTCTTGATCTGCATCCCGCTTCCTTCCTCCTGCTTGATAAGTTCGCAACTCTTTTCAAGTCAGGAATAGGAGTGGGATGCTTTTTTAGCAAGTCTTTCCAGAATTCTGGCGGCCGGGGCTGTCATGGCCCTTGCAGCCGCGAGACTTTTGACGGTCTCGCTCGCAAGCGCCACGCCAGCCCCGGCTTAATCGCCACTTTCATTAAAACTGAGAACGAAAAATCAAAAAGAACCCACAAATTTTGCTGAAGAACCCAATATTTTAATGAATAGTTTGACAAATTTGTTGAGACATCAGTGAATTTTCCGATGGGAAAAAAGGTAGCTGTCATAGGCTCGGGGCTGGCCGGTTCAATGATATGTAATGAACTTGTGAAGCATTGTGATATTACATTGCTTGAAAGAGGTCCACGGGATTCCATCCAAATCCCCCTGGTTAAGTTCATTAAAAAGAAGCTGGCTGAAGTGCCCACATTCTGCTATGGAGCAGGCGGTACCACCAACCTCTGGCACAATGGACTGATTCCCATCAATACCGATGATATTGGCTCAAAGAATTTTTTTGAGGTTTTGACCGATGCCCGGCCTTACATGGATCAGGCCGCTTCAGCCCTTTTCTTCAAAAATGGGTCCTTTACTGCTGTACATGACAAACTCTTGTCAGAAGTTAATGCCCTGTCAGACAAACTCTCTGTTTTCCCCCATGGCATTGATTGCCTCATCTACCCCAAAAAGTTCACGAAGCTCAACCTTGATACTGGTGTCAAGGGTATTTACGACATTGAGCATATTGATTTTGTTGTGGAAGGAAACAGGATCAAGGCTGTCACCTATACGGCAAACGGTCGTCAGGACTCGGTTGCGGCAGACATCGTTGTCATATCTGCCGGCGGCATGGGCACGCCCGGTGTTCTGCAAAAAATCATTGATGCCACAGGGAATTCTTATGGTGATGTGGGCCTCGGATTCATTGATCACCCCATGGGGTTTGTGGGCAAAGTCAGGTTCAAAAAAGATGTTTCAAAGGTAATCAAAAACCTTTGTTCCTATGACAAGGGCGAGTATGTAAGCCGTAATGCCGTACGCCTGAAAAGTAAATGCAACAGGTATTCAGCCTGCGCCTTTTTCAGGCCGGCATTGACCATGGATAACAACCTGGACATTTATAAGTATAAATCTTCCCTTGGGGCGGACAGCGGTATGGCCAGACTGAAAAAGGCCTTTTCTCCGAAATTGTTCCATCCCGATATCCTGGCCGAGATTTTTGCTCGTATTTTTGGTTTCAACATTCCCTCCAAAACTTACAATATCCTGTTTATTGCCGAGCAGAAGCGGGGCAATAACCGGGTCTATTATGATGGAGATGAGCTCAAGGTGGACTGGTCCATCTCCGATGAAGAACTCGCCATTTATCGAGAAATGCTGAATAATCTAAAAAAGATGCTAACCGGTCTTGCTGATGAGATCAACATCAAAACTGATATCACAGAAGACTGGCTTTGGTCTGCAGCACACCATTCAGGCACAACTTCCATGGGTAATGCAGAAGACGATCTCGTCGATAGTGATCTGAAGCTCAAATGTCTTGAAAATGTTTCCGTGTGTGACGGCTCCGTAATCCAGGAGCACTCCTATGTCAACACCGGCCTGACCATCGGCATGCTCGCCCTCCGCCTTGCAGACAGAATCAAGAATATGGCAAAAGAATGAAAGAAGGATTGAACCGCCAAGACGCCAAGTGCGCTAAGAAGAAAGTTTTGTCTCTGCTGGGTTAGCCCAGGACAAGAGCTCCGCTCTTCTCCTGGTCATACAGCAGAACCAAAGGCTTCCACGCCTGAAGGCTTATTATTCACGGAGTGAAGGCATAGCCATTTCACTGGGGCGCCTTTGTTCCTTGAGCGAGTCTGCGAGCGGGCGGTTAGTTTTCTACTCTTCTTGAGAGGTTAATGATGGATGTTGATGCA
>PWRA01000041.1 GCA_003556385.1 Dehalococcoidia bacterium | reverse complement strand
TGAGAGAGCCGGGGCTGAGCCCCGGCTCTCCTTGTGGGCATCCTGGTTCAGTTATCGGTGCAATCTCGCTGCTATGCCGGGTGTCGCGCGATTGTGCCTGAGGCCGTAGAAGATGCTATACTGGTGACCGGTCTTCTACCGGATGACTGGGCTGTTGCCGGTCCAGCTACGCATCGAGCAAGGAGGGAAAATGAGAACAAAAGAGCAGTACATACAGGGGTTAGCCGGGATGAGGCGAAACGTCTACTTTGATGGCGAACTCATCGACCGTACAGACGAGCGACAGGTGGACTGTATAAACACCATCGGCATGACATTCGATGAGGCTGCCAAACCGGAGAACCAGGACCTGTGCACTGCCGTTTCTCATCTTACAGGCGAGCGCATCAACCGTTTCACTCACATTCACCAGAACACCGAAGACCTGCACAGGAAGCAGGACATGACGCGGATGCTGTGCCAGAAAGTGGGCGGCTGCATCCAGAGGTGTATGGGCATCGACGCCACCAACGCCGTCTACAACGTGTCCTACGAGGCAGACAAGATGAACGACGGCGCCACCCGGTACCACGAGAATTTCAAAGAGTGGCTTACGCGCTTTCAGCAGGAAGACCTGGTGGGCTGCTGCGCACAGACGGACGTCAAGGGAGACAGGTTGCTGAGACCCGCCGACCAACCGGACCCCGATGCGTACGTCCGGATCAAAGAGAGACGTAGCGACGGCATCGTCGTAAGCGGCTGCAAGCTGCATATCTCCGAAGCATCGGTGGCCGATGAGGTGCTGGTAGTGCCCACACGGGCCTTGCGGCCAGAGGACAAGGACTATGCGGTTGCCTTTGCCATCCCGGGCGACTGGGAAGGACTGAAACAGGTGGTCACCGTCCACAACCTCAGGCCCAGGGAGCACTTCAAACGCGGATTCCAGCCGGGCTCCACAGATTCCTACATGATATTCGACGACTGCTTCGTGCCCTGGGAAAGAGTGTTCCTTGCCGGCGAGGTCCAACACGGCGGAGCGCTGGCACTGCTCTTCGCCCTGTTCCACCGTCATTCCTATTCGGGCTGCAAGCCGGCCATCGGGGACATAATCCTGGGAACGGCCGCACTTGCCGCCGAGGTGAATAACGTCCACAAGACTCCCCACGTTCGCGAGAAGCTGGCCAGAATCATCATGACCACCGAACTCGGGTATGCGGCGGGATACACGGCCTCCGCCCTGGGCAAGCCCGAGGTCTACATACCCGGAATCGGGTTTGTGCCCTATGGCCCCGGTTCCTACATACCGAACTCGATTTACTGCAATGTCGGTCGCTGCCTGACCGGTGAGGCGGTCTATGAGGAGGCGGAGATGCTCTGCGATATCGCGGGTGGTGTGGTCGCACCCTTTCCTCACGAAAAGGACTTTCTGAACCCGGAGATCGGGGACCTGCTCCTGAAGTACACGAAGCGCAGTTCCAATATCCCGGTTGAGGACCAGGCGCAGTTCTGGCGCTATCTCGGCGACGTCCTCTGCTCAGCCAGCGGCGGTATACACAATATCGGCAGCTATCATGGTGGCGGCTCCCCCATCATGGAACAGATCGCCATCACGACCCAGTACGATGTCGAGTCCAGAAAGAAGCTGGTGAAGCACATCGCGGGTATGAGCGGTGGCGACCATGATGCCCTGAGCAAGGAGATGACGCGGCAAAGCGAAACACCTGCGGGGGCGCCCGGGCAATAAGCCGATAGCTTAGTGCAACCCAACCGCCCACACCGGTCCCCCGGCTGTCTCACAGCTAGGCATCATGCTGACAGGAAAAAAAACGAATTTCCTCCGGTTGTTACCCGTGTGGTCAACGCAAACACCCCCTTGACAAACTCACGGGCGGTGTGATACCTTAATAGTGTCCCAAGTAACCGAACGAGACCTTGGGTAGTGAGGAACTAGCTGCCGAGTAGGTGGAAGCTGAAAGGCGCCGGGAGGTAAAGAGCCCAGCGCAAGGTAGGCAGAAACAGAAAGGCAGGTGGGCGGAAGACCAGGGAAGGTGAGGTTACTTGGGGCGTTTTTCGTTCCGAACCCTACTATTCGCGGAGATGGGCAGGGCTGTGAGAACCGGACCGAGGGGAGCAGGACCGCGGTCCTATGCAGGCTCTTCGTCTTTGATTAACTCGGGGCGGAGGATGCCGATGAACGGCAGATTGCGGTATTCTCCCTTGTAGTCCAATCCGTAACCCACGACAAACTCATCCGGGACCTCGAAGCCCACGTAATCGAGAGGAACGTTTATCAAGCGGCGCGCTCTCTTGTCGAGGAGGGTGCAGACACGCAGGCTGGCAGGGGTGTGAGCAGAGAGATGGCCGAGCAGATAGTTCAGCGTCATCCCGGTGTCCACAATGTCTTCCACCATGAGTACATGTTGCCCGGTTATGGTGCTATCCAGGTCTCTGGTTATCTTGACCACCTGGCCATCGCCACCATAGTGTGAGATAGCCATAAAGTCCACTGTCACCGGAAGCGACAGGTGCTGCATCAGGTCGGCCATGAAGCAGAGCACGCCTTTCAACACGCCGATCAGCACCAGCCGCTCACCGGCGTAGTCGCGAGAAATACGCCCGGCCAGCGCTTTTACCCTGCGCTGTATCTGGGCATGGCTGTACAACACACGGTCGACCCCCTCCACCTTCGCTTCGCCCAGAGGGCCGTAGCCGTACTTGGCCAGCAGCTTTGTGAAATCGGTCTTGGTCAGCAGCCTGACATTGACATCGGGATAGAGTTCCCTCAACTGTCGAAGCTTGCGGTTCTTCTCCGTTATCAGGCTTTGTTTCAGTGTAGTTAGCTCGACATAGATGTCCAGCTCGGGCAGGTAGAAATCCGGAGTAAACATCTCCGCTATCTTGTCACCCTCCCACTTGAGAGGAAACGAACGGGGCTCATAGAGCCACTCGATGCAGTAGAAGTCCAGAACCTTGGCAAAATCCTCCTCGCTTGGGTGCGCGAACACCGTGGGTCTCAAGGTAGTGACAGGCAATGGAGATGCGCGAGACGCCTTTCTTCTTCTCTCACTTGCCCTGTAGCCGAGCTCCAGCAGTTGCTGGAGCTCGGCTCTTTCAAACATGACCGCACATACATTGGCAACGCTGAGGAGGAAGCTCCTGTCAGCCTCCGAGAACCGGCGGGGCTCCCGTGTGTAAATCCTGATCTCTCCGATCGCCTCTCCTTTGCCCAGGATTGGTACCCCGAGTATAGACGCTACTCCCTGCGCCAGCGCTACCTGCGGATGCTGCACCCGTTCATCCTTAGTGGCATCCTCAATGAACACCTCCTTCCCCTCGAGAATGTCGGGAAGGCTTTTGCGGGCATCAAGAGCACCCTTCTTCAGGTAAACATCGCTGAGACCATATGTGCCTACCGTAATGAGGTACTCTCTCCGCGCGTTGAGCGAAAGGATGCGGCAGCCGTTGGCCTGCATCGCTCTGGCGGTAGACTTAGCTATCGCATTACAGGTCTTCCTCAGACCGAACCCGGAATTGGCAACTCTGGCTACCCGCCTTAGCGCTGAATAGTGACTACCTCTCGACCTGGCCATCCTTGTCAAACCCTATCCGCATTTGGTAAACCCGCAGTCGAGGCAGATGTTGCAGCCCTCCTGATGAATCAGGAAGCCACCGCAGTCGGGGCACTGCCCGGCCCAGCTCTTGACCATAGAGGGATTCGAGGCAGCCGTGGCTGCACCTGTAGCGGTTCCCTCCCTGATGTACTTCTGCAACACGCTGGCAATCGCGTCGCCACAGGACAGCACGGCATGGCCGTGCTCCCAGGCGATCGAAGGGCATCTGATGCCCCGCAGGTGCTTTACAATAGAATCTATGTCTATCCCCGACCTCAGGGCCAGCGATGTGAGGCGGCTAATCGCTTCAAGCTGTGCCGCGGCACATCCTCCAGCCTTGCCCAATGTGGAGAAGACCTCCGATATTCCCCGGCTGTCGAAATTCACCGTTACATAGATGTAGCCACACCCTGTGTTCACCCTTTCAGTTACGCCCCTCGTCACTTTGGGCCTTTTCCTGGGGGCTAGTTTTCCGCCGGCATCCATTGCCTCGGCATCCCTCTCCTCAACCTTTCTTGCCCCCTCCCCTACAGTGAGAACCTGGCTTTCACGGCTCCTATCCCGGTAAATGGTGATCCCCTTTAAGCCTTCCTGGTAGGCCAGCATGTAGACCTTAGATACATCCTCTGGTGTTGCGTGGTAAGGGAAATTGACCGTCTTGGACACAGCGCTGTCGGTATACTTCTGGAACGCTGCCTGCATCCTGACGTGCCACTCGGGGGATATGTCATGAGACGTGACGAAGACTTCCTTCACCTGCTCGGGGACCTCCTCCATTTCCCTCAATCTCTTCCCCTCAGCCAGCTGCTTCATCAGATCCTGAGAATGGAACCCGCCGTCCCTGGCCGCCTGTTCGAAGTAAGGGTTCACCTCCACAAACTCCTCTCCCTCCAGAATATGGCGCACATAGCTCAGGGCAAACAACGGTTCGATGCCGCTGGAGCAATTGGCGATTATGCTCAGGCTGCCGGTAGGAGCAATGGTAGTGCGCGAGGCATTGCGCAAACGACGACCATCTCCCGTATTGTAAACGCTGCCCTCGAAAGCGGGAAACGTTCCTCTCTCTTCGGCCAGTTCTATTGAGGCCTCATCCGCCGTTCCGGATATGAAGCGGGCGACTTCCCCGGCCTCGGCGAGTGCCTGTTCGCTGTCATAAGGGATGCCCAGCTGGATTAGCATGTCTGCAAAACCCATCACCCCCAGACCTATCTTCCTGGTGGTCCTCGTCATCGCCGCGATCTCCGGCAGGGGAAACTGGTTGACCTCGATGACGTTGTCAAGGAAGCGGACTGCCAGCCTGACTGTCCGGGAGAGCTTGTCATAGTCGATGCACGGTCGGCCATCCTTCTGCGTGACCATCCTGGACAGGTTTACGGAGCCGAGGTTGCAGGACTCAAAGGGCAGCAACGGTTGCTCGCCGCACGGATTGGTGCTTTCTATCTTACCCAGTGCAGGCGTCGGGTTATGCCTGTTAATCTCGTCAATGAACACGATCCCGGGGTCGCCGGTGCGCCACGCCATGTCCACTATTCTGTCAAACACATCTCTGGCGCTCAGCCTGTCCGTCACCTCTCCAGTTCGCGGATTCACCAGATCGTAATCCGCGGCATTATCCACCGCCTCCATGAAATCGTCCGTCATGGCTACAGACAGGTTGAAATTGGTCAGCGACCCGGCGTCTGCCTTAGCTTCGATAAACCTCAGGATGTCGGGATGATCAACCCTGAGTATGGCCATGTTGGCTCCCCGGCGCATGCCACCCTGCTTTATGACGTCGGTGGTAGCATCAAAAGCCCGCATAAAAGAGATCGGGCCGCTGGCAACGCCGCCGGTGGATCCCACTCTGTCCCTTTCCGGTCTTAGGCGGGAAAAGGAAAAGCCAGTACCCCCGCCGCTCTTATGAATCAAGGCAGTATATTTCACTGCGTCAAAGATCGACTCCATGGAATCCTCAATAGGTATAACAAAGCAGGCGGAGAGTTGCCCGAGTTCGCGACCCGCGTTCATCAGAGTGGGAGAATTGGGTACGAACTCCAGGTCGGTCATTACCTGATAGAACGCGTCCTCCCACGATGACACGTCCGCCTGGGCATCGTAGACGCGCTCCGCGGAGGCGATATGGCTGGCAACACTGCGGAATCGCTCCTGTGGCGTTTCAATGACCGTGCCCTCCTCATCCTTCATCAAATACCGTCTCTCCAGAACCCTGATAGCGTTGTCGCTTAGTTCGATGCCGGAGATGACCTGGCTCCTGGCCTGGGGCGAGAAGTCATTGGCGCTTAGCATGCTCTTCACCATCGCACGGATCTGCGAAGACGAAACGGGCTGTGCCGTCTTCCCGGGGACAAACTCCTCCATGCCCGGCAGGGGCGGGGCCACCTCCAATCGCTGGCTCACCTGTTCCGTGAACTTCTCCAGCATCTTCCTGTCAGTAATGCCCATGGCCTCGGCAGCTGCGAATACAGCTCTGGCTACCCTATCAAGCGCGATAGCTTTCTGATCATCCTTCCGGCGGGCTCTCGACATTCTTACCCTCCCCGACGGGCAGCACCCGAATCGACTACCTCAGAAGAGGGTAGCGGTAGCTGGTTTCTAGGCGGCGACTCACATCGCACCGCCAGGCTGTCCACCTCTTGCTTCAGCACACCGATGTCGGCGAACTTCCGATAGACGCTGGCGAACCGAATGTAAGCGATGTGGTCCAGCGCCTTCAGTCCTCCCATCACCAGATCACCGATATAGGAACTGGACACCTCCCTTCTCCCCGCCTCGTAAATGCCAGCCTCGATGTTGTCTATCAGTTCATCGACCGCGCCAGTGGGAAGAGGACGCTTCTCGCAAGCCTTACGGATACCCATAGCGAGCTTGTCCCGGCTGAACTCCTCGCGCCGCCCATCCTTCTTGATCACAAAGATGTCATGAGGCTCTATACGTTCATAAGTGGTAAACCGGGCACCGCAGACGAGGCACTTCCTCCGGCGCCTCACCGCTTCGTCTAAGCCCCGCGAGTCTATCACCCTGGCATCCTGCCCACCGCAGTAAGGACAGTTCATCGATCCCCCCAAAGGTTGTGGTCTGGGCACATTATACCACTAGATATAGTGGAGTGCAATGCCCTGATTTCAACCGTCTGAAACATGACCGGACGGGGGAGTACTGCCTCCATCGGTCGGATTTTCGATAGTTCAACAACCCCCTCTAGGGTCAGGCACCTGGATGGTCTGACACCTGCCTCTGCGGGGGACGGGGGCTGTCAGACTTGCCCCCGTCCCCAATGAGGTTCAGGTTTACTGTCGAGAGATCCTGGCCGGCTCCGGAGTAACCGGACCGCCTGTTCTGGAGCTATCCTCCGGATGAGAGGCAGGCATGCGCTGCCCGCGGCGCAAGAAGGAAGGCATGTCGAGGGCATCGCTGCCGCCCCGTATAAGGCGCCGCAGCTCGTCGGCGGTGTACACCCCCCTTCCCTGTGTTTTGGCGAAGCCGGTAGCGATGACTGTGATTCGCACCTCGCTGTCCATCTTGGGATCGAATACCACGCCGAACACTATGTTGGCGTTGGGGTCGACTGCCTGACTGATTATCTCGGCAGCCTCGTTACACTCGAACAGAGTGAGGCTCGGCCCGCCCGTAATGTTGAACAGCACGCCGGTGGACCCGTTGACTGATACATCGAGCAAGGGGCTGGCCAGAGCGGCCTTGGCCGCCTCTGCAGCGCGGCTCTGACCGCTGGCCCTACCCACCGACATCCAGGCCGGCCCGGCGTCCTGCATCACGGACTTAATATCGGCGAAGTCCAGGTTGATCAACCCCGGAATAGTGACCACCTCGGAGATGGCTTGAACTCCCAGCAGGAGAGCATCGTCGGCCAGTCTGAAAGCGCTGTCCACGGTCGTCTTGGCATCGCAGAGCTGAAGAAGGCGGTCATTGGGGATTATGATAAGAGTATCAACCTTGTTCGAGAGGTTGACCAGTCCTTCCTCTGCTACCTGGCTTCTATGCGTTCCTTCAAAGGTAAAGGGCTTGGTGACCACTGCAATGGTGAGAGCACCAGTCTGCTTTGCCACTTCAGCCACCACGGGAATGCCTCCCGTGCCAGTGCCGCCACCCATGCCGGCGGCGATAAACACCATATCGGCACCCTGAACGATATCCTCGATTATGTCGCGGCTTTCTTCTGCCGCTTTGGTTCCGACCTTGTGGTCGCCGCCCGCACCCAGGCCTTTGGTCAGTTTCTCACCCAGTTGAATTCTGGTTGGAGCCTCGGCAAGAGCCAGGGCCTGGCCATCTGTGTTCATGACTATGAAATCAACGCCCTTAATCGATTCCCGGACCATCCGGGTAATGGCGTTAGAACCGGCACCGCCGATACCGATAGACTTGATTCTCGCTGGAGTCGGAGTATAAATTTGCTTTGCCATTCTAACCTCCTTTCACGAATCAGGCACGGAGCAGCTTTCTAAGCATTCGCACGAAGCCACTCCAGCCCCCGTTTCTTGCGTCTCGATAAGCCGACCCCTCCTTGCCGCGCACCTGCCATAGGGCGAGTCCGAGGGTTGTCGCATAAGACGGGTCATGCAGTATATCGGAAATGCCGTAAATCCCCGTGTTCAAAGGTCGGCCTTTTCGCACCGGGATCTGCAACATCTGCTGCCCTAACTCGTCAAGCCCGGATAGATTGGATGTGCCGCCTGTAAGCACCAGGCCGCAAGGCGCCAGGGCGTAGTAATCGCTGGTGGGCATCTCCAGCAATATGAGTTGCAGCAATTCCTCCATCCGAGCCCGGATAATGCCGCACAGGTCCTTGTAGGAGGCACTATGACCGTTCTCGATGCCGACCTGGACTCCCTGGTCTGTGTCCGGAGCAGCGACCACGTTGCCGTACCTCTTCTTCATCTTCTCAGCAATGCTGAAAGGCAGCCCCAGACCGATGGAGATGTCGCTGGTCACCTGATAACCCGCTACGGGAATGATCGAGGTGTGATAGATGCTGCCATTCTTGAATACGGCTATGTCTGTTGTTCCGCCCCCGAGGTCAGCCATGATGACGCCGGTGTCTCTTTCCTCTGGAGTTAGAACTGCTTCTCCGGCGGCTAAAGGCTCGAGTATGAGGTCTTCAACGTCAACACCGATGGCACGTACGCATTTCGCCAGGTTCTGTATCGAGGTTACGGATGCGGTGATGATGTGGGTTTCCACATCCAGCCTGGACCCATGCATGCCAACCGGCTGCTTGACCCCTTCCTGCCCATCCAGGGCATAAGACCGGGGGATAGCGTGGAGCACCTTCTTTCCTTCGGAGACCGGGATGTTACGAGCCGCAGATAGCACCCGCTTAAGGTCATCAGTGCGCACCAATCGGTCATCTCGGGGGATGGCTACCACTCCCCGGTTGTTCAGGCTACTAATATGTCTGCCGGTCACCCCAACATGAGCAGAATCTACACGTATGCCGCTAATTCTTTGAGCTTCCTTTACAGATGCAGCGATGGACTGTTTGGCTTCTTCTATATTGACGACGATGCCTTTGTGTAGGCCGCGACTAGGAACGACTCCCACACCCAGGACTTCGATGTCGTCTGTTGCTTTGACACTGGCTACGATGGTGGCTATTTTGGTTGTGCCCACATCAATAGCCGATATGATTCTCTTGGCCATTTCACCTCCTTGTTTGCTGAGAATACTGCCTAGTTGAGTCGCTCGGCTATCCTCAATTTAGCGCTGCGGCTGCGTGGGTTGGATTCTATCTCCAGTGAGGTAGGCTTGATAACCTTCCGTGAAATGAGTTTCAGGGTGGGTACATGCCCACACCGACACATCACTGTTCCCGGGGGACACAGGCAATCGCTGGCTGCCCGTCGCATGAACTGCTTGGTTATGCGATCCTCCAGCGAATGGTAGCTTATCACTGCTAGTCTTCCCCCGGGGCGAAGAAGGTTGGTAGCCTGTATGAGAGCCGGTTCCAGATTCTGTAGCTCGTTATTGGCCGCAATGCGCAGCGCCATGAAGGTCCTTGTTGCCGGGTGAATCCTGGCACGTCTGCTGCGCAAAGCTTGCTCGACCAAGCGGGCAAGCTCCAGGGTGGTAGCAACGGGGCGATTCTGGACGATGTATCGCGCTATCCGCCGGCTGTGACGCTCTTCGCCGTATTCGTGTATGAGCCGAGCCAACTGCTGCTCCGAGAAGGTGTTGACGATATCCGATGCGGTTAACCCCTGGGTGGGGTCGAACCGCATGTCCAGTGGAGCGTCGTGTTGGAAACTGAAGCCGCGTTCGGCTGTATCCAGTTGCAGAGAAGAAACGCCGAGATCGAAGAGAATACCATCAACTGGATGAAACTGGTATCTCCTGCATATAGCCTCAAGATTGCCGAAGCTGTCGTTGACCAGAACGACTGCTTCGCCATAGCGGTTGAGCCTATCCCGGCTTACTCTGATGGCTTCTGGATCCGCGTCGATACCCAGAAGCTTTCCTGACGGTAGGATCCTGTCTAGTATCGCTTCCGCGTGTCCTCCCGTGCCTACTGTGCAGTCTATGAAGCAGCCTCCCGGCCACACCTGCAGCCCCGCTATGGCTTCATCGAGCAAGACCGGTGTGTGAAGCGGCAAGGACATGGTCAGGCTCCTCATAAACTACTCACCAAAACTCTCTATTATCTTCGCTGCCTGCTCATCGGCGGATACTTTTTCTGCCTTCCATTCATCTTCACTCCAGAGCTCAACGCTGTTATTGGCACCCACCACGACAGCCGTATCGCCGATCTGAGCGTATTCTCGCAATGCATGGGGCAACACTATCCTGCCCTGGCCGTCAAAGGAGGCGCTGAAGGCCGATCCGAAGATACTGCGGGTCAGCTTCCTCAAGCTGGCAGGCGTTACCGCCTTGGCAGCCAGACTCTCGGACAGCCTCTTGAACTCGGCCGCCGGGTAAACCGTCACGCATTTCTCCATGCCTTTCGTTAGTATCATGCCCAGCTTAAGCTCGCGTCTGAACTTGGGCGGCAAGGGCACTCGTCCCTTGTCATCAACCCTATACGAATACTCACCAAAAAACATGTCATTCTCCTCGATTCATGGTCCTGCCACTATGCGGGGACAGCACTTCAAAGAGTCGGTTCCGGGAGCCACTCTCCCTGTTCTGGAAGGCACCCGTCTCCCCCGCTTAGCACCATTCATCATGATCTGGTCAATCATACCCCTTTTCCCCATTTCTCCCCACAACTCCATTATAGACGTTCTTGATCTTTTGTCAATACCTTCAGCGGCGTTTTCGGCGTTTTGGGCTGTTTTCACGTCAACGGCCGAGCGGGCAGTGCCGTAATATATGGCTTGCCGGACGCTATAGCTGGGCGACAAGAGCCGTCGGAAAGGACGCCGACTTTCATTTACCCCGTCTGCATGTTAAGATATGCCGTTTAAGGGTTTTTACTGAGGGATTCCATGCGCATCGATATTCTTTGTCTATTCCCTGAAACGCTTGAGTCTCCCCTCGACCAGAGCATTATCAAGCGTGCCCGGGAGCGGGGACTGGTGAACATCGTGGTTCATGACATACGCGACTACACCCGTGACAGACACCGCACTGTGGATGACTATCCCTTCGGCGGCGGACCGGGCATGGTGCTCAAGCCGGAACCAATCTTTGAGGCAGTGGAAACGATAAAACAGCAGCTTGATGCAGGCGAGATACCTGTCATATTGCTTACTCCCCAGGGCAGGCTCTTCTCGCAACGCGTGTCCCAGGAACTGGCCGCTCAGTCACATATTATGCTGGTCTGCGGCCATTACGAGGGTTTCGACGAACGAGTATGTGAACACCTGGCTACAGACGAAATCAGCATCGGCGACTATGTACTCAGCGCGGGGGAAATAGCGGCCCTGGTAGTGTTGGACGCTGTGGTCAGGCTTATACCCGGAGTGCTCGGCTCGGAGTGCTCTGCCGGAAGTGACTCTCACAGCAACGGTATGCTGGAGTATCCCCAGTACACGCGACCCCAGGTATTCCGTGACTGGTCAGTGCCGCCGGTTCTGCTCTCCGGAAATCACAGTGAAATCGCTAAGTGGCGCCGCCGGCAGGCTATCCTGCGAACGGCGAAGCGGCGCCCTGATCTAATCGAGAAAGGCAGCTTTTGCGACGAGGAAAGGAAATGGATGTCAGAGAATTTGTCAAACCTAAAATGAACCCCAATATTCCCCAACTCTCCCCCGGCGATACGGTCCGGGTTAGTGTCAAGACCGTGGAAGGGGACAAGGAGCGAGTACAGCACTTCCAGGGCATGGTGATCGGAATGAGAAAGGGCGTCGATGGCGGGAGCTTCACCGTCAGGCGGGTGTCCTATGGAATCGGAGTGGAACGTACTTTCCCCTTTCAGTCCGCTTCGGTGCAGAACGTGGATGTGCTCAGACATGGCCAGACACGGCGGGCCAAGCTCTACTATATGCGAAGGCTTAGCGCCAAGCGGGCCCGACTCAAGGAAAGACGAGAGAAGGCAACCGAGCAAGCCGGGCGTCCAGAAGAAGCTCAGTCTTCTGAATGAACTACGCCGAGGTGGCGGTTAAATCGCCCGGATCGCACCGGGGTCAGACCTTCTGCTATTCCACCCCACCCCGGTTAGATGTCAACGTCGGCCAGGCAGTGTGGGTGCCGTTCGGCTCCAGGGTCGTTCAGGGAATCGTTGTTGAGCTATCGGACCGACCTTCGGTCGAGGCACCCAGGGAGATAGCTGCGCTTGTCACCGACGACCCTGTCGTCTCCCCTGTACAGGTCCAACTCGCACAGTGGATAAGCGAACGTTATCTTTCGCCTCTCTATGATGCCCTGGCGCTAATGCTGCCCCCGGGATTTGAGAGGCGGGCCGTTACCTGCCTGCGGCTAGCCGATTCCGGCGCAGATTTATCACGGCTTACAGCCGAGGAGAGGACAGCCATTGAGACGATCAGGGCTAACGAGATGACCGGCTTGCCTGAACTGGAGAAGGCAATCGGCAAGGCCGAAGCAAGACGGATCACCGACCAGTTGGTGCATAGGGGGATAATCGTGAGGACCCTCGAGCCGGAGAAGGCCAGAATAGGCCCCAAGACAGTTCCGTATGTGAAGCTAGTAGCCGAGAGCAGGCAGGTTGAAGCGGAAAAGGCTCGACTACACAGGGCCAGAGCCTACAAACAGGCGAAACTCCTGGAATTCCTGGCGGACCAGACCGGGCCCGTTCCAGTCAGCGAGGTACGGAGGCGTCTCGATTGCTCCGCTGCGGTCGTCAAGGCACTGGAGAACCGCCATCTGGTGTCTGTGGAAAGGGTCAGGATGCGACGGGATCCCCTGGCTCACGTGGACGTGACGTCTTCCCCGGTGCCGGTTCTCACTCCCTCTCAAGATACTGCCTGTGAAGCGGTCGGTGAGGCGGTGGCCGGAGAAGACGACCGACGCGCCAAACGGCCCGTTTTTCTGCTCTTCGGCGTTACCGGCAGCGGCAAGACCGAGGTCTACCTGCAATCCTTGAGCCGGGCCATCGCGGCGGGTAAGCGCGGCATATGCCTGATCCCTGAAATCGCCCTTACGCGGCAGACGGTAGAAAGGTTCGCCAGTCGCTTCCCGGGACGTGTGGCAGTGCTGCATAGCGAACTCTCGCCAGGGGAGCGGTTCGATGAGTGGCAGTGGATAGCCGAGGGGAACGCCGACATCGTCATCGGGCCGAGGAGCGCCCTGTTCGCGCCCCTGCCGGACCTCGGCCTCATCATCATCGATGAAGAGCATGAGTGGACGTACAAGCAGGACGATAAGTCTCCCCGCTATCATGCCCGCGACGTCGCCCTGCGGTTGGCCGAGCTCAAAGGCGCTGTGGTGATCCTGGGCAGCGCTACTCCCGACGTGGCCAGTTTCCACAGGGCGAAAGAGGGCGAATATCATCTACTGGAACTCAAGGAAAGGATTACGCCTCTGGGTTATTCGCCGCTTCCCGACGTCGACATCGTAGACCTACGGGAAGAACTCAAAGCAGGCAATACTGGTCCGCTCAGTCGCCTTCTGGTAGCGGCCATGAGACAGACCCTGGCGCAGAGACAGCAGGCGATTCTGTTTCTCAACCGGCGCGGCACGGCTACTTTTGTGCGATGTCGTAACTGTGGCTTCGTCTTCCGGTGCCCTCGCTGCTCGATCGCCCTTACCTATCATTCTGTCCAGAAGAGGCTGGTCTGCCATCGCTGCAGATACTCCGCTCCGATAGCCAGGATCTGTCCGCAGTGTTCGCGCCCGTATCTCCGGTTTCTGGGCATCGGCACACAGAGAATAGAGGAAGAGGTAGCACACTTCTTCCCCGAAGCCAGATTACTGCGCTGGGACAGAGACGTGATTACGAGCAGGTATGCGCACGAAGAGCTGTTGAGAGATTTTCGCGAGCACAAGGCGGATGTGCTAATCGGCACCCAGATGGTAGCCAAGGGATTGGACCTGCCTCAAGTGACCCTGGCGGGGGTGATCAGTGCCGATACCGGCCTCAACTTCCCCGATTTCCGCAGCGGCGAGCACACCTTTCAGCTGCTGTGTCAGGTAGCCGGCAGGGCCGGCCGTGGAATCAAGGCGGGAAGGGTCATAATCCAGACCTACTCGCCGGACAACTACACGGTGCAGGCTGCGGCCGGGCACGACTATGCTGGGTTCCACTCCAGAGAGATCGAGTACCGACGCCGGTTCCGCTATCCGCCCTTCAGCCGATTAGTCCGCCTGGTCTACACCCACGTCAATGAGAATGCATGCCGCCGCGAGGCGGAAAGGGTGTATCGTCTGATCAGTCAGGCAGGCAGAGGCGGGGATGTGGCCGGCTTCGATATCATCGGCCCTGTGCCCGCCTTTGCTTTGAGAGCCAGGGGGCGATATCGCTGGCAGCTCTTCATACGGGGACAGGAGCCGACCCGGATACTGGCGCAGGTCGCTTTGCCGCGCGGCTGGACGGTAGACGTCGACCCCGTGGGGATGGTGTGACTTGATGCCGAACCTCTAAGGCCTCTAGAGGTATGGCCGCGAGGCCGCCGACTCCTTATACTTCTGAAGAGCGTGGCGATCTGGTACAGTAACTCTGATGGTGATCAAGAACCGCGGCGAGGTTGGTTTCACGCCCCAGCGTAGTTGCGCGATCGATATCTGCGAGGCGGGGATCCACGCGGTGCTGCCGTCGGCCGTCCTGCCCGCCGCAGTCGAGTACGATACCGACAACCGCAGCCTTTCCATCAGAGGACCCCGCCATCGAGTAGAAGGCCGCCTCTTTGTCGTCGGAGCGGGCAAAGCGAGCGGCGCAATGGCGGAGAGCCTTGAGAGCCTGCTGCCGGAATCCACCGTCACGGACGGTGTGGTGGCCTGC
>PWRA01000153.1 GCA_003556385.1 Dehalococcoidia bacterium | reverse complement strand
GCATAAGACATGGAATCCATCAGCTTTTGATATTTTTTTTCGGCTTCATCGTTGTGAATGTATTGCCTGAGCCACTGCTGGAACAGGCTGTTTAGAGAGGTATGCTCCCTGGCGGCCTTTTTCCTGGCTTTTTGAATCATGGCTTCTTCAGCCTTTAAGGTGATGTTTTTTTGCATAACTGTTCATTTCTGGAAATTTTCACTATATTTAATATTAGCACTAAAATAGTGCAAGGTCAAGTCGGAAAAGAAATCTGACAAGGAAACTGGCTTGCAGTAGCCGTGGCCATAATAGGCGCTTTAGCTGATACGCCTGTAAAAAGTAAGTTTTGCAGGCGTATCTTCTAAACCCTGACCTCTGAACGAAAGTTTCAGTCCAGTGATGCAGGTGCTTCCACCTCTAACTCCTCAAGATCATAAATTATCTCCACCAGCCTCTGGGCCACCTCGGTGGGCACATCGGTCTGACCGCGTCCGCCCAGAAAGCTGGCCAGAAACATTTCCAGTTCCACAAAAAAGGCCAGCCTGTTCTGCGGTCTGGCAAAACCGTGCCCTTCATCCGGTGCCACCAGGTACTGCACCACCTGCCCCTGGTCCCTCAGGGCGGCTACTATCTGGTCCGATTCCCGCTTGGGCACCCTGGGATCATTGGCCCCCTGAGCCACCAGAAGCGGGGCCTGGATATTCTCAGCCGAAAAAAGCGGTGACTGCTCCTTCAGGCGCTGCCTGTCCTCCGGATCTTCGGGATCCCCAACCCTTAGCTTGAAGGATTTCAGAACCGGTTTCCAGTATTCCGGCACAGATTCTATCAGGGTAATGATATTCGACGGCCCGACCATGGAAGCCCCTGCGGAATAAAGATCCGGGGTGAAGGCCAGGCCTGCCAGGGCAGCAAAACCACCGTAGGAGACCCCGTAAATCCCCACATGATCCGGGTCTACAACACCCTCTTCAATGAGATGCTTCACTCCGTCGGTGATGTCGTGCTGCATGTAGCCCGTGCCCCACTCTTTGTTGCCGGCATTTAAAAACTCTTTTCCAAATCCGGAAGAGCCCCTGTAATTTGGCTGCAGCACTGCATATCCCCGGTTGGCCAGAAACTGTGCCTGGGGATCATACCCCCAGTAGTCCCTGACCCAGGGCCCTCCATGGGGCATGACTACCAGGGCCAGGTCCTCCGGCTCCACACCCCTGGGCAGGGTAAGGTAGGCCGGAATCTCCAGTCCGTCCCGGGCCTCGTACCTTATAGGCTCCATGCTGGCCAGATACTGTGTAGGCAGGTCCGGCCGGGAACGATAGAGCAGATCGACCTCTCCGGAGTCCCGGTCATACAGATATACCGAGCCGGGATCAACGTCACGGCTGACGCTGATGATCCACATGTCTTCATCCTGGGTCCTGGAACGGAAATTTATATCGCCTTCGGGGAGCATAGCCCTTATCCTTTCGTAATCCTTCTTGAATTCATCTTCGTGAAAGTAAACCCGCTCTTTATCACCGTCGTAGTAGGTGGCAAGGAGCTCGTCCGTGACCCGGGAAAATATGGCCCCTCCAAAGTCAACCTACCCCTTCGGGGTCTTTTTCCACCAGTTCTTTTTCACCGCTTTCGGGATCAAAAAGGACCAGCCTGGTCAAATCTGCATCACCCCTGTTGGTTACCAGGTAAACCCGGTCGTTGTCATAACCCCGTGGCAGGTGCACAATCCTGGCGCTTTCCCCGAAATCCACCCGGTAGACCTGCTTCAGTTCACCTTCTTCCAGCTTCAGGATTTCTGTGCCCCCGTCAGGAGTCTCTCTGGATGCAAACCTGATCCGGCCGTATTCATCCACAGTCCAGCTGGTGATATTGTGCTCGTTTTTGAATATCAGCTCGCGCTCGCCGCTTTGAACATGAATCTTGTATACATCGTGCAAAGCTGGATCGCGGTTGTTCACTGCAACTACAACATGTTCCGGCTTTTCCTCGGGCCTGGCGATCACACGGGTCTGCACCCCCTCGTAATCCGTCAATGCCCTGGATTCAGGCACATCAGCCTCCTCTGCTGCTTCCTCATCAGGCCCTACGGCATACAGGTTGAAATTTTCATCCCCGTGTTTATCCTGGGCATAAAGAATATTTTCACTGTCCCTGCTCCAGAAAAACATCCTTATGGGATGCTCATCGTCGGTCAGTGGCCTGGCCTCTTCAAAAGACTCTTCCCGGTCCTTGACCCAGATATTCATCACCCCCTGGAACTTTTGCCTGAAGGCTATTTTTTCTCCGTCAGGAGATATTGTTGCGCTGTCCTTTTCCGGGTCATCAAAAAAAAGCTCCCTGTCCAGCAAGGGCGGCAATTGATCCAGATAAGTCAGTGCCTTCTCATCATTATCATAACCAGTTGAACAGGATAGCGAAATAATAGTGCAGACAATAATCGTTATATATAATAATGTTTTCATAATAACCTCATGGAAGCCTGTAGTCGAAAAGGATTCCGGCCTGATCGAATTATTATTCTTGAAGCTCTTGTCTGGCCGCGGATTGTGTCAATAAAAATGAGATATGTTCCCTAATGATACGACTGCAAAAATGAATTTTTGCAGTCACTTACTCGATCCTTACTGCCTGAATATCCGCTTCCACATCGCCTGGTCCCATAGTGAGCAGCAAGGTAACAGTTTTTGACAGGATTAACAGGATTTTCAGGATTAATTTTCCTGCCCGCATGCCGGATGCCTGCGGGCAGAGAATCCAATCACGCGAGGCGCGTGACAGTATAAAACTCCTCTCTTATCGCCGGAAGGCGATTGAACCTTTCTTGGCGGGCTTCCGGCCCGCCAAGAAGAAATCATGTCAATCCTGTTAATCCTGTCAAAATTTCTTCGATTATATCGCTAAAAATACAGAAATTATAAGATACCCTGGAAACATATTACAAGAAAATGCTGTCTAAATAATATGAGAGACAAAAGCAATGAGTTGCATAATAAAAATTGATGACTACACTTAGTTATTATTCTGCTAACCATTAAAACAGGTATATTATGAAAATTATTTTTCAGATCAGCCTTAGAATGATCATTGTGTCTGTCATTGGACTGTTAGTTCTTTATCTGTTCGGGAGTATCATCTTCTTTAATGCTACCCCGAAAGATAAAAGAGTAACTGAGCCAATCATTGCTCACTATTCACCGGGCGATGATGACTTTATGAGGGAAACTGGTGTGTTAATGGGGAGCAGTTGGGTATCTGGAAATAGTATAGAAGTCATTGATAACGGTGTGGATATATTTGAATCAATGCTGGAAGATATTCGTAATGCAGAAGTCAGCATCACCAAAGAGACCTACAATTTTTGGGGTGAGGATGTAGCCGGGCCATTTTCGGAGGCACTGTCTGATGCTGCCGCAAGGGGGGTCCGGGTTCATTTTATCATGGATTTTGTAGGGTCGAGACTGGCCACTTCAGATCAGCTGAACATGATGAAAGATGCAGGCGTACAGCTGGTGCGCTGGAGGAAGCCCGCGTGGTATCAGCTTTCGCGGCTGAATCACCGCACCCACCGGAAGCTGCTGATGGTGGATGGGAAAGTGGCATACATCGGCGGTGCGAATACGGCTGATGACTGGCTACCACCGGTAGATGAGGGTGGTTATAAGGATTATCACTATCGCGTAACCGGCCCCATCGTGCAGGAACTGCAAGGAGCATTTTCTTTGAACTGGGTTGCCTCCACCGGCCGGCTTCTCACGGGTGAACAATATTACCCGGCAATTGATACGACCGGCGAGGTCTTGATGCAGGTTGCCTCCAGCAATCCGAGAGAAGGGCGAATGAAAATACGCAAGAATAAATTATACCTTATTTCATCCGCCCGTGAAACGATTCGTCTCGGATACGCATATTTTTTCCCTGACCATTCCATTATTGATGCGCTAGTGGATGCCGCAGAAAGGGGGGTGCTTGTTCAAATTCTTACCCCGGGCGAAAAAATGGACCAAGCCTACTTGCGTTATGCCTCCCACAACCGTTGGGGCGATATTTTGAAAGCTGGCGTAGAGATGTACGAATACCGCCCCGGGATGTACCACGCCAAGCTGATGATTGTGGACGACCTATATCTTAGTGTTGGTTCTTCCAATTTTGATAACCGCTCATTTAGAATCAATGACGAGACCAATTTGAACATCATTGACCGGGAGTTAGCAGCACTGATGGTTCAAACTTATCTAAATGACCTGGAAATGTCGGAACGTATTACACTTCAAAAGTGGGAAAACAGACCAGCCTGGCAGAAGGTTGCGGGGTGGGTCACTCAGATAATTGGACCTCATCTTTAAGCCTTGAATCAGCTTTAATGGTTGAATGCAATTTTTTAGAAATACAAAAGTATTTTATTCAATGATATGTTATAGATAATTACTCTGATATGTTAAGGGAGTGCTTATTATATCAACCATAAAACATAAGGGGGGTAGTGATGTTGAATATTTATAAGGCAGTTGGTTTTGGCTTCATTTTGATTATGCTTTCCTCTCTCATTGCCTGTCAGACTCCGGCGGGAAGAACAACGGGAGAAGTGGTCGACGATGCTACCATAAATACGAAAGTAAAGGCAGCATTGTTTGATGATGAAAAGGTCAGCGGTTTTGCCATTTCTGTCGATACCTTCAAAGGTCAAGTAACGCTGACCGGAGCCGTAGACAACGAGCAGCAGCGAGAACGAGCAGGTGATATCGCCGGCTCTGTCACCGGAGTGCGTACAGTCAACAACCAGCTCAATATCAAAGAGAACTGACAGGCAGGCAGATTATGGACAGGGCGGAAGCAATAATCCATTTCAGGCTGCCTCCACCAAGGAGTTAATTGTTCCATAACGGTTCCAGACAGGACATTAACGACCCAAAATTGTTACCGCCATAAAGAAAAAGGGAGCTTAACCATGGGCAGCAAACAAATAATCGGGATAGTGCTTCTTGTGCTCGGAGCAGTCTTGCTTTTTTCCGGCTATCAATCTTCCCAAGCGTTAGACGATCAAATATTTGAAGCTTTCACCGGCCGTTTTACTGATTCCACCATGTTCCTGCTCATCATTGGGGGAATTTCCACGGTGGCAGGTTTAGGGCTGCTTATTTTTAAAAGGTGATTGATGCTGACGAGGATGGAAAATGTCCGCTTCAGCTACACAGCATTGTCTTACTGGTTATATCTCAAATATACGTCCGCCTGCAAAAAGTCCTTTATGCAGACGCGGAGGACAGGTTATATAGGACAAAAAATCAAAGGCTTATGTGGTACATCTTATTGCATTAAATCTGCTTTTAAACTGTTTGCGGGTAAATCTTGAATAGTTCGGCAACCAGAAGGAGGTACTGTGGTGAATAAGCGGATAATCTCTCAGGGTACTCAGGGGGTTTTACCCGCTGATCAGGATTGGTTGGAGGTGGAACGTCTTGCCCTGGTTGAGCTCACTTCCGAGGATCCTGAACACCAGTTTGAGTCAGCACTGCGACCTGAAACCGGATCAGCCTGGAGGGCATCGTCCCCCGGGGAGCAAGTGATACGTCTGCTGTTTTACGAGCCGATACGGATCAAACATATCCGTTTAGAATTTCATGAAGAAAAATACGCTCGTACACAAGAGTTTGTGCTACGGTGGTCACCGGATGAGGGGCAGTCTTACCGTGAAATTGTGCGTCAGCAGTATAATTTCAGTCCACCTGAAACGATTCGCGAGGTTGAAGATTATTTTCTCGATCTCGACAGGGTGACGGTACTGGAACTAAACATCTTTCCGGACATCAGTGGGAGCGATGTCCGGGCATCCCTGGCCGGGTTGCTGCTCGCATAAGGTTCCAGCTGCTTTTTGATTCACCAAAGAGCAAAGGGACATTGTGTTGCCAGGTTACTCATTTGACAAGCAGGCCAGGACTCCATTTACTGATGTGCCCGGACCAGAAGAGAGTTCATTGCAGTTTACAGCTATCGACATGCAGTATTTCTGCTTCGAATCCGAAAAGACTACTATTAAAACGCCTGGACCAAGGTCAGCTCAAATAAAGATCTTTTTCCCAGGTTTCCAGCCTGATGATTGACCTCCATCTACTGCCCCTGCCATTGATAAACCATACCCCTTAAATGCTGCAACAGCCTGGCAAGGTTGGACTTTTGTTGATTCTGGCAGGCATTCTTGCATGAGACTGGCGGTAATGATATACAGATGTTGGATACCATTTCTATTTGAATGACATGCAGAAAATCTTTGATCCCTTGTTCGAAACAGCATCTGGAGAAAGCACCATGTTAAATCACGATAACGAGTGGCTTGAGCATTTGAGTTACATGGCGGAATCCAGCACCTTGGTGGACAACTCGCTCTACGCCAAGCATGACGTCAAACGAGGCCTGCGCGATGTGTCCGGCAGGGGCGTGTTGGCGGGACTGACACGGATCGGGGAAGTCCAGGGTCAGACCATTGTTGGTGACAGCACCGTCCCGGGTCCCGGATGTCTCAGATACCGAGGCATAGACATTTCGGAGATCACCAACGGTTTTTTGGCCGAAGGGCGCAGCGGATTTGAGGAAACTTGTTACCTCCTCTTATTCGGCGAACTACCAAGGCGTAGAGAGCTGGAGCGGTTCCAGGCCCTTTTGTCCTCCTACCGCTGGTTGCCCCACGATTTCGTTCACGACTCCATTCTGACCCTGTCCAGCCGAGACTTGATGAACGCCATCTCTCAGAGTGTGCTGGCCCTTTACGTGCTGGACGATCATGCGGATGCCACGGACATCCCCAATGTACTCCGCCAAAGCCTGCGGATGATCGCGACCTTCCCGCTTTTGGCCGCGTATTGCTACTGGACTCACGCCTACCGGTTTGGAAACCAGAGCATGGTTATTCACAGCCCCCGTCCCGAGCTGTCCACCGCCGCCAATTTCCTGCACATGCTCAGAACCGACAGCCTTTATAGTCCACTGGAAGAGCAGTTGCTGGACCTGGCATTGGTTCTGCATGCGGAACATGGCGGCGGCAACAACTCGTCGTTCACCATACATGTGGTCTCATCGAGCGGCACTGATACCTATTCGGCGGTCACTGCGGCGCTCGGGTCGCTGAAGGGCCCGCGCCATGGCGGAGCCAACGTTAAGGTGGTTCAGATGTTCGATGATCTGAAGCAGCAGGTGCAGGACTGGGACAATGATCTGCAGATCGAGCAGTATCTGTGCAAGCTCCTGAACAAGGAAGCCTTTGACCGTTCCGGCCTGATCTACGGCTTTGGTCACGCGGTTTACTCTGTCTCAGACCCCCGCACGCTGATCCTTCGGCAACACGTCCGGCAACTGGCGCGCGAAAAAGGACTCTCTGCAGAAATGCAGCTCTACGAAAAGGTGGAAAAGATGGCTCCCGAGATCATTGGCCGCACTCGCAAGATGCACAAGGGCGTCAGCGCCAATGTGGACTTCTACTCAGGACTGCTCTATCGCCTTTTGGACATCCCTCCCGAGTTGTTCACCCCGCTGTTCGCCATGGCCAGAATCGCTGGGTGGAGCGCCCATCGAATCGAGGAACTGGCCAATGCGGGAAAGATCATCAGGCCAGCCTACAAAAGCGTCACTTTGGAACGGCACTATTTTCCCTTGGAAACTCGCGAGGAGACTTGATAGTCAGTAACATCCGAACAGTAAACGCCATGTGAGCACCCCCTGCCTTCCTCGGGACGTCCAGGTGCTGTGCTCTTGCGGGTGGCTGGGGAAAGCCATACACAGGTACTGGTCCAGACAGGAAAATAACCTGATCCTGAAGCTGCCCTGATAACGCTGGACGCAACGGTAAAAGGTTCCAAGAGGAAGATAATCCATCAACTGAGAAAAAAAGATTTTGCTAGAGTACCTTTGTTTGTAGTTTGACCAAAGCAGGATGACTTGGTGAAAATTTTTAGGGCTCTTCGACGTATGCTGTGGAATTGTTATGGCACTATACTATCTTTCCAGCTCCGGGGTTTTGTCAAAAGGGCTCAAAAGCTTGCCCTGATAAATCCTGCGAAGCAGGGCCGCTTTTGCCAAAACCCCGGAGCCGGCATTCTGAAGAACGCTATTTATTTTTAACTGTATATAAAATCCACACGTTGCGTCGAGGAGCCATGTTTAGTTTTGGAAAATAAAGCTGGATATTATTATGCGCTTGGAAATTAAAGCTTATAAAACAATTATCGATAACCTGAGAGATGGAATATATTTTGTAGACCAGAACCGGACTATCACTTTTTGGAACAAAGCTGCAGAGAGTATTACTGGGTTCTCAGCATCCGAAGTTGAGGGCAGATCATGTTCAGACAATATCCTGAACCATGTTGATGCCCGGGGAAATAATCTTTGTTCAGGGTACTGTCCGCTTGCTGCAACAATAGAAGACGGAATTTCCCGTGAGGCGGAAGTTTTTCTTCATCACAAAGACGGTCATCGTGTTCCCGTATCTATATGCGTGATTCCCATAACCGATAAACTGGGCAATATTATCGGTGGGGTGGAAATTTTTTCAGACATTTCAAGTTGGGTTGTAAATGATTTGCGGATAAAAGAGCTGGAAAAACTGGCCTTGCTGGACAATCTCACGCAACTGGCAAACAGAAACTTTATCCAGAGAGAACTTGCAAACAGATGCGAAGAATACAATCGTTTTGGTGTTCCTTTTGGCATTCTTCTCATAGATATTGATAATTTTAAAAACGTTAATGACACTTACGGACATGACGTTGGTGACCGGGTTCTAAAATTTGTGGCCAATACTTTTACATCCAATGCCAGACCCTTTGATCTTTATGGCCGCTGGGGCGGAGAGGAATTTGTGGGGATAATCCGCAATATTGATGAAAAACAGCTCGAGTCCATAGGCAACAGGATGTGCCGGTTGATAGAGAATTCATATCTTATTCATGACAATCATAATTTGCAGGTTACAGTGTCAGCTGGAGCTACAATCATCAAAAATGACGATACTCCTGAAACCCTGATAAAGAGGGCTGACGGATTCCTGTATGTCAGCAAGCAATCAGGAAGAAACCGTTTAACTGTAGGTTGATGCTATGTTTACTGAACTTCTAGGTTTTCCCGAAGTAATTTTCACTATGATGATAGTAATCGGTGTCGTTGAACTCTATTTAACCGGCGGTGAACATCAATGAGCTTACGAAACTATCTCGCCACAGCAAAAACAAATTTGTGGCTGCCCTTGTTTTGTGTCCGATCATCTTTTTGTTCATTAAGTCAGGGAAATAAGCTGATGAGAGGGCGTTAAATTATGAAATGGCTGATCACAACCCTGATGATTGTTTTGCTGCTCACGGGCTGTGCAGGTTCACAATTTTATTTCGGAGCTGGAATAGGGACAGGTGAAAGGGACCCCGGGGATCTGCGAGTAAGCGGAACAATGTATAAGGACGCTCCGGAATACAGACGGCCTGTATGGATAGAGCTGCGCGGTTATTGATGACCGCTGCGGGCTGGGCCGAACTTCTTCTTGGTTCTTTCCAAGTCCGCTGCCAGGATCAATGGTTTACCGGGCAGACATGGGACTCGATCTGATCTTGGAGGCTTCTTGCGGATTTGGTCTGTATTCGAAAACAGAAAAGGTTGACAATCATTTTGCGGGAGCCCTATGTTTTTGTGAGAGCCATATACCAGATACCTGCATTACATCTCTTGGCATTTCACCCTGGAAGAGGCCCTGATGTTGTGAAAGTCTTTTTTTAGCTCTCCCTCAATAAATCAGGCCTGCACCTTACCATCAAAATCATGTAAGACTGGGCTTAAAAGCGAATCTGAGGCGTTTTTTTCAGGCTGATCCAGGAAGAATAATGGCTTTTTATGGTCCGGAGCCTGAATATAAGCGATTTTCATCATCAGGTTGGCTTGTCATTTCTGTTGTGACTTAATAGGTTGTCCGTGCGTCAGAACTACCATCTGGATAGAAGCTGCAGGAAGTGAGCATCCCTCATTATGAAAAAAATTATTTACCACAGGTACGGTCCGCCGGAAGTACTGAAAGTGGCTGAAGTGAAAATACCTGAACCAGCTGCCGGGCAGGTCCTGGTAAAAGTGGAAGCGGCCGGAATCAACCCTGTGGATTACAAGATTAGAAACGGGAGCCTGAAGCTGATTATGCCGGGAAGGTTTCCCAGAACACCGGGAGGTGAAATAGCCGGCATAGTGCATAAATCCAGCTTTTCATCTTCACTCTTCAAGCCCGGGGACAGGGTCTATGCCATGCTGGAAACGCCCAGGGGAGGATACGCTCAGTATGTTGCTGTAAAAGAAAGACTGCTGTGTTCCATACCGGCGGATTTAAGTTTTGAAGAAGCGGCCGCATTGCCTCTTGCCGGTTTGACCGCGCTACAGTCTCTAAGAGACAAGGGGAAGATAACCGATGGAATGCGAGTGCTGGTCAACGGAGCCTCCGGGGGAGTCGGCTCATTCGCCGTCCAGATAGCAAAGTCTTTTCAGACGCACGTAACAGGCGTCTGCTCCGGGAAGAACATAAACTTTGTCCGGGACCTGGGGGCTGACGCTGTCATTGATTATGAAACCGAAGATTTCACCAAAACGGGCAACCAGTTCGACATCGTTCTGGACGCGGTGGCCAGAAAAAGTTTTATGAGCTGCTATAACATCCTCAAGCCCAGAGGGGCCTACATTTCCACCCTGCCCAACCTGGGCCTGCTGCTGCGCCAGAGCTTAAATCCTCTGTTTTCCAGAAAAGCATTCGCCATCATCTCCAGATCAAAGGCCGGGGATCTGACCTTTTTGGGCAGGCTGACTGAAGAAGGCAAGCTCAAGGTGCACCTGGAAAGGGTTTATTCCCTGGACGAGGTGGTGCAGTCTCATAAGCGCATGGAAAGCGGAAGAGTCAGAGGAAAGCTGGTTCTTAAAGTTTTTCCCGGGGCAGCCTGAAGAGCAGATTGCCCAGCCAGCAGAGACAAAACCCTCCTTACCGGTTATGAGGGATCTCTTGCTCTGGAGTATGATGCCCTGGCACTTTCTCGGATACCCCGTGAAATCATGCAGTCGTTTTGCGGCGTCGGCAATCCATTTAAGGCCGGACCGGTAAGCGAGGGAGAATCTCTTCTGGATGTAGGTTGCGGAGCGGGCATAGACTTGATTGTGGCCAGTCACTATGTCGGCGAGACCGGCCGGATCTGCGGGATAGACATTACGCCGGAGATGCTGAAAATCGCAGAGCAGAATATAGAGTCCATGGGCCTTGGAAATGTTGAGGTTAGAGAAGGAAGCGCTGAGTCCATTCCCTATGAAGACGATACTTTCGACATTGTCATTTCCAATGGCGTCTTGAATCTATCAACCCGGAAGAAAATGGCATTCCTGGAAATATTCCGGGTCCTTGGACCGGGAGGGCGCCTTCAGTTCGCAGACATCTTTCTAGAGGGTGAAAGAGCAAGGGAGACACCCTGCACCCTTGAGGCATGGTCCGACTGAATAGGCGGGGCGATCCCCGTGCGGGATCTGTTGGACCTGATCAGAAAAACCGGATTTCAAGATGTTGAGTTTCTCGGTCGAACCACAGTGTCCACATCTGCCAGAACCTACGGAGCAGTATTTCGTGCCAGGAAACCGGGTTGATCAAAGGACTTCCCATAAGACCCATTGCCAAATACTGCCAACAATGTTGGTGCAAACTTAAGACTGCCGTGGCTGGCTGTTTCTCGCAACATTATGATATTTAATGTATTTATTGTTTGGTATAGATAGTGCTCTGTATATGGAAAACATCAACACTCAACCATTCAGGAGGAACGTCATGAAAAAGTGGAGTGTGAAGATTTTTGGATTCGCGGCAATGGCGGCGCTGGTTTGCCTTCTGGGCATGGGGCAGGCCGGGGCGTATGATCAAGATGATCTGGACAGGTTGCTGAAGACGAATTCGTGCAGCAGCTGTGATTTGACCGAGGCCGATCTGTCCAAAGCCAACCTGTCCGGGGCCGATCTGACCCGGGCCTTCCTGGCCGGGGCCAACCTGTCAGGTGCGGATCTGAGCGGGGCCGATCTTACCACGGCCTACCTGTCCAGGGCCGACCTGTCCGAGGCCGATCTGTCCGAGGCCAACCTGTTCGGGGCCTACCTATTCGAGGCCAAACTGTCCGGTGCCAAACTGTCCGAGGCCGATCTGACCGGGGCCGATCTGACCGGGGCCAATCTGTCCGGGGCCGATCTGACCAGGGCCGATCTGACCGGGGCTAACCGGTGGGAAGCCGATCTGACCGGGGCCAACCTGTCCGGGCTGATATGGACCGGGGGCAGAACATGCGCCGAGGGCTCCATCGGCGAGTGTAAGTGAAGATTTCGGCTGTTTCTCAGGTATAGTCCCATCAAGAAATACTGGAGCCTACCAAAAATATTCCTGCAATAGTTATATATGTCTGGTTCATCCGGTTTAAGGGTACACAGCTTCTGAAAATGATTCCAAGAATATGAACCCCGCTTAGAGGCGTGGTAAAATATTTCAAAAGTATGCTCTGTCGGATGAAAATATGAGATATACCACGGTGAACTGCTGAGTAACCAGACCTCTGTCCGTCTTAACCCACTCTCCGGTTTTCACCAGTAATGCTTGAAGAAATTGGCCTGGTCCTGATGCGGGCGGACTTTGTCTTCTATCCTGGCCAGTTCATTGCCGGTAAAAGGTTCGAATTCCCTGGCGATACGGACGTTTTCCTCCACCTGTTCCACACTGGAGATGCCTATGATGGCCGTGCTGACTGGGAAACTGAGGGTATAACCCAGTGCTTCCTGCATGGAGACGGCCCCTCCGGGCTTAAGAATGCGGCTGACCGCAGTCACCTTCATGGCGATAATTCCCATCTGCTTCTCTGCCGCCTTTTCCAGGAGGTCCTCTTGAAAAGGCCGGTAATGTATGTCTCCAGCGTTAAGGCTGAGAAGGACCGTGTCGAAATTATGGCGGGTTATGCCCCGGATCAGTACATCCGGATCCTTGTGCCCGGTGATCCCGATGTTGCGGATGACCTTCTCCGATTTAAGCTTTTCCATGGCCCGCACCGCACCTTGCCTGCCCAGGGCCTGATCCACGTCATCGTTCACCCGGACATTGTGCACCTGATAAAGATCCAGATAGTCAGTCTGCAGCCGCTTCAGGCTCTGCTCAATAAGGCGCATGGTCCCGTCGTAGGTGCGGTCATGGGTCTTGGAGGCCAGAAAAACATCCTTTCGCCTGCGGGCCATGACCTGGCCGATGTTGCTCTCGCTGCCGCCTCCGCCGTATGTGGGAGAGGTGTCGATATAGTTCACTCCAAGATCCAGAGCCTTCTCCAGTATGGCTGTCGCCTCTTCCTGCCTGCCGGCCTGCTGCACTGTCGATTCTCCGCCCAGGCTGAATATGGAAACCTGGTGGCCGGTGCGCCCCAGCTTTCTTCTGGGCATGCCCTCTGAACCCGGGTCAGCCGCAGACACAGCTCCCGGTCCGCGCGCAGCTTCAATGCCGGTTATTCCCAGACCGGCAACCGCCCCGGCAGTGGTATACATAAATCTCCTGCGGTTTATCTTTTTTCGCATAAATCCTTCCTGGTTTGTTATTTAGAATTATTCCACGGCAACAGGCCATGGCCTTTATATATCTGCCCGGCATTTTCCGATCTTAGAAAACCCATGAGGCTTCTGCCCCACTTGCCTTCGTCTTCTGCCAGTCCAATACAGGTCCCGGAGACCATATTTCCCGGCAGAGGGTCGGGTTTTTCTACAGTTCCGCCCAGGGGGATCATCTCAAATATATCCGGAAAAATCCTTACGCAGCGCAACCCAAGATGGTAGAACACCAAAGCCGCGTCAGCCCTGCCGTCGGCCACCGCCTGGGGAGCTTCCCGGTGGTGAATGCATTTTCCGAAAATCACCCGGCCGGAGTTTATAAGTTCATCAGGCAGAGCAGGCGTTCCCGCCAGCGCTTTCAGTGTGCCGAAGTAAGCAGCATAGCTTGTTTTTTCTGAATGAGGGCTGGACAGAAAAAGCCTCAAGCCCTTTTGCTCCAGATCATCTACTCCGGCAATGTTTCTGGGGTTGCCCTTTCTCACCAGCAGCACATTACCCTGATTCCGGACAAAAGGATAATACTCCTGGATCAATCCGTCCAGGGCAAGGCTTTTGATGACCTCCAGGGGACTGATGAAGACATGGGGGCTGGTCCTTAAAACCAGATTGCCCAGCTTAAGGCATCCTGTCCTGAACATTTTGACGATTGGCCCGGGAGGGGTTGTAGCGTAAAATATTCCGGAGAGTTCAGGATGGTGCTGCTGGAAATATTTCAGACAGTCCCTTAGAGCCATATGGTGATTGCCGTCTGAAAATACAGCCAGCTCAGCACTGCCCGGATCACCGTGAAAGTCAAGGCAGATATTGGAGCCCTGTTCATACCATGGGGCACAGGAGGTTTCAGTTGAGGCATTTTCTTCCGGCCATTCAAGATGCTGCATCAATTTTTTCCTCCTGGTTCAACACTGTATACGTTCAGAATATACCCGTGCAAGCCTTCCAGATTGTTATCAACTGAGCGGCTCAGGGCCTGAGCAGGACGGGCGTGAAATATTATTGATTATTTGCACAACGGAGCATCAAGATTCTCAAAAATACTCTTTTTAACCGGATTAGCAAAAAAAAATATCATCTGCAGGCAGCTCAGTCCATGTGTAACCGCTCAGGATGCCAACTGATCCCCCTGGCCAGCCCTTCCGGTCCTTGATGCCTGTTTTAATTTTCACATTTTACCCTCATAAAACGATGAATCCTTCACATTTTACCAAGGTAATATTGACATTGATGCTCCAATCCATTTTTCTTAAACCTTCCCTTCCTTGGCCGGACATCGCAATTGAATCTGAAGCGTGACGGCCGGATTCTGAATATTCCGCTCTATGCTGTTTCTCTCTTTCCCATGCAGCTTGAGAATAAGAGCAGTGTCCCGAAATCAGGTTCGGATG
>PWRA01000151.1 GCA_003556385.1 Dehalococcoidia bacterium | reverse complement strand
TCCCCATGTCACGCCCTTTCAGCGAAAGCATGCCGGACATCAACCACTGGATTTCACGCGAACGTCAAATGTACCTGGAAGCCGTTAGAGGGGCAGGGGTGACCACGCTGATCGTAAATGCCCTGGAGATCAACACGGACGACCCGTCTTTCGGTGGCGCGATGATCGTCAGCGCCGATGGAGAACTCTTGGCCGAGTCGCCCGTCGGCACGGACAAGCCTCTGATCCGGGATTTCAGTGCAGGTGGGTCTTGAGGGATAGATATGTGCATGAAAGAGATGCACAGGAGGCGCCGCGAGGCGCTGGCCGTGATCGCCCGCAGGTGGATCTCGCTCTGGACGGTCCCCGTGGACTGGGCATCCTTTGATGCGCTGCATGCAGATGACTTTGAGGATGCATCATCTGCGGGACGTCCCGGTACCAGGGAGGGGTTTGCCCAGGGACTGCGCGAACTGGTCGACGCGTTCCCCGATCTGCGGGCAAGCGTTAACGATCTTGTCATAGACCTCGAGAAGAGCCGGATAGCAGTCCGCTGGTCGGCCGAAGGGACCAACAGGAACCGCTATCTGGGTGTCGGCCCCACGAACAGGCTCACACGTATCACCGGAATCGAGATCATAGAGGTGCGAGACGATCGGATCGTGCGACGCTGGGGTGAGTGGGATATCACCGAACATACAGGCAGCTAGGACCCTAGAGCCGGGGCGATAGAGGGAAGAGACGCTTGACAAGAACCGTGGAGGGGTGTAGAATTACATCATAGTCGACCTGTTGGAAGGCGACTGAACGCGTACATACTACCGAGAGGCAAGGGAAATCAAAGGTTGAGGCTGAGGTGGATACGTCAGCATACTGCCGCAGTCCGGAAGCCAGATTCAGGCCTGCTCGTGGTCCTCTTGAAAGCTATTCCGCAACAAGCCATTTCCGGGGAACGGCGATTGCCGTAACATGCCCGGTTCTCCTTTTGCCTGGCTTCGGAGAACAGCCCATCTTCAGGCCGCACCATGTATGAGTGCGCGCTCGTGCGTCAAATGCGTGGGCATCCGCCCAGAGAAGGGTAGCGTCCGGAGCCAGCATAGATGCACAGCGACATGGCAACCCGTTGCCAGGAGGGATCCTGCCGACGCGCTGCATTTTTGAACGACGTATGTGACAGGCTTACAGGCTACGATATGGATAAGACTCGTCGGAGGAGGTAGCCATCATGCGTACAGAGTAATGCTGACCAATATGGCAATCGACTGGGCAGAAGAAGGAGGTTGACGATCTGATGAAACCTAGGTTTGTAGCAATGACGCGGATTTCCCTCGCCCTGCTGTTGGCCCTGGGTCTGGGTTTCGTGACGGCGTTGCCGTCCCTGGCAGACGAACCCGAGCAGGTAGGGTTCACCATCTCTCCAACAGAAGCGGAGTACCACCGGGACGAAAGGCCCGACTTCGTCAAGACCAGGATCAGCCGGCGGTCCACCGCAACGAGAGACCCGATATTCGTTGTCGATGAAGAAGGAGTTGAGCTGGTAGAGAATGAGCACTACAGGGTGCTGGATACCACTCTACTCATCCTGGGCACATATCTCAGTGAGAAGCTCCCGGCACACGGAGACACAGTGGTGCTGACGATCGGCTCCGGTAATGACGATGGCAAGGAGTACGACAGCACCTTCACGATAACGGCCAGGCAAACTCATGCCGCCATAGACCCGGAGCGAGCCTCATACGACGTCGTGGCCCGGGGTGATGTCCGCACCATAATCAGGTGGTGGAAAGCCGAGAAAGTACTCTCCATCGTGGATGATGACGGCGACATTCTCATCAAAGACACGCATTACACGCTCGAGGTAGACGAGCCGAGTACGACTCAACTTCTAACCATCCTGCGCAGTTATCTCGAGAAGAAACTTCAGGCACACAACGAAAAGATGGCGCTGGCCATTTACTTTGATTACGGCGAGCGGCGCGACTTTGTCATCACTGCGATCGAGAACCCACCACATGTATCCCCCGACGAAGACGAATATGACCTGGATGACCGCGCCGACGTAACAACAACCGTCACGTGGGGTACTGCCACCCCCGGAACAGTGTCCATCGTGGACGACGCCGATCCGCTCAGCCCCCTGGTAGAGGGCGAGGGCAAGGACTACACGGTCAGCGAAACCGTGGAGGGTAAGGCCACGCTAACCATATCGAATGACAATTACCTCGCAGACAGGCTGAAGGACATCGGGGACAGGGTGGTGCTCAGTATCGCGTTCGACATCGGCGACCCGGCCGAATTCGCCATCACGGCGATCGGTACTCATGCCACCATCGAGCCTCAAGAGGCCATATTTGATGTCAACGATCCCATTGATCTGACGACAACGATAACGTGGCGGGGTGCGCGAGAGGTCGTTGGGGTCGATGACCGCGGTGTTGGGTTAGGTGCCGGTAACTACACGGTAGTCGACGACACCCTGACCATCAGCCAGGCTTACCTTGGTAGACCGCTGACCAGATGGCCAGAAGAACTGGAGATGACCATCCACTTCGACTACGGCGACCCGCGCCAGTTTGTCATCAGAGCAGTTGATGAGCCTCCCTCTGTCGACTTGAAAGCCGACTACCATCTCTATAGCGACCTAGATATCACGGCCATCATCAGGTGGCAGCATCCTCCTACTGCAGTAGAGTCCATCGTGAATACCAATGAAGATGCGTGGCTGCAGAACCTGGTGAGAAATGCCCACTACAGAGTGCTCCCCAACGACGACGGCACGGCCAGGCTTGTGATACATAACTGGCAGTACCTGAGGCACGAACTGAAGAACGCGGGGGAATCGGTGGGCCTGTCCATCGCGTTCAATGTGGGCGAAACCAGAACTCTGACGATCACAGCCGTACATCATCCCTCTGTCCCTCCCGGCCCGATCTATTACGAGTGGGACGAGCGGCCTGATTTCGTGGAGTGCAGGATCAACTGGGGCAGCGCCAAGGAGATCAGACGCATCAGCGAGGTGATAGAACACGATGATGGGAGCGAGGAGTCTCACCGTGTCTCAGCGGAACACTACATGCGGATAGGTGATACTCTGCTTATACTTAACAGCTATCTCCTGGATAGCCGTTTCGGGGATAAAGACAGGCTAATCAGGGACCTAAACGCGACCCTGGTGCTAAGGGTCGAGTTCGATGACGGCCCCTATGCTATCCTGAGAATCAAGCCACTCGGAACACCTGCCAGTCTATTTCCGCGATCTCGCACGTATTATACCGATCCCGACGATCCCGAGCGCGACGAGCAGCCTCCGATAGAGACCACCATCACGTGGGGCAGTGCCACCGAGGTAGTTTCCATCGTGGACAATGACGGATACCATTTGAGACCCACCACCATAATGGTGGACGGCGATGTGGAATCGCCCGACTACGAAGTGACCGATGTCGGTGGCGGCAAGGCCGTTCTGACCATACATCGGAACTACCTCGACACGAAGGCGTGGGACTGGAGCAACCCGGTAACGCTGGCCATCGGATTCGACGTTGGCCCCACTTCCCCCTTCGACATCCGCACCCCGTGCTTCATCGCCACCGCGGCGTACGGCACGCCGATGGCCGGGGAAATACAGGTCCTGCGCGAATTCAGAGATAGATACCTGGCCACCAATCGGCCGGGCCAAGTCTTTGTAGGCCACTATTACAGAGTGAGCCCGCCCATCGCCGTGTTCATAAGTGAGCATCCGGGCCTTAAGCCTGTAGTGAGGGCTGCATTGGCGCCAGCTGTGGGCATGAGCGCCCTGGTCGTCAACACTACTCCGGCGGAAAAGGGCGCCATAGCAGGTTTGCTACTGCTGGGTTCAGTAGCAATCGCCGTATGGGCGGCAAGGCGACGAGGCAAAGACCTATGGTATGCCTAAAAGTGTGATGGCTCGTTCACCGGGTTCGGCGTCCTAATTGCCAGTTCGAACAGATCGG
>PWRA01000037.1 GCA_003556385.1 Dehalococcoidia bacterium | reverse complement strand
GTAGACGCGGCGGACTTAAAATCCGCTTCCCGCGAGGGAGTGTGGGTTCGAGTCCCTCCCTCGGCAGTTACCTGCTCCCCAAGCGCGCCCAAGCAGTCCATACTAGCTGGAAACCAGCCAGGGCCGTACGTCTGCGGCGCGGCCGCTGCCTGCGCTGCCTCTGTTGCTCCCGTTGCGATAGGACGCCATCACTGATGGGCTGTAGGGTGAACTGCCCGGGTATTCTCGCCCTTCCCGGGCTCACCGGGGAGACCATTTGCGGGGCGCCGGCGCATGCGGGTCTTCCAAGTCAAGGAGCCCCCCATGCTCAGGAAGGGCATTGAGCCAGCAGATAGAGGACGGGCGACACCTGGCGAAGATACGGATGTCGTGGATTGAGGCGAAGACTGAGAGCCTTTGCCAACGGACCTTGTCTTGGCGCGGATGGCGCGGTTCAGTCAGGGAGCAGCAGTGTTTGATGCACTATGCCGACACCTGGATATCTCGCCGGGCGGCATAGCGGACAGGATACTGACCCGGGCTGCGTCTGCCTCGACAGAGATGCAGCGGCCGTTGTGGCTGAGAATGCCGCTATGCCGGTGAATCTCCCAGGTACTGCAGGATCCTATGCGCCACGGCCGGCGTTATGCCTGCCATCTGGCTCAGTTCCTCAACCGAGGCATTCCTGATCGCCTGGACCGAGCCAAACCTCTTCAGCAAAGCCTTCTTACGTCTGGGCCCGATGCCCGAAACGTCATCCAGAGCCGACGCGACTCCCTGTCTACGGCGCAGCTTCTGGTGGTAGCCGACCGCGAAGCGATGCGCCTCGTCCCTGGCCCTCTGCAGCACGTGCAAGGCCGGCGAGTCGCCGCTCATAGAAAGCGGCTCAGGTTCGCCGGGAATGAATACCTTCTCCTCCTCTTTGGCCAGGCTGACCATGGGAATGGAGTCCAGACCCAGCTCCCGCTTCACCGCCAGGGCAGCATTCAGCTGCCCCCTGCCCCCGTCGACCACGACAAGGTCGGGAACCACGGCCCAACTCCCTTTGCCCTTCGCCCCTCGCCGGAACCTGCGCCTCAGGGTCTCCTGGACCATGGCACAGTCGTCGGCGCCGACCACAGTCTTTATCCGGAAGCGCCGATAGTGCGTCCGCCGGGGCAGACCCTTCTCCAGGACCACCATACTGCCCACGGCCAGGGTACCCTGGATGTCGGAGACGTCGTAGCACTCTATTCTCAGGGGCAGTCCGGGCAGGCGGAGCCTGTCTCTCAGTTCCTGCAGGCCGGCGCTTACGGTTTCTGCGCTCATCCGTTTGGCCCGGGATAGCTCCAGGCCACTGGCCGCGTTTTCGGCCGCGTTCTCCACCAGCTTCTTCCTGGCCCCGCGCCGGGGCACCTGGAGCCTGACGCTTCCCGCTCTCTGTTGCCTGAGCCATTCAGATAGCACATCGGCCTCCTCCACCGGATGCTGGAGCAGTATCAACGGAGGTACATACGAAGCAGATGCGTAATATTGTTTGACGAAGCCGGTCATGACCTGGCCGGGAGCCTCCCCGTTCACTCCTTCCATAGTGAAGTGGTCCCGGCCGATAAGCTTGCCATTCCGAACGAAGAAGACCGCTGCGCAGGCCTGCTCTTCATCCTGTGCCAGGCCGACGATATCCTGGTCGCCCTTCAATGCCACGGCGATCCTCTGACCCTCCATTACCTGCTCTATGGCCCTGATCTGGTCCCGCAGCAAGGCTGCCTTCTCGAATCGGAGCCGGCGGGCCGCCTCCTTCATCCCGGCATTCAACTCGCGAAGGACCAGCTCTTCCCTTCCGTGCAGGAACAGAATGACCCGTCTTATCACCTCATCGTACTCCTGCTTCTCCACCATCCCGGCACAGGGTCCCAGGCAACGGTGGATGAAGTGATCGAGACAGGGCCGCTCACTCTTTCCATCAAGGGTCTTGTTGCAGCTGCGAAAAGGGAATATCCTCTTTATCAGCTTCAGTGTCTTGCGCACCGAACTGGTGCTGGCAAAAGGGCCGAAGTACCTGGCTCCGTCCTTCTGCACCCGGCGGGTGATGCACACTCGAGGCCAGTCTTCGTTGACATCGATCTTAAGATACGGGAAACTCTTGTTGTCCTTCAGGTGCACGTTATACTGAGGGACGTATCTCTTAATAAGATTGCTCTCCAGGATGAGCGCCTCCTGGTCTGAGCCGGTGATCACGAAGTCGAAATCACATATTCGAGCGACCATCCTCTGAGTCTTGGCCGGCAGCCCGGAAGGAGAACCGAAATAGCTCCGTACCCGACTATTCAAGTTGGCAGCTTTGCCAACGTACATGACTCTACCCTGCTCGTCTCTGAACAGGTAGACCCCGGGCTTTGCCGGCAAAGCCCTCAATTGCTCTGAATCCATGGCAAGTTCATTGTAGCAGCGGGTCTGCATACAGGCAAAAGACCGCTACACTCGCTTGCGTTACAATAATGGTGAGCGTATAATGGGCCGTGTGATCGCCCTTCGTGATCGCGGGACGGCTGAGGTGACGGTAACACCCGGAGTCCCAGGGGACGAGGGAAGGTCACGGTGAGTGATGCAATTGACCACAGCGATGACGAAGTCGGACATCGATGCCTTCCTTGACTATCTGACCCGCGAGAAATGCTGTTCTCCGCACACCGTGGCAGCCTACCGGAACGACCTGACTCAAATGCTCGCCTTCATGGTGGAGGAGCGGGCGAAGGACATCATAAGCTCCTACGACGAACTGCTCAAGGGCTATCTGCTCAAGCTCAGGGAGAAGCGATACTCGATGGCAACCACGGCCCGCAAAGTGGCATCGGCCAGGTCGTTCTTCAGTTTCATGGCCAACTCGGGAAAGATCAACGGTAATCCGACAAAGGATCTACCGGCTCCGCCGGTCCGGAGGCACTCTCTGAAGTTTTTGTCTCCAGGTGAGTACCGGCAGCTGGTTGCGGAGGCTTCCAAGCCGGTCACTCCAGAGGCCCGTAGAGATGTCGTGATGCTGGAGTTGCTTTATGCCACGGGACTACGCATAAGCGAACTGGTCTCGCTGAATATTGACGACATAGACTTCGACCAGAGATGCCTGCGGGTTGGATCGGGCAGGCGGGTGCCGTTTGATCAGCGAGTCGGCGGTGTCCTCGCCGGTTTCTGCCGGAACGACAGACTCGACCTGCTGTATGACGATGGAGAGGAAGCGTTGTTTCTAAACCGGCGCGGCAAGAGGCTGACCCGCCAGGGGTTCTGGCAGATTCTCAAGGGCTATGCCGAGAGGGCCGGGCTGGGCGAGAGGGTGACGCCGCAGACCCTGCGTCATAGCTTCGCGCGGCACAAACTCCAGAACGGTACCGACCTTCGCCAGCTACAGGAGTTGCTGGGTCACGCGTACATCTCCAGCACCAGGATTTACAGGCAGCCCCGATCGAGGCAAGTATAATGCCAAAGAAATCAAAACGATCAAAGGCCAGGCAGAGGGCCAGGCCCGCAGGACCGGCCCAGGAACGCCGGCCAGAGTCAAGAGTCGCGCCCACCGGCCCGCAGGCGCCCGTCCGGACTCCGTCGAGGACACAGGACCCCTCCGTCCGTCATCGGCATGTAGTGCCGGAGGTGAAGCGTATCGCCATCATCGCCGGCGTCATAATCGTGGTTCTCATCATACTGACCCTCGTCCTCGGCTGACGTCGCCGACCGGTGAAAGCGGTGGATTTAGAACGGGCTCGAGAGAACCTGATCAAACACCTTGACCACGAGATCGCAGACAAGCGGGTCATCGAAGCTATCCGGCGGGTCCCGCGGGAGTCCTTTGTACCGCCCCAGATACAGCAGGTCGCCTATGACGACCGTCCCCTGAGCATCGGATTCGGGCAGACGATATCCCAGCCGTTCATCGTCGCCCTGATGGTGCAGGCCCTGGAGCTGAGCGGACATGAGAAGGTACTGGAACTGGGCACCGGGAGCGGGTATGAGGCTGCCATACTGGCAGAACTGGCCAGCAGAGTGGTTACCGTTGAGTACATACCCGAGCTGGCGGAATCGGCACGG
>PWRA01000125.1 GCA_003556385.1 Dehalococcoidia bacterium | reverse complement strand
TTCGCCCGCTATCACCGCCTCAAGGGCAATGACGTGCTCATGGTATCGGGGAGCGACCAGCACGGAGCGCCCATCACGATCCGCGCCGAGCAGGAATCCATCACGCCGGGGCAAGTAGCAGCCAAATACCATCAGCAGTTCGTCGATTGCTGGGAGAAGCTGGGCATCTCGTGGGACCTCTACACCACAACGGAGACGCTCAACCATACTGAGGTTACACACGATATCTTCCTGACTCTCCTCGATAAAGGCCACATCTACAAGGATACGATGCAGCAGGCCCATTGCGAGAGATGCGCGCGATTTCTCCCCGACCGCTATCTTGCGGGCACCTGTCCCTATTGTGGTTTCCCCAGGGCCAGGGGCGACGAATGCGATGAATGCGGCAAGCCCCTGGTCCCCTCGGAGCTTAAGGATCTTCGCTGTTACATTTGCGGCACTACGCCCCACTTCCATTCCTCGGAGCATTTCTTCCTGCGCCTTTCTGCCTTCCAGCACGACCTGGCCGCCTGGACAAAGGAGCAGACTCACTGGCGCCGACATGTGCTGAGCAGCACCTGGAAGTTCCTGAACGAAGGACTGAGGGACCGGGCGATCACCCGTGACCTGGAATGGGGCATAACCGTGCCGCAGCCGGGCTTCGAGCGCAAACGTATCTATGTATGGTTCGAGGCAGTCATCGGCTATCTGTCGGCCAGCAAGGAATGGGCAATGCTGCGTGGAGACGATACCGCCTGGCAGCCCTACTGGCAGGGCGAAGCGAAGAGCTTCTACTTCATCGGCAAGGACAATATCTTCTTTCATTCGCTCATCTGGCCCGCGATGCTGCTGGGCTATGGCGGCCTGCAGCTTCCGTATGACGTTCCGGCCAATGAGTTCCTGACCATTGAGGGCAGCCGGCTCTCCACCAGCCGCAACTGGGCGGTCTGGCTTCCCGACTACCTCGAACGATATGCCCCCGACCCGCTGAGGTATACGCTGGCGGCAAACATGCCCGAGAACGGCGACAGCGATTTTTCCTGGCGGGAGTTCCTGCGGCGCAACAACAACGAGCTGGTAGCCACCTATGGGAATCTGGCCCACCGCGTTCTCACCTTTGCGCACCGTAACTTCGACGGGACCGTTCCTGCACCCGGCGACCTGGACGAACCCAGCCGGACGTTGCTCCGCCGGGCTGAGGCAGCGCTAGACGATGTGGACGGCCTGCTTTACGATCGCGAGTTCAAAGCGGCGGTCAAAGAAGCGATGTCCCTCGCCCAGGAAGCCAATCGTTACCTCGACGAGCAGGCTCCCTGGAAGACACTGAAGACCGACCGTGAGGCTTCCGCTAGGTCTGTCTATGCCGTTCTCTCGTTGCTGGCAGTGCTGAAAACCGCTCTCTATCCTTTCCTGCCCTTCAGTTCCGAAAAGCTGCATTCATACCTCGGATTCGACAGTACCGTGAAGGATTCGGGCTGGAAAGCGCAGTTCTTGCCTCAGGGACAGAAACTTCGCGAGCCCGAGCCGTTGTTTGCCAAGCTGGATGAGGATATCGTTGCTGAGGAGACCAGCAGGCTCGGCCTCCTGAGAGACAATCAGGACACTGCGCCTTAGCGTAGGCGCCTTCGGCAGAGGAAAGGGTGCCGGCTTGAGACGACGGGTGGCCGGCCAGCCGTGTCATCTGCTTGCAGGCAACTCTCCGGGCACCCGTGGTTCGGAATGTCCGGGGAGTCATATGGATCTTATACGTTCTACGCGTAGCAGCAGTGCTTGGACTTCTTGCCGGAGCCGCACGGGCAGGGCTCGTTGCGCCCGACTTTTCTGCCGGCCGCTACTGCTTCCTTCTTGCGGGGGGCTTCCCTGGCGATGCCCACGTGATAGATGGCGCGGACCACGTCATACCGGATGCCGGCCAGCATGGCGTCGAAAAGTGCGTGCCCTTCTCTCTTGTAGACCGTCAGAGGCTGTTCCTGCCCCACGGCCCGCAGGCCTATTCCCTGGCGCATATGCTCCATCGCGGTAAGGTGTTCCATCCACAGCCTATCGATAACCCGCAGCATCACCAGCCTTTCAGCTATCCGCATGTTGTTGGCGCCCAGTTCCTGCTCCCGTTGCTCATAAAGCTGTACGGCATAGCCCGCCAGTCTCTCCGCCACTTCCTTGGGGTCCAGCTCGGAAAGCCCGTCGCTCCTGAACTGCGGAGGCAACGGCATGATGGCAGACACGTCCTCCAGCAAGGCTGCCAGATTGGGCTCGTCCTCGTCCGCCTCGTAGCTAACTCTGCTCAGATGATGACTTACCAGGCCCTGGATTTCATCCCGGACCATGGACAGTATGTTGGCCTTCAGGTCGGCACCGCTGAGGATTTTTCTTCGCTCAGCGTATATCACCTCGCGGTGCTTATTGATGACATCGTCGTATTCCACCAGGTGTTTACGGATGCTGAAGTTATGGCCTTCGGTCTGGACCTGGGCGTTGCTGATGGCCCTGTTCACTACCGGGTGTTCAATGGGCGTGTTTTCGTCCATACCTGCCCACTGCATGAGCCCCTTGACGCGGTCGCCGCCAAAGCGGCGGACGATCTCGTCCTCCAGTGAAGCATAGAAGCGGGAACTGCCCGGGTCTCCCTGTCTTCCAGCCCGCCCCCGCAGCTGATTATCGATGCGCCTTGCCTCATGATGCTCGGTACCTACAATATGGAGTCCGCCCAGTTCAACCACCCTGTCATGCTCTATCTGCCAGTCCTCCTCATCGCGCTCCTCGGGATTACCGCCCAGGATGATATCAACACCACGCCCGGCCATCTGTGTCGCCACGGTTACCGCCCCCACCCGTCCGGCTTCGGCAACTATGTTTGCTTCCTTCTCGTGGTGCCCGGGCCTGGCATTCAGCACCTGATGACGTACGCCATTTCTCCTTAGCAGGTCGGACAGGGACTCGGACTTCTCGATAGAGGTTGTGCCGATGAGAACAGGCCGTCCCTGGTCGTGCCATTCTTTGGTCTCCCTGGTCACGGCAGCAAATTTGGCCTTCTCGTCCTTGTAGATCTGGTCTCCGTACTCTGTTCTCCGCATAGGCCTATTGGTAGGTATCACGACCACTTCCAGCTTGTAGATCTTGTGGAACTCCTCGGCTTCGGTGACCGCGGTCCCCGTCATACCCGCCAGCTTCTCATAGAGTCGGAAGTAATTCTGGAAGGTGATGGTAGCCAGGGTGACCGATTCTCGCTGGATCTTTACTCGCTCCTTGGCTTCGATAGCCTGATGCAGTCCCTCAGAATACCTCCTGCCGAACATGAGCCTGCCGGTGAACTCATCTACAATGATGACCTCCCCGTCCTTCACTACATAGTCCTTGTCTCTCTTAAACAGGGCATGCGCCTTCAGAGCACTCTCCAGGTACTGAGTTAGGAAGTGATTGGACGGATCGTAGAGGTCGGGTGCCTTCAGCAAGCCTTCCTTTCGCAGCGTCTTCTCGACCTTGGTCATGCCCGTGTCGGTGAGTATGGCCGTGCGGTTGCGCTCGTCCACTGTGTAGTCTTCATCTCTCTCAAGACGAGAAACCAACTGGGCAAAGGTATAATACCTCTGCGTTGCTTCTTCCCCTGCTCCGCTGATAATCAGGGGAGTACGCGCTTCGTCGATAAGGATGTTATCCACCTCGTCCACGATGGCGTAGTTCAAAGGACGCTGCGCGCACTGCGATAGATCAACGACCATGTTGTCCCTCAGGTAATCGAATCCGAACTCGTTGTTTGTGCCGTACGTTATGTCCGCCTCGTAGGCCTCGCGGCGCGTGACGGGGCGCAGGGAACTCCAACTCGCGTCTTCCGACTGATGCTCGGGATCATACAGGTAGGAGGGAGCCGGCTGGCTGACATTCTGCTGGGCGTTGATGGCGGCCACGCTCACCCCCAGAGCATGGTAGATGGGGCCCATCCAGTGACAGTCCCGTCTCGCCAGGTAGTCATTTACTGTTACCAGGTGGCAGCCTTGCCCGGCAAGGGCATTGAGGTAGAGGGGAAGCGTAGCCACCAGCGTCTTACCTTCACCGGTCTTCATCTCGG
>PWRA01000097.1 GCA_003556385.1 Dehalococcoidia bacterium | reverse complement strand
ATCAGCAGGCCGATGATGATGGACGTCCCGATACCCCCCTTCTGCCAGGCAACATAGACCGAGGGGGTGCCGGCGTCAGCGTAAACGAGATAAGGATAACCCGGCCAGGCCGGCACACCCTGATCTCGCAGCGCTCTCTCCAGCTCTGTCAGCGTCTCAGTGCTGAGAAACTCGCCGAAGTCGAGGCGCATGAGCATCAGGTTTCCCTCGGCTGCCGCCTCCTCCATTGGCACGAAGGCACTCAGCCCTTCCAGCGTTGTCGCCGAGCCGATGAGCACCGCCTGGTACCCCGGCGGTATCAATCTATCTGGCATCTTTCCTCCTTAAACACACAGGGCTGAACCTTGCCGGCTCAGCCCCGGTCACAAGCTTGCCCCTAGAGGCAGCTTGCGGGCATACTCACCACGATAAGATGCCTTCTACATCACCGTTGAGCCCATGTTTCGTACACCAACACCTCGCCCGGATAAGTCGCCTCTTCCGGCTGAGCTGCCCAGCAAGGTCATACCGGTGCCGCCTACTCGATCAGGCGCTTACCTCTCAAGCCCCATACGGTGAGGTCAACGTCAACATCAGCGTCGGCGGTTTCAGCATCAGCGACTGTAACCACCAACGTGAGCTTATCGCCACCGAAAAGCCTCAGGGCGTTGCCCAGCTCATCCGGGTCGGCGAAGTCCCTGAGCACATCCCGCTTGTGAGCCACGTCGCCTATGGCATCCCGCCATATGATCGAGCGGTGGTCACAGACATCGCCGGCCGCGATTAGCGCCTGCGTCGCCGTAAGGCGGTCCTCAGTGCTGTAGAACAGCTTATCAACGTCGTTGACCTTGGGGAACCTTGATACACGGAAGTTGCAGACGAGGTCTCCAGCGCTAAGAGCTGCCGCCTCATGAACCCTGATCTCATGATTCCGGAGATACCATACCTCACCCGCAGGTACCTCGATCTCGGCTGTTTTCGACTCTCCTACTGCTGTCCCCTCCGGGATGGTCAGGCTGCACCTGCCGTTCCTGGCATCAACTCTGTCGAGCGCGTGCTGCTTCTCCCCCACGACCAGGGCTTCAGTCAACGCCTCAAGCGGCAAGCCCACCCAGCCCCGGCGCCTGGTATCATAGACGCCGATGAGGTTCAGCACGCCACCCAGAGGAGGCACCCATCCCATAGGAGGCGCAACGCCAGGATAGCCAGGAGCGATGAGCTGCTGGGGGTCATACGGGCCCCTTATTCCATTACTCATGATTTGACCTCCTTTCGTCGATAGTCACCTCCATTATTTGGCCGGTGTGGTGATACCCTTCATCATGGGCATGATAATGGCCATCATCATGATCATCATGATCATGGGCATCATCATCTCGAAGATGCCTGTGAAGGAATTGGTTTGAGGGTGGTAACCCCCAATCGTTCCGTACTGATACTGCTGAGGCCGGAACTGCTGCCCCGTGAACTGTTGTGTTCCGTACATCGTTTGTTAACCCCCTTTGAGAATAGTTTTGCCGGCTGCTGAGGCTACTCCCTTCCGGTGATGCCCTTCAGCATGGGCATAATGATGGCCAGCATCATGATCATCATGATCATGGGCATCATCATCTCGAAGATGCCTGTAAAGCCGGTCTCCCGAGGGTAGTAAGCTGCCGGGCCAGCCACCTGTTGTCCAGCGTACTGCGCTGGCATTGGTCCTGTTACTTGCTGCACTCCGTACATTTTCACCTCCTTAGAATCTGTTCTTCGTGAAACTCTATCGCCTCCTGCCCTATGCCCTTGATATCACCGTGAGGTTCAGCTTCACCAGCCCGACTATCGCTGCCGCGACAGCCATCGGGCTGGTAAGAAGCAAACTACTGTCCAGGCACGATGACACCAAGCCGGGGTATTATTCAAACATGGCGCGGCGATAGCCTTCGACCACCAGTTCAGCCTTGCCGTCAACGCCGCGGCGATAGGCCTCCACACGGTTGGTCCTTGGGGTCATTCCGGGAGGAGCAATGACCGATAATCCAGCGCGGAAAGCTTCAGCCGTAGCACGCTCCCTGTAGACGATCGGAACATTCCGCTCGAAATCTGCCCAGCTCGCGTATTTAGCCATCTGCATGACCTCCTTCTTTGTCTTTTCTGTCCGGTCGCGGCCGGACTGGAGGGTTTCGCAACCTGGCTCAAAAGGAAAGGGGTGAGCCTGAACCTTTTGAGCTCAGGTTGCTCACCCCTTTAGTCGGCCTTGGAGCTGCCGGTGAAAGCACAAGGCCTCGTGAGCCGACTTCCACCGGCAAGCTCACGAGGCAGGCTTACAGATCAAGTCTAAACCCTCAGTCTGAATCCGTCAAGTCTGTATGAGAATCTATATTCTCGTCACTCACCTTCGGCTTGATGGTAAGCTCATTGTTGGCTGTCACCTCCACTACATCACCGGCTTTCAGTCGAAAGTATCGCGTCCATTCCTTGGGTAAGGTGACCGCCAGACTTTCACCAGTGGCGAACAATTTTCTCTCAACCCGTATCGGCATCATTTCCTCTCAAACATGGCATCGTTCCACCGGCGCCACTTCTTCTCCTGCGCCTCGGCGTATCGTTTCACCGCCTTCTCTGCCCACTCCTTCTGGAGAGGTGTTAGCTCCATCGCTCTAGGGTTAATGGCGGCGGAGGGATTTGAACCCATGACCGAGGCCTTATGAGCGCCCTGCTCTACTACTGAGCTGCGCTGCCGGGATAGCTCCCATGACAGCCTGCACAGAGACGCCATAACCACCAGGTAGAGCATATTGGTGAACTGCTCGCCCCACATGGCTACTCCTTCTCAATCACACGACCCTTAATATCGAACACATTGGCAAAGCCCCAGATGAGCTGTGCAGTAAATGAGTCGACCACCTGAGTGAAGTCATAATTTTCATTCGGGTCGACAAGGAGGAATTGCACTTCGATTCTCCCCTGTCGCCGATATTTCGTAACCTCCATCTTGATATGTCGGCCTACCTCTTTCGCCTGCTCCATCATCTGCTGGTTCATGCCAAACATCCCTGGGTTAGCCATTGCTTTGTACCTCCTTTTCTTCGTTTGCCTCTTTCTCAACTGCCCATCCCGGCGGGCTGCCCTGCTCAGGCTGAGGTGTCTGAGGACCAGACTGCGGTCGTGATGGCGAGCCCTGGTATTCCCAGCCCTCCGGCAAATTGCCACCCGCCTGCTGAGGGAACATTCTGGACTCCATCATGGTCCACATCATGTCTGTCATCTTGCCTATTGCCCAGTCTACCCGGCGAGTCATCGTCTCATCCATGGTCTTCGGCGGTGACGGAGGCGGAGCCTTCGCCTCTCTATCCTCCAGGTACTGAACAACACCGCCAACTGCGGACTGGGCGGCCTGCTGGGCCATCTCAAAGCTGGATGACTTCGCTCGTGCAGCCGCAGCATCGAGTTCCTCACGCCCTTCCCTGAGCACTTTCAGTATGGGCTCAAGACGCTTGGCTTCAGCAGCAGCAAACTTTTCCTCAATGTGGGCCAGCTCCATAACCATGAGCATTGCTGCCCGCAGCTTCATCATCCCTCGCAGTTCCGCCTGGTCCTGGTCAGAACCATCCGAGTAAGACCGCAGCAACGCCTCCGACTCCAGGACCTCAGTTTGCTTCCGAACCACCGGTAGGGAGAGTTGCCCTTTCGATTCCGGCGGAACCGTCTTAGCCCACTCGCGGCGCACCGATCTCTCTGGAAGATAGAGATTGTGGACAAGTTCCTCGAAGCTGTATCCTTGAGCTATGTACTCTCGTATTTCTTCGGCCTTGCTTTGGTCGTCTGTCTCTCCCTGAACCGTTTCCACTCCCATAGAGTTAGCGGGTTCAGTCTCAGTTGAATCGAACCTGTTATTCCCGTGCACGGTTAGCCCCGGGGAGGTCTTCGGGTGCGCATGGGACATATGCCCGCCCAGCGCAACGTTGGACTTAAACTTCCTTCCACATACTTTGCAGGTTAACATCCTCACCTCCTTGGACAAGTAGTCATTTCCACGGTCATATCTAGTGACAGAGCCTGCAAGCGTTCATCACCAGTAAATAGCCGTAGTAAGTAGCCGTTAGTAAATAGCCGACCTGTCTT
>PWRA01000089.1 GCA_003556385.1 Dehalococcoidia bacterium | reverse complement strand
CAGGACTACGGGGCAGGTATTACCCTGATCTCGTCGCCGATCACCATACCCAGGAAGTCGCGGGCGCTGCCATCTCTCAACGCTATCTCAAGATAGCCGGTGCTGCCCGGGATAGCCATCACGCCCCTGTCCTGGGCGTAGTAGCTGCTGAGGCCTTCAATGCAGTGACCGCCGACCTCGATGATGACGTCTTTCCCGGGTATGTCATTGTTCCTGACATTGGTGATCAGGTTGCCGAAGCGGTCGATATGCTGGACCCGGCCGACCAGGTTGCCCTCCGGGTCGAGGTCCGGCTTAGGTATAGGCAGCACATGCAGCGAGTTGATCCTGGCCCCGAACTCGTAGATGGCTATATCCAGAGACAGGCCGGCGGCGACCGGAGCAAAGACGTCCCTCCCGTGGAAGGTCGGGCTGACCGGCTGTCGCCAGTAGCGCGGGTCGGTGATGGCCACCGCCTCCAGCCCCGTCTTGAACACGATTTCGGTGAGTCCGCGGGCAGACCGGGCCGTCGGGGTCCCGGCAGGAAGCAGGTCGTCGACTACATAGCTGAGAATCCCGTTGTCGGGGGCGACGAAGGTGGCCGAGTGCGTCTTCAGTACTATAGCTGGTCGCTCGCTGCCCACCCCGGGGTCGACAATGGCCATGTGTATCGTGTGCCTGGGGAAATACCGGTAGGCAGTGCCGAGCAGGAAGGCGCCTTCGAGTATGTTCTGGGGCTCTACCGAGTGCGCTATGTCGACGATGGTTGCTTCGGGGTTGATGCTTAGAATGGCGCCCTTGACCGCACCCACGTAGGCATCGTCATAGCCGAAATCTGTGGTCAGAGTTATAACGGAACCCATCTACCGACACTAGACCTGGGTGGCGATCAATATGGCAAAAATGACCAGCAGGGAGATCAGAATGACGGTGAGCTTCAAGAGTGTGCTCTCTATCCCACGCCGTGTTCGATAGACCGAATCGGCCTGCCCGAAAATACCCCCGATGCCTCCGCCGCGCAGCTGGAAGAGTATCGAGGCGATCAAGGCTACTGCTATCAGTATCTGGGCGACATAAAAAGAAGTAGGCGCTTCAGGCAATTTATCTCCCTCCTAGTTCTTGGATGATGATCTCTTTCACGGTGGACGGGTCGGCTCTGCCCCTGGTGGCCCTCATTACCTGGCCGACGATAAAGGTCACGGCCCGTTCCTTACCCGAGCGGTAATCTGCTACCGCCTCGCTGTTCTCGGCTATCACCTGCTTCACCACCTGTCTCGTTTCATCCACATCGCTGATCCGGCTCAGCTTCTTCTCGGCAATGATCTTGCCGGGTGGCTCCCCGCTGGCAAACATCTCCTCAAGGACCGTCTTGGCGGCCGGGCCGCCTATGGTACCATTCCCCACCAGCTCCAGCATCTCACACAGATGCTCCGGGCTTATTCTAGCATTTTCTACCCCGGTGTTGGTAGCGTTAAGCAGCCGGCTGAAATCTCCCAGGAGCCAGTTGGTCACCGCCTTTGCCTTGCCGGCATCGACCAGCTTCATGCAGCTCTCAAAATAATCGGCCATCTCCCTCGAATCGGTCAAGAGGCGGGCATCATAGAGCGACAGGCCGAACTGGGCCATGAACCGGTCCTTGCGCGCTACCGGCAACTCGGGAAGCCTTGCCCTGATGCTATCTACCCAGGCCGTGTCCAGGGCCAGGGGCGGCAGATCAGGTTCCGGGAAGTATCGATAATCACCCACGACCTCCTTGAGCCTCTGCGACACCGTCCGGGACTGCTCTTCCACCCAGCCCCTCGTCTCCTGCACAAGCGTCCCGCCCTGCTCCAGCACCTGTATCTGCCTTCGAGACTCGTATTCCAGGGCCTGGTACACCGCCTTGAAGCTGTTCATATTCTTGACCTCGGCCTTGGGCTGAGAATCACCGCCGGTCTGCGCGCGGAGGCTGATGTTGGCATCACACCTGAAGCTGCCTTCCTCCATGTTGCCGGTCGACACGCCCAGATAGCGCAGGATGCTGCGCAGCTTGACAAGGTAGTCCCGCGCCTCCTCAGCCGAATTCATGTCCGGCTCACTGACGATCTCCATTAGCGGCACGCCGGAACGGTTGACGTCTATCAGGCTGCACCCCTCCCTGTGCCACAGCTTGGCTACGTCCTCCTCCAGGTGCACCCTGGTGATGCCGATCCTCTTATCGCGGCCGTTGCTCTCAACGGCCAACCAGCCTTCCCCGCCCATAAGGGTGCCGTGCTGAGAGATCTGATACCCTTTCATGAGATCGGGGTAGAAGTAGTTCTTGCGATCGAATGTGGTGTGTTCGGGGATGGTGCAGTGCAGGGCCAGGGCAGTCATCACCGCATACTCCACCGCCTTTTGGTTGACGACGGGAAGGGTGCCCGGCATACCGAGGCAGACGGGACACACGTGGGTATTCGGAGGGGCGCCGGCATAATCCGCGCTGCACCTGCAGAACATCTTGCTCCGGGTTAGCAACTGAGCGTGGACCTCAAGGCCGATGACGATGTCGTAAGTCATAGCTTGCGCTCAGTATAACAGCGTTATTGGGGGTGAGCAAGGAAGAGTCCGATTGACCGTAGGCACGGAGTGTTGCTAGAATTGGAGCAGGGGATATAGCTCAGTCGGGAGAGCGCTGCGCTCGCATCGCAGAGGTCGGGGGTTCGAATCCCCCTATCTCCACCACCCCGTGTCTTACACATGCTGCAGAACCGCTCCCATGTGATTCCGGCCACCGGTGAGGGCTACCATGAGAGGTGGCAGCCCTCTTAAGCGTATGGCGAAGAAGCAGCCCCAGCAACAATGACCCAACTAGTCACTCCTAAGTAATCGAGAATCAGGCACCACCTATTCGACCTACCAGGCTTGTTAGAGATTTGTTACTCTTCCCTGTCCATTGTTATGACTATTCAATGGGTACCAATCTAGAATACAGGGGGATAACGCAGAAAACTGAGAGGGCTTAACAAGCGGATCGAGAGCAGCGGCTCATAGGATAGGCAAACAAACTCACTTCGCCGGGTATCTGATTGGTAGTGCCCCAAATGCAAGGAGGTGAATATGCTTCGTCTTCTCTGGCTCATAGCTAGTATCATTCTGGTTCTATGGTTACTCGGCCTGCTTATCGGCTTCATAACGGGCCCGTTCCTCTGGGTCTTACTTGTGATTGGAATCATCCTGCTGATTCTCTGGTTGGTGCGGGGAAGACGGCTATAAGACAATCCAGGCGGACAAGCCCGAGGCACCGCCAATTGTGGGCTTGGACACCCATGAGGGTCAAGCCACAATCCTTGCCTTCGTCAGCTCGGGAGAAGCATCCCGGCAGTCGGTTATGGATGCTGCCGGAAGCCGATATCATCACCCCCGCCGTCCTTAGCCTGTGATAGTCCACCAACTGGAGGTGGCGCATCTTGTCGATATGGTCACCGTAGAGGATTAGGACGTCCTAGAGCCCCAATCTCTTGACCAGGTTGAGGTCTTACCTTACCGCGTCTGCCCCGCCATGGAACGGGTCTGCCCCATGCTTCTGTTGAGCGGGCATGCGGTAGAAGTAGTAGACCAACCAGGAGCCTGAGATGTTCCATCCTGCCAAACAGTTAACGCAAAGGCAAGCGTGAAAGCCCTGTATATTATCACCCTAGGTTCCTCACGCCCTCACGACAGCTACACTACTTCTTCTCTACTTTTGAGGCCCCCGAGGTCTTCACCCGCCCCGGCACCCCGCTGCCCGTGTATTCCAGAGAACAGACGCCGGACAACCGCGCGTTGAGGGTGCCGCTGACATTGATCCTGGCCCGGCTGGCGCCACTAAGTGCGGCGTCGGCATCGTGTATCTCAAACCGCGCTAGGTCTACCTGACACTTCCCCGAGAGCTCAAGATCCAGATCATGGGCGCTTCCTCCCAGCTCGCAGTGGCCGGCTCCAGAGAACGCCAACCTCGCGCGCTGTACCTTCAGCTCCCCTGTTACGGTGCTGGCGCCCGAGCTATGTACAGCACCATTGCGCGCCTCCATCTCGACCTCAACCTGGCTGGCACCGGAAAGCTCCAGATCGAAATCCTCGGCGGAGGTGAAGCCCTTTGCGGTTCCCCTGCATGCACCTGAGACAGCCAGCCTCCTCAACCCGGGCATGGTGATGAATACAT
>PWRA01000132.1 GCA_003556385.1 Dehalococcoidia bacterium | reverse complement strand
TACGGTATATATCAGCAGTTCGCTCCCTGGCATGTAATAACAATCGGCAAGATGGCTGAGGCAGATCTGGCACTCGCCTGGAGCGCGGATAAGGCGGCGCAGCAGTGGGTGGAATGGATGGACTATACTAAGGGGCCGAGTCTACCTATCCTCCGCGAGCGTTTGGACAGAGCGATTGCCGATAGCTATATTCCGTACGATCCTACACTGAGCGACTACATCACAAGCGCCCAGGCAGCGGAGCGCTATAGCAACCTTAAGGACTGGTATGGCGATGTGGGGCACTTCTGGACTACCTCCGCACCGTTCTACCTGTACTCCGTTCGGCCGCTAGAGGGCTTCATCGAGCTGAGGCGGTTCGAGGAGCACCCTGATCCGATAGACAGATGGATGTTCCTCCTAGAGGATCTGTGATTTCCGAGCGCTTGCGGTCGGACTGATCGGATGCAGGTTCCAGAGGGGGCTGCGGTCTAAACCGCGGCCCCCTCTGCCTATTAGCCGGGCTCTGTGTTCGATTAGCTGGCTGCGATGGTGTCGGGCCGAGGCGACTCCACAGCCCGTGTGCATTGGGCCGGAATACTAGCCCGCCTCCTCGTTTCGGATGATCATATGCTGGGACCTGCCTTCTCGTGCCCTTGGCAAATGGTCCTTGCACTGCGGATCTCTGTCTGTTGTCTCCCCAACGTAACGTCGAGAGCCAGTCTAGATGCTGCTCGAGACAACAGCATCGGGCGATTGTGCACGGGTAGGCAATGATCTCAGTTGTTTTCCGTCATAGCCGCATATTCAGATGAAGGCTGCTCCCTGCGCATCTTGATGATGAGCCAGGGCAGGAAAATTGCCAGAATGGTCAAACTCAGGAGTTGTGCCTGCTGAAGCCCGGGCACGACCAGTTCGCCAACACGGAGAAACCTTATGCCGATATCACCGACGGCCCAGAGACAGAGGTAGAAGAACAGCAGCGAACCCGGCGGCTTGAATCTGTTCCGGAACCGCCACACGATAGCCAGCGAAATCAGGTTCCACGCGATGTGGTACATCTGCGCAGGAAAGATCGGAACAGTGATACCGTTTTCGTACATGGCGAAGCCGTCCGCAATCCGGGGGATGGCGCTCCTGGCAGTGTACTGGATTGCTCCGGGGAAGGAGTCGAAGGGACTGGGCTTTCCGAAACAGCACCCGTTGAGTGTGCAGCCGACTCTGCCGATGGCCAGAGCCAGGGGTGTTGCGAGGGCAACCGCATCGCCTATCCTGAGGAGCTCGGAGAAGCGCATTTTCGTCGCCGCCATGTAGATCAGGGCGGCTGCGAAGACACCGATGATCATCCCGTTCTGAGCAAGGCCGGCAAAGCCGAGGATGCTCCCGGGATCGGCCAAGAAGTGCTCCCAGTGACCGAAGATGTAAGTCAGCCGGCCGCCTAGGAAGCCACCGAGAATGCACCACAGGAAAAGACCGAACAGGTCGCGCGTGACGCCCAGTGTCGTTGCCTGCCTGGTGATGATCACAATCATAGCGATAACCGCGAGCGCTACCATGATGCCGTACCACTGTACCGTGACGGAGCCGATGGTGAAAGCTGTGGGGTCTACGCTGATGATGAGCATGTATCTTCTACTCTCAGTTTACGAGAAGATGGCATTCACGAAGACTGCCGGGTCAAAGGGAGCCATGTCCTCGAGGTTCTCGCCAGTACCGATATAGCAGATGGGTATCTTCAGTTCGTCGCAGATGGCGAACACTATACCTCCCTTGGCTGTGCCGTCCAGCTTGGCCAGGAAGATGCCGGTAACTTCAACTGCTTCGGTGAAACGTTTAGCCTGAGCCAGGCCGTTCTGCCCGGTGGTGGCGTCCATCACCAGCAGAACCTGATGGGGAGCAGCCGCGTCATGCTTGGCCGCCACCCGCTTGATCTTCTTGAGTTCCTCCATCAGGTTGAATCGCGTATGCAGGCGGCCCGCGGTGTCTATGATCACAGCCTGAGCGCCACGGTTATACCCGGCCTGAACGGCATCATAGGCAACAGCTCCCGGGTCGCCGCCTGACTTGTGGGCGATGACTTCGGCATCCGCTTTCTCGCCCCAGTGTTTGAGTTGCTCAATAGCCGCCGCCCGGAAGGTGTCTGCCGCCGCGAGTATCACCCGCTTACCCTGTGCGGTAAGAGCGTAAGCCAGCTTGGCGATGCTGGTCGTCTTGCCCGAACCGTTTACACCTACCACGAGGATTACCTCGGGGCACCCCGGTGCTCGATCGGGCGAGTCGCCCTGCGCACCGTCTGGTTCTTCGCGCAGCCTGACCTCAGCGAGCACAGGTCCTTCACTGTCCCTAGAGGAAGTGGAAGGCGCCGGAAGATCCGATGTGTCTTTGTGTGGAGTGAGGGATCTCGATGAGTCTACGCTCAGCAGCCTCACCATCTCGTCCTTTAAGGCTTCCCGTAGCTGAGATGGCTCTGAAAGCCTGTCCGTCCTGGCTCGTTTCTTGACTCGGCCCAGCAGCTTGTCGGTAGTATCTACCCCGACGTCGGCCGATACAAGCAAGTCCTCCAGTTCATCCCATACCTCATCATCAAATGAACCGCGGTTGAATATATTGGCTATCTTGCCGAACCAGGTATCCTTGCTTCTTCGCAGTCCCGGTTCAGTTTTCTTCAGCAGGTCGAACAAGCTTCCTCCGTGTTCCAGACTGACGTCATATGATAGCGCAATACACGAGTGCCGACAAACCGCTTGCGTTCGCTCAACCGCGCCAGCACCCTGTCATTTGCTCTCCGGACGTAGTTATCAAGCTTCCCTTCATCTCTGTACCGCCGCTTTCCTCCGATGGTGCGTTGTGGCAGTTCGGTCACTGGGGCCAGGCGTTATTCGATGAGAGGCCGCCACACCGCAGACGCGGGTAACGGCGGTCCATCGTAGCCACGCCTCTTGTTCAACTCATGGTGGCTTCGTCTCAGCCACCTGCCGGACCCCCGCGGCTGCTGCGAAGAGCCTCGCCGTTGTCCCGGACAAGTGATGTCCCGTTGCTCTTTGTCTGGATCCCTGCCACTCAGCCTGCAACTGCGATGATAATGAGGATCACGAGAGGGATGAACATAGCTAAGAGGTAGGCTCCCACTGCCCTGCCTGTTGTTATATCGTGGAGTTGCCTGAGCCCAATGATGTGCAGTACCAGAGCCCAGATGCCGCCGACCAGTCCGCCGACATAAGGAATCCATCCCAGGGCATAGGACGGAGTTGCTCCATAGGCGAGGGCCTTGAAGGTCTGCGTATAACCTTGTCTACCTCCCAGCAGGTATACCCATAGGTGCGTCCATGCGCCACCTACGAATAAGCCGACTATGCCACCGACAACCGCGAAACCGATGGTTACCGGGATAAGCACGGGGCCGAGACCGTACACCCAGCCGGGGATACGTACGAACATACCGATTATGCCTGCGATAAGACCGAACGCAACGGCGAAGATTATACCGAAGATCGCCCCGAAGATCAGAAGCCAGATGAGTGCGTACTTCACAGCCCCACCAAGCGTGTCCTGTTTCAGCGCTCCGAAGGTAGCGATGGGACTGCCCAGGAAGCCCTTTACTTTGCCTCCAAAACTCATCTCGAATTACCTCCTTTTATATCTGCGTTGGGTTCTTCCCGCGCCGGTTCTCCCGAGCACGAGCGGGTCTTTCCCCGCCGTCAGTATTCCTTATGGCATCACCTCCTTTCGTCAGCGTTCGCATAGGGTTAGAGACGCTTATGCGGCTATTCAGGCTACCAGGCCTCGGCGCACGGGCAATATCACGATTCCGGCTATTATAACCGCATTCACGGAGTTTCGGAATAGTCATCGGAGCCTCATTACCACCAGGTCAATGCCGGCCTCAGTTGTCTCCATCGATTTGTCCATCCACGAGTTCTCTGAGTAGCACTATGGCGGCGGCCTTGTCCAGAGGTTCGTTGTCGTTCCCGCACTTGGGTGACTGTACGCAGGAGGGGCAACCGTCGGTGCAGGGACACGCCTCTATGGCTTTCAGAGTGGCCTGCCAGAGTTCCGCGACCATCTCGAATCCCTTCTCGGCAATGCCGATGCCCCCGGGATAGGCATCGTAGATGAAGACCTGTGCCCTGCCTGTGTCGAGATGGAGGGCGGTGGACACGCCGCCGATGTCGTTGCGGTCGCACAGGGCAAACAGGGGGAGTATCCCGATGGCTGCGTGCTCACAGGCATGCAGGCCGCCGTGGAAATCAAGCCCGGC
>PWRA01000062.1 GCA_003556385.1 Dehalococcoidia bacterium | reverse complement strand
GGTATCCATAATGCGGCACTGATAGCCCCGCTAGACCTGATTTCTTGTCCGGAAGCGAACAAAATCCAGATCAGCTATCGCTCACTTCACTGCCCGCAGTGTTCGAAGGACGGCCGGGACTACAGCGTCATGTTGCAGATGAGATGCTGCCCACCAATAACAAGAAAGAGCACACGGCCTGGTGCGTGGCCTCCGGCCCCGAAGCAGAGCCTACCTCCATAGGAAGTGCCGATGAAATGCGCTTTGCTGATGCCCAGTTCGTCCAGGACGGCCAGGGCATCGGTGACCCTCAGGCGCATGGAGTAGGCTTCTCTGTCGTGTGGCTTGCCGCTCCGTCCCAGCCGTCCCAGGCCGCGGTGGTCGGCGAGAATCATGCGAAACTCGTCGGGTAAGGCCTTCAGCGCCCCGGCGATATCCGAGCCGCCCCGCCATTGACAAATGCGCCTATTGTTTATAAGCTCATGAAGCGTCTCCTCAAAGGCTGTGCAACCTATGCCCCTACGACCGCCGGATTGAACAAGGAGTTAATGCCAGTATGAGAGTCGGAAACACTGCAAAGGTCCTTCTGTTCGTGGCCGCCGTTAGCCTGTTATGCGCGAAAGCAGCCATGGCCATTACCCTGCAAGCCGCCCTCCCGCCCCAGTTTCCCGCGGGCTACAGCAACCCGGGCGAGGCGCAAGCAACGGCACAGGAGCTGCACATACACCATGGCGAATCGATGGCATACGCCGCCCAATCGGGTCTCACAACTGCGTCAGATTGTGTGTCATGCAACCCGGCCGCCGCAGCAGAGGAATGCCCCGACCACTGCGAGTGCCTGACCGAGGGTGAAGCTGCAGAACAGGGGTGGACTCTATGCAACGGCGAGCGGATACTGTGCTACGTATCATCGGGCTTTGCCGCTGCGCCAGTGGAGAAGTATTGCTACCAGGCTGCGGCAGGAGGCGAATGCCCCAATCACTGCGTATGCCTGCCCGTGGTCGATGGTGAGGCAGCCGGCTACAGGCTGTGCGATGGAATGGTAATCGAATGTGCGTCGGACACCAGGGCCGAGCACAGGTGCTACGAGGTCGTGTGCCCGGATGGATGCGAATGCGTGACGGAAGCGTTGGCGAAGGAACGGGGATACCCGGGGCTGTGCCACCGTGTGCCCCTGCTATGCGGATACGACGATTATGGGAACCCGGAGTATTGCTATGTGACGGCTGAAGCCGATGAGCCGGTTGTCTGCCGGGAGGAGGACATCAGCCTGAGACAGGTGCGCCTGGAGAGCGGCCAGATCAGGTGCATAGTGGATGCAGGCTGCCCCATCGCCAGGGTGCAGATGATGGTGGACGGCACCATGGTCAGGGAATGCTCCGGGCGCTACTGCGAGTATACGGGAGGTCCCTATCCGCCGCGGGCCCCACCCGATTTTTCGGCTGTCGTTTTCGACCATCTGGACGAACAGATAGTAACACCGTCCTTCGAGATTCCTGAGATAGTCGTCACGATGCCGGAGGACGTGGCGATCGGGGAATACGATCCCTGTCCGCTGTGTCCCGATCCGGAGCCGGGGTGGGGTGAGTGCCTGAGTCACACCTGCAACGGCAACGACCACTTCCAGGCCTACGACTGGACCAGCAATGTGCGGCTCACCGGTTGCTTCTATGAGGACTATGCCCTGACCGGAGGCATGCCGATCGACCTTGGAGAGGGTCTGATAGTGGAGATCGAGGTTGCGGAACCCATCTTCGATTACTGCGTAGACGGTAACGATATCGTACTGCACCGTTGCCGCAACGATTTCGTATCCCGTTACACATACACTTGCCCCTACGGCTGCTATAACGGCATGTGCATTTGCGCCACGTCAGACGGCGGCATAAATCCATATGAACGGGGGTGGGTGCTCTACGGAACGGATGACTACGTGCCGGGAGCCATGGACTACTGCATCGACGAGAAGACGTTGAGGGAATACTACACGGAGATCGACCACGAGAACAACACCTGCACCATAAAGTGGATTGAGTTTGAATGCCCCGGAGTATGCCGGGACGGGGCCTGCCACGGCACCTGTTTCGATGGCATACAGAACCAGGGCGAACTGGGCATAGACTGTGGCGGGCCGTGCCTGGCCGCCTGCGAGCATCATGTCGGCTGGTACCCGCAGAACTATGGCTTCACGTTCGACAACCCCGGGGGCCGTAAACTGTCCTACGGCAGTTGCTGGAGCACGTCCAGCAGCTGCAGTAGAGGGTCCGGCGACTACAAAGGCACTTTCGGCAACTGCAGCGTGTGCATATGCAAGTGTTTCGGCTGCTGCTGCGGCTGGCGCGTCCGCGCAGGGTTGTATTATCCCATATACAGATATGGCGGCGCTTCGGCAGGGCAATGCCTGGGCATGTCCCTGTCCAGTTTGGCGTTCTACTACGGAGACAGGGATGTGCACGCATATGACCCGCTGGCGGCCGAGGTAAAGCACCTGGAATATACGGGGACTCTGAGGGACCACATCGCATCCGGGCAGGGCAAGACTGTTTCCGAGGAGAACATCCATCACTACCTTTTTCACTCCAGCTACTGGGGAGCTAACGATGTTCTGAACAAGGTGGACGACGCGCTGGGCAACGACCCACCCCATTACGGCGTGCTGTTCATAATCGAGGACAACGGATGGGGAGGACCGGGAGGCGGGCTCCGGAGGGCACCCCTGGGCCATGCGATGGTTGCAGCGAATGTCGTGTATGTCGACGGCGATACGGCCAGGATATACGTCTACGACCCGGACATGCCGGTAGCGGAGCATCCGACGCCGGAGAGCCCCTATTTCGACATCGATAACTCCCCGTATGTCGAGATACACAAGCCGTCGAACACTTACACCTACTACGGACCCAACCCCAACAGGCCCGCAACGGATTGGGACGGCCAGCTTTGGACCAACTCGAACAATGAGCAGTTCGACAGGATAGGCTACATGCCGTATTCAAAACTGGGCGGCAACGTGAATATACCACGCCTATGGGATGCAGCGACTGCCCTGATACTGGGCGTGCTCGGCTCAGCCGATGCCCAGGTCGAAGACGGCGACGGTCGGATCCTGGGATTCAGTGAAGACGGCCCCGACGCGCCCACCATTGAGAACGGGCTGATTCTCCCCGTGTTTGGAGAGCCGGTCCCGGGTATCCCCACCACGTTCGCGCTGCCCATGGACGACTACAAGCTCAACATCCGCGGCACCGCCAGCGGCAACTACAGCGCTTATATAATGGGTGACTCGCCTCACATCTTCGCCATCAGCGAGGCCGAAGTGAGCGCAGGCACCACGGATACCATCTCCATAGAATTCGGCGCTCCGGACGAAGCCGAGCTATCTTTCAGCACCAGCGACGCAGAGAAACGGTATTCCCTGCAGATAGCCAGCCTGAGTGAGGAAGACGGGGATGTGGTTGAGACGCTGTACACGATAAAGGACTCCACCATATCCTCCGGCTCCAAAGCGTCCTTTGCCGTCGATCCCGCTTCGCACTCATTGCTCTACACCAACTACGGAGACACGGCAGTGACATACTCCGTACAGATTTACAGAGCAACGATTCCTGCCGAGGGCATGACACAGGGAACGGTGCAGCCGATGGCCACCCATCAAGGCGAGACAGACCAGAACTCCACAGCTATCCGTGCCGGCACGCTGATGGCGACAGGCATCGGGGCGGATCGATCGCCGGCGCAAAGCGCAAGTAACACGGCAGGCGAGTTGGCCGTTATCATCGACGATATTCAGGTAACAGGGGTGTACACCTTCACGATAGACCCGATGGAAAGGCATTTTGTATCGCCCGAAGACTGGTCTGACCTGCCTGCATCGCAGATCCATATTACACGGACGTCTGTGGCTCCTACGAACTGGCCGCTGATCGGCGTGATTATAGCCATCGTGCTTCTGATAGGATTACCCTCATTCTTCCTCCTGAGGCGGAGATGGAGCGTGAGCCGCCCCGGTGCGTAGCGGATACTGAAGCGCCCGAACCACAGCAGCCCGGCTTATGGTCCGGCATTCCTCACGAATGCCGGTTTTCCTGGTGTTACACACGCCCGAACTCGACAGACCACCCGGAACGCACTCCGTTCCATCTCAATCAGCTCACTGCCCGTAGCGTTCGAAGGACGGCCGGGACTACAGCGTCATGTTGCAGATGAGCTCCCACATGGTTAAGTCCTTCGAGCGCCAGGAACTCGGCGTTGGGAATCTCGTCGGCCGCACG
>PWRA01000012.1 GCA_003556385.1 Dehalococcoidia bacterium | reverse complement strand
TACTGAAGGGCGAGGACATATTCGACGAGAAGGTGGCCTCGGACATGAGCAGGAGAACAATGGTCTACGACGAGACCTTTCGGCGGGCCGATGCAGCCCTCGCCTCCGGAGGCAGCGCCATTATCGATGCCACCTTTGTCACGCAATCGTTGAGAAGGCGGGCGGCTGAGATAGCCGCCAAACAGAACAAGACACTCGTCATTCTGCAGACGCATTGTCCGCAGGAGGTGGCCATCGCACGGATATTGAGGCGGTCCAGGGATGACTACCAGTCGAATGCTCTCACCGAGCAGGCCTACCTGAACAACAAACGGAAGTTCGAACAGGTGGACCTGGATGACCTTAAGCAGTCTTACCCCGAACTCGATATCGTCCATCTGACAGTCGATACCGAACATGACCAACCGGAGGGGTGGTACATCATCGGCAGGGAAACGAGATAGGCGTTAGCCGTGCTCCCCGTGAGCGGCCGCGGAAGTCGCAGCCGTGTTGGCCCGAAGGGATCTGCCCCCCTTCACCTTCGCCGGCGATGACAACGGATAGGCGACGGCCTATCCAGGGCGAGAGACATGAAGATCGACTTGCATGTTCATACCAGGGATTGCTCCGACGGTAATCTGTCTGTCGACGAAATCTTCGAAGAGGCCGGTAAGAGGAACATCGATTTCATCTCGATAACCGACCACGATTCCGTAGGCTGCCAGGAGAGGGCCATCGCACTGGCTGAGAAACACGGCATCTCCTATATCACGGGGCTGGAGCTCAACGTCAACTTCCATTATCCCGTGACCGACAAGGGTGTTTCGCTGGATTTTCTGGGATACGGGTATGATATAGGCAATGCCCCCTTGAGAGACAAGCTTCAGATGCTCAGAGAACACAGGGAACAAAGGGCACGCCGCATCCTGGACAATCTGAACCTGGAATTCGACAAAGAGGGAATCAGGAGATTCGACGAGGAAGATATGAGGAGAATAGAGGATAGCGTAGACGGCACGTTCGGCCGTCCCCATATCGCGAACTACCTGATAGGGAAGGGAATCGTGAAGGACAAGCAGGAAGCCTTCGACAAATATCTGGTGAGGTGCAACGTGCCCAAGTATCCGCTCTCGCTGGCCGAGGCGTCGCAGCTGGTGAGGGACGCCGGCGGCATACTGGTGCATGCACATCCCAACGACCCGCACGGAACGTCGCTGGTGAGCATAACGCACAGTCTGGAGCGGCAGACGCAAATTATCGAAGAATATATGCTACAATACGTCGATGGCATTGAGTGCTGGCACTCCAGGCATGACCGCGAGACTACTGCACACTACATGGGTTTTGCCGGGAAGCACGCTATGGTCATGACGGGCGGCAGCGATTGTCATCAGAAACCGCTGATCCTCGGCACAGTAGATATTCCCGACTGGGTTGCCCGGCAGTTCGAACAGCCTCACCGGGGCAGGCGGTCGGTGCCGTACCCGCGGAACTGAGAGAATGAGGAACTACGATATCAAAGACCCCGCGCTGGCTCCGGAGGGCAAGCTTCGTATCGGCTGGGCGGGCAAGGAGATGCCCGTCGTCACACTGATAAAGGAGAGGTTCGGCAAAGAAAAGCCGCTCAAGGGGGTACGGGTTTCGGCGTGTCTGCACATCACGACAGAAACGGCCAACCTGGCTCTGGCTCTCAGGGAGGGCGGCGCTGAACTGGTGCTTTGTGCCTCCAATCCGCTATCCACCCAGGACGACGTTACCGCTGCTCTGGTCGAGTACGGCATCGCCGTCAATGCCATCAGGGGAGAAGACAACGAGACCTACTACCGGCATATCGTCACTGCGCTGGAGCATGAGCCGCATATCACCATGGACGATGGCGCTGATCTTGTATCAACGCTACACAAGGATTATCCCGCGCTGGCTGCCAACGTGATAGGCGGTACCGAGGAGACGACCACGGGGGTCATCAGGTTGCGGAACATGGCCAGGGCGGGGAAGCTCGTTTATCCTATTGTAGCCGTGAACGATGCCCAGACCAAGCACTTCTTCGACAACAGGTATGGAACAGGGCAGAGCACGATCGACGGCATCACCAGGGCTACCAACATACTGTGGGCAGGCAGAAAGGTGGTTGTCTGTGGCTATGGCTGGTGCGGTAAAGGAATAGCCCGCCGGGCACAGGGGCTCGGAGCGCAGATTATAGTCACCGAAGTGAACCCTATCGCCGCCCTGGAAGCTGCCATGGACGGGTACCAGGTTATGCCTTTGCTCAAGGCCTGTGAAATGGGCGAGGTGTTCGTCACCACCACGGGCAACACGAGCGTCATCGACAGGGTCCATATTCAGGAGATGAGGGACGGAGCCATCGTGGCAAACAGCGGCCACTTCAACGTGGAGATCAACATCCCGGCTCTGGAAGACCTCGCCGGTTCCAGGAGGAGAGTACGGCCTTCGGTCGATGAATACACGATGGGTGACGGACGGCGCATATACTTGCTAGGCGAAGGCAGGCTCATCAATCTCGCCGCTGCGGAGGGACACCCTGCCAGCGTTATGGACATGAGTTTTGCCAACCAGGCTCTATGCCTGGAGTATCTTGCCGGAGCGAAAACGAAGCTCGAGCCGGGGGTCTATCCCGTACCGGATGAGATCGACCGGGAGGTGGGTAGGCTGAAGCTTGCCTCTATGAACATCACCATCGATTCGCTGACGGAGGAACAGAAGAGCTACCTGGCAAGCTGGGAAGAAGGAACATAGCTTTCTCAAGGGGGTAAGAATGCCGAACAGCTTTAACCAGTCGGATTCGTATCTGGCCACTGCCGAATGTGTCACCGAGGGACATCCCGACAAGCTCTGTGACCAGATCTCAGACGCCATCCTCGACGCCATGATCGCAAAGGACCCCTTTGCCAGGGTGGCCTGCGAGGTCTCTGTGGCCATGGGCATGGTAATAGTCCTCGGCGAGATCAGCTGCGAGTGCTACGTGGAGCTTCCGGAGATCGTGCGCCGGGTGATCAAGGACGCAGGCTATACCAGGCCCGAGTACGGGTTCGACTATCGCACGTGCGGTGTCCTTGTATCTGTCAAGGAGCAGTCCAGGGATATCGCGGCCGGTGTCATCCAGTCGCTGGAGAGCCGAACAGGCGAAGCATACGATGACGTCCTGGACAAGACCGGGGCTGGTGACCAGGGCATGATGGTCGGCTTTGCCTGTACGGAGACTCCCGAGCTTATGCCTCTGCCGATCACTTTGGCGCATAAGCTGTGCCGGAGACTGGCTGAGATAAGAAAGGATGGGGTCGTACCCTATCTGAGACCCGACGGCAAATCGCAGGTAACCATAGAATACAGTCGCGGCATACCGAGAAGAGTGGTTTGTGTGGTGCTCGGCGCGCAGCATGATCCCGGTGTGGAGCGCGGGATCATTGAACGTGACCTCTTCGAGCATGTGGTGAAGAGCGTGGTACCCGTGGACTTACTCGACAGCGAGACTGCGTGCTACGTCAACAGCGCCGGCCAGTTTGTCATCGGCGGACCGGTAAGCGACACGGGATTCACCGGGCGCAAGATAATCGCCGACACTTACGGCAGTGCCTACGGACACGGCGGGGGCTGCTTTTCGGGCAAGGACCCTACCAAGGTAGATCGCTCTGCGGCCTATATGGCCAGATATGTTGCCAAGAACATCGTAGCGGCCGGACTCGCCGAGTACCTCGAGCTACAGGTTGCCTATACGATCGGTAAGGCCCACCCCCTGTCATTGTCCATAGAGACATTCGGCACGGGAAAGGTCGCCGACGAAGTCATGCTTGAGCTTATCGGCAAGCATTTCGATTTTCGTCCCGAAGCGATCATGAGGGCCCTGGATCTGCGCCGTCCCATCTACCGCCAGACCGCAGTCTACGGGCATTTCGGGAGAGAAGACCTCGACCTACCCTGGGAGAGAACGGATAAGGCTCAAACGCTGAGAAGAGAAGCGGGGCTTTAGATAACCTCTAGATTCACGTCGTCTGCGCTCCTCACCTCTTTCGTCAGGTCGATCAGGGCTATAGTACGCTCGGCCACATAATGTCCGTAGGCTGAAGAGGTGAATATAGTCAGACATCTTTTGTCGTACATCGTCAAGGGGGCAGTCGGCTGGTGCGATCGTATGAGGACATGCTTGCCCAGGCGGGACATGATCGTGTCGAACCATTCGCGCCCGAACTGCGGCCTCCCGGTATAGAGATCGGTTCCCAGGTTCTCCCCGCCCCCGTCCTGCCAATCGCCCCAGGTCATCTGATGCCATTCCGAGTCTCCCGGCTTTATCCGGTCCACGGCCTCCAGATCGGGGACGTCAGGCAGAGCCCCGTGAAGGGCAATGATGCCGTTTGGCGCGGACAAAGCGAGCGGCAGTTGGGATAGGACCTCTCCGTATCGCCGACGCAGCCCTGCGCCAAGCCGTTCCCAAAAATCGGCAGGCTGAAAACTCATTATGGCATGGCCTTCGTGATTACCCATGAGGAGGAAGAGACTATCGGGATGATCTACCTTGTGCTGCAACAGGAGGTTGATGTTCTCTATGGAGGCCGGTCCGCGATCGACGTAGTCGCCGAGGAAGACCACAGTGTTCCCGGGCTTGAGGTGCTTCCGGATGACTCTCTCCGTGGCTTCGACATCGCCATGGGTATCGCCAACGAAGACGACCGTGCCCGACTCCAGCCGTATCAGATTGGCCTCGGCAGCGAGCCTTCTCTCGGCCTCGTTGAGTAGCTCCCCGATATCTTTCCCCGTCATACTGCCAATCGCTTCAGTTTGAGAAGTATACACCTTCGCCGTCATAGCTGTCTCGTGCTGAGGAGTGGCCCTGATTCCGCATGAGGGTTGCCGGTGTACTGGATCATGACAGGAGAACTGCTGAACGCTGACAGTGGGGTTGCACGATTGTCTTCGCCTGAGCGCTTTTGCTATCATGCCGGTATGAAAGCAGGCCTGATCTATGACCCGATCTATCTCGAACACGACACCGGTGAGCACGTGGAGAACTGCCGGCGGCTGGTAGCTGCGATCTCTTATCTGGAAGAAACGGGCACCAAAGAAAGGCTGGTCATGCTTTCTCCGCGTCCGGCCTCAATGGAAGAGATGGAGACGGTACATACTCGGGAATACGTTGCCTCGGTCAAGAGCAAGGCGGAAAAGGGTGGTGGTTGGCTGGACCCGGATACTACAGTATCTCGGAGGTCCTATGAGGCTGCGACCTGGGCTGCGGGCGGGGTTATCGCTGCTGTGGAGGCAGTGGTGATCGGTGAGGCGAGCAACGCGTTTGCCTTAGTGAGACCCCCGGGGCACCACGCAGTTGCCGATCGCGCAATGGGTTTCTGCATTTTCAACAACGTGGCTATCGCCGCCAGGTTTGCTCTGAAGCAACTCGGCATCAACCGTGTCCTGATCGCCGATTTCGATGTCCATCACGGTAACGGGACTCAGGAGGCGTTTTATGCCGATCCCAGGGTGATGTACTTTTCTATCCACGAGTATCCCTTCTATCCCGGGACAGGAGCGGTAGAGGAGACCGGCGTCGGTGAAGGGAAGGGGACTACGGTCAATTTCCCGATGGCGGCAGGTTGGGGTGATGACGAATATCTGAGAGCTTTCAATGAGGTCCTAGTTCCGGCCGCGCACAGATTTCAGCCCGAGCTTATTCTGGTGTCGGCCGGCTTCGATCCTCATTGGTCCGATCACCTGGCTATGATGAGGGTTAGCGTGCAGGGTTTTGCCCAAATGGTGACGGTACTGAATAAGCTGGCTACCGACCTGTGCCAGGGGCGTATAGTGTTTACGCTTGAGGGCGGCTACAACCTTCGAGTGATGGCTGCCTCCATCAAAGCGAGCTTTGATGTGCTACTGGGTAGTTCACAGATAGAGGACCCGTTGGGTCCGGCGTCGGCATCGTCAAAACCTCAGGGATTCGAAGAGCATATCGAGCGCGTGAAGAGGATACACGGTTTGTTGGGTGATTGAGCGGGGCTCGGGGAGACATCGAAAACGAATCCGGAGCGGACTCCTACGGTATGCGGCCTAATGCGGTGTCGACTTCGTGTGGAATCTCGCCCGGCTATTCGTCGTTGTTTCCCGGCACGTCATCACCCTGGTATTCGGGGCCGATCAACCCGGCCGGGACGTCGTAGCCCCTCTCTATCATCAGCTGCACCACACCGGCGTGCAGTGGCGGCATTTCGACCAGCTTGGTTATCTCAGTGAGGAGTTCCAGGTCTGTTTCCAGCGGTACCCAGTCTGCAGCGGTGGGCCAGGCCCTGGCGTATTCGTCCCAGCCATCCACGTATGCCTTCACCATTCTGTAGACTACGCTTTGAGGAATGTCTGTGGTCAGGAAGATTCCCGTTGTGTGTCCCAAAGTGTAGAAGCCGTCATGCGGAATCAGTCCCTCGATCGCGTCCTCTGCGATCCATGCCGCCGATGTCCCCGGCGTGGCGAGTAGCGCGGCACCCAGGTACTCCTCGGGCCAGCCCAGTATCCTTATGTCTCTCACGCTCTGTACGTCCAGCATCGACGAATCAAGGCCGATCCTGGTTACGGCTCTGGCAAAGCCGACTATCTCAAGCTCTTTCGCCATATTCACGATATCGGCCTGACTGGCGCTCACCCAGTCGGGTTCGACCCCCACCGCCTCTAACTGACGTCGGATATTGAACTCCGTTACGGAGCCCGCTATTCCTGCAGAGAACCTCCGTCCATCCAGATCATTCAGCGTCTCTATCCTGACGCCGTCATCATCCACCTCGTCCACGACTACCACGTATACGTAGTTGTGGACATAGCCGGGCATCATTCGCAACTCCTCCCATGGACCATGTCCGACATACTCACCTAAAGTGGTGCCGGCGTATGCCATGGCCATGCCATCCCAGGTAACTGCGAAGCCGCCGTCGAGTTTGCCGGCCTGAGCCTTTGTCAGGTTGTCGTGGGTAGCACCGCTCTCGACCACCGATATCTTGATGTCAGGGTTCTCGCGGGCGATGATATTCGCCATGAACACGGCTGCCTGGTAATGCGTGGAACTCGCGCTAGCCGACCCGAACGTAAACCTGTACGGTATTACCGTCTCCTGGCACGCTGAAGTGGGCAGGACCAGTGCAGCCACCATGAAACCGATTATAGCGAATAACCACCTCCTCGTCTTCAGCCTCCCATTGCGCTTCTCTCCAGCTATGTGGTCTGCTCCCATCGAATTCTGCCTCTTACCTCACTGTACTCAATAAGTCGGTCCGTAACAAAAAGGGACATGCGCAACCGCACTGGGCGCGGTCCACGGCTGTGACGGATGGTCTAGGCACATCCCCGTCTCAATGATGCCATTTAAATGTTAAAATCCTGTTAAGATTCGCCGGCTTGGCGAATTATCGCGTTGCTTCATCACAGGCAGGTGTGTAGGCGGGTACACCGCATGTCTGCCTTTCTCTGAGGGTTGATGAGGAGAGTGATCCATGTTGCCTCTACTTTACGGTTACCGACTTGGCCAGGTTTCGGGGTTTGTCGGGATCGCATCCCCGGCTGATCGCGGCGTAGTAGGCCAATAGATGTAGCGGGACCACGGCCACCAGGGGATAGAGCAACTCATCGACCTCGGGAATCCTGATCCAGCTATCATAGATGTCGCTCGCCCTGTCGGAAACGGCGATCATATAGGCGCCCCGCGCCTTGGCCTCCATGGCATTGTTGATCGTCTCGGCGAAGGTGTAGTCGGCCGGGCAGATCACCACCACCGGTGTACCGGGCTCGATGAGGGCTAAGGTCCCGTGCTTGAGTTCACCGGCCGGCATTCCTTCGGCATGGATGTAGGAGATCTCCTTTAGCTTCAAGGCACCTTCGGAAGCGATGGCGAAGTTAATGCCCCTGGCTATGTAGTAGAAGTCGTGCTTACCTTTCAACTCCTGGCTGAGCCTGATCATCTCACTCTTGTTCCAGTCCAGCACCCCGGTTATCGTGGTGCTCAGCTCGGTGAGCTTAGCCGCCGCTTCGTCGAAGCCGTTGACCATGGAGAACGACAACAGGTAGAAGATGGCCAGTTGGGATAGGAACGACTTCGTGGCGGCCACGGCTATCTCGGGACCACAGTTAAGGTAGATGACCTGGTGGCTCAGGTCGGCCAGTATGGAGTTGGGGCGGTTGATGATGGAGATAACTTGGGCACCGGCGTCTCTGGCGGCCTTCACCCCCTCCACTACGTCGGCGGTCTCGCCGCTCTGCGAAACCGCAATAACAACCGTGTTCTTGTCCACAGAGTCGGCGAAATAGCCGAACTCAGATGCCATGACCACGTCGCAGAACCTCTTCCCGACCCTGGAGAAGAGGTAGCGACCGACCAGAGCGGCATAGCGAGAGCTGCCGCAGGCTGTGATAATGACCTGTCTGGCCCTCAGGATGTCGAGGGCAATATCGGTGAACGCCTTCGCGTCCTGATGGAGTGTTCGACCGAGCACCTGGGCCTGCTCCATTATCTCCTTGAGCATAAAATACTGGTAACCCTCTTTGTCACTCTTAGCCCAGCTCTGATCGAGAGTCCTGGCCTGCTTGGCCAGTTTGTTTCCTTCGGCGTCCAGGAACTCGACACTGCCCGCCTCCAGCGCTGCCACCTCATTATCCTCCAGGCTGATTACCTGGTTGGTATATGTGGCGAAGGCCAGCGCATCGCTGCTGGCGTAGTAGTCGGCATCGTCGATGCCGATCACCAGAGGGTTGTTCCTCCTCGTGCCTATGATCTTGCCGGGGTCATCCACGGATGTGGCCAGAAAGGCGTAGGATCCGTCCAGCCTGGGGGCGATCTTAATCACAGCCTGTTCAAGGGAAAGCCCGTCCTTCAACTGGTCCTCCAGGAGTGGGGGATCACCTCGGTATCGGTCTCCGACTCAAACCGGTGTCCGTTCTTGGTAAGCTCCCGGCGCAGTTCCTGACTGTTCTCAATGATGCCGTTGTGGACCACGGCCACTCTGCCGGTGCAGTCGGAATGAGGGTGGGCATTGGGCCGGGTCACTGCGCCGTGCGTTGCCCAACGCGTGTGTCCGATGGCGACATTGCCGGGAAGGTCTGAAATGTTGTGTTTGCGGACGACCTCGTCAAGCTTACCGGCGTCCTTCCTTATCAGCAGTCTTCCGTCGCACAGAGAAGCTATGCCCGCTGAGTCGTATCCGCGGTACTCCAGACTCTTCAGGGCCTCGAGGACAACGTTAACCGCTGGCCTTCTCCCGCAATAGCCGATGATCCCGCACACGTTAGTATTCCCTCGCTATAGTACGAGGCTATCTTTCTTTGTTGCCCGCGGCACGACCTTCATCGCATCTCTCAGTGCTCTGGCGGCTAGTCTGGTCGCCTGCTCCTATCCGGGATGACATGTTCATCAAGCCAGCACAAGAGACAACGCGCATGCCGCTAAGCAACTGAGCATTGATTATAACACGCCTCGAGTCGCATGTACCTGTCATCCCCTCAGCTTATCCAGCAGTTCTCGTCTCTTGCCTTCGTCAAGCCTTGCCTCGTTGTCTTCCACCGTGTATCGAGAGTCAAGCAAGGCTGATTTGTTTGCCCCCAGGTCCCGGTGCAAGCAAACCTGTGGTCCGACAAAAGCACCGGGACCCACCCGAGTCCCGGGCATCAGACTTGCATTCACGCCTATGCGACAACCTCGACCCATGATTGCGCCCAGTTTGTCATAGCCGGTGTCGACCGGACTAGCGCCCACCTCTATTCTGATGTTCGCTTCATCCAATCTGAAGTTGGCGCACACTGCGCCGGATCCCAGGGAGCAGTCATCATCTATTATCGAGTCACCGATATAGTTGGAGTGGAACCAACAATCATCCCCGATGTACGAGTGCTTCACCTCAGTCGAATAGCCTACTACAGTGTTAGAGCCAATGTGGCTGTAGTCCCGCACCAGCGCGCCATTGCCGATTACGGAGTTTGGTCCGACATATACCGGACCTCGGATCACAGCGTTTTCGAACACCTTGACGTTATCGCCCAGTATGGCTTTTCCCTCGATGGTTGCTCTATCCGAGATCAGTGCTGAGGGCGCTATCGAGTGCTCAGCGTTGTCCAGGAAATACTCTACTACCCTGAAGATGTGCCACGGATACTTGATCGGTGCCCAGAAGCCATCGTAGGGAACCACCTTAATCCGCCGGCCTGCCGTCAGCATGCTGGCCAGAGCACACTCATAGACGTCATCCTTCGTGGAGCGGACCCTTTCAATGTGGCCCAGGAGCTCCTCGGGGTTCTCATGGAGGTGAACCAGTATGTTCACCAGGTCACTCGGCTCGTCGCCGGGGCCGGGCTTCTCCACGATGTGTAGCAGTCTATCTTGGGAACCAACCTGGAGATACCCTCCGGGGAAATACTCTTTTACTTGATAGCCGAGGATGTAGGAGGTGGCATCACCTTCTTCGGCCGCGGCTATGATCTTCATGAATGCTGAACGGGAGAAGACATCATTGGGGTTTATCACCAGAAGCCTCCCGTGCAGCAGTGACCGGGCGCTTCACAACGCGTCGGCGATGCCTAGCGGTTCCTCCTGCACGGCGAAATCCACTCTCAGTTCCGGAATCCTGCTGGCTATTTCCTCTATTCGAGCGATATTCCCCGGGTTCCCGATGATCACGAAATGACGCAAACCCGCCGCGCGGGCTGTTTCTAGCTGATGTTCGAGCAAAGGTCTCCCGAGGAACTTAAAGAGGAACTTGTCCTCGGCGATGGGAAACATCCTCTTGCCGCTGCCGCCACAGAGAAACACCGCTTTCACTGGCTATCCTCCACAAGAGTCTCAATCAGTCGTCGACTACTCCCGATCAGTCTTTCGGTCTCTGCATGCGATGTCGATTCACAAATTATCCGTATCACAGGCTCAGTGTCGCTAACTATAATGAGCGTCCAGTAGTCGATAGACTCCAGTTTCATGCCATCGAGCGCATTGACCACATCGGTAGCAGAAACATGAGCCTTCTCGTTCACCCGACCCACTACGCAGCTGAAGCCGCCGGTACCGAATGGTCTTCCTATGTTCATCTCGTACCTGCCTGCATCACTCTGGAGTCGGTCTCACCCTTACCATGCGTCATCATGAGGCCCCTGGCGTCTTGCGCGTCCTCTCTTAAGCGAGGCGGAGGGCCTCTGAGGTATACCGTCCGCAAAGCGGCGGGCACCGTCCGACCGTTACGCCTGGCGAACCGACAGCAGTGTGAGTAGTTCAGCCGCAGAGAAGATAACATGGAATGAGGTGCTTGGCAACCACGCCTGTCTGTACCAACATGTGTTAGACTGTGCCTCACGGCCACTGGTGGCGCTGCCCTGGATTCATATCATGGCAAAGGAGATAGCTCTAACCTTGCTTCTGACCGTTCTGCCCATCAGTGAACTGAGGGGCGGTATTCCGCTGGGCATATCTCTGGGACTGGATCCTCTGTTCACCTTCCTTATCGCAGTCGTCGCGAACGCTCTGGTGTTCTTTCCCATCTTTCTTGCTCTGGATCTCTTCTACGACAGGTTCCTATACCGGATCCCGTTGTTTGACAGATATCTGGCCGGGGTCAGGGAGAGAGGTAAGCCCAAAGTAGACAGATACGGATTCTGGGGATTGACCTTTACTGTGGCTCTGCCCTTGCCCTTCACCGGGGTATATACCGGTACCGCCCTGGCCTGGCTGCTGGGTATGGATCGAAGGAAGGCTTTCCCCGCAGTCGGGCTGGGGGTCATCATAGCCGGTGTAGTGGTGCTACTGGTAGTCCTGGGAGTAATCAACATCCCGCGGGTGGTGTAGGGGCCCGCCGATTGAACTCCTGCGGCCGAAGGGGCCACGACGCTGTTCGCCGGGCGGCGCGGCCTTGATCACAGGTGCCGTCGGCAATGAGAAGGCCGGGCATCCTGCTTACGGACGCCCGGCCTTCCGGTGATTCTGCCACTCTGGTACTAGCGTCAGGCTTTGCCTATTCGGAACATCTTGGTCCCGCATACGGGACACACACCTTGAGTAGCCGGCCTGCGGTTCTTCATGATTATGCTCTTGGTGTCTTTCATTTCCCTCTTGGCGCGGCACTTCATACAGTATGCTTGCATGCGTTCACCTCCCTTTTTCTACTAGGATAAGCTATACGTTACACGAATGTCAATAGTTTTGGTTCAATATTGGTCGAATATTCGCGAAAAGTGGCCTCGCCGCGTGTCACTGAAGATCTCCGCGGGGGAAGGCGCTACTGCAAGACGCCGACCGGCTGGCCGGGTTGTGGTATTCAGACTGCTGAGTGTGCAGTTGTCATCGACCCGCTTCCGCTTACGGGTGGCCTATTCACGCGTGGCGGCATGGATCAAGCTTACTGCCGGCTACGCAGTTGCAGGAGCACCTGCCGCGCGCACTGACTTGCTCGGCCCCGGTGGCTGATCCGGTTCTTAACCTCGGCAGGCAACTCAGCCATAGTCTTGTCTAGCTCGGGAAGGTAGAAGACGGGATCATAGCCGAAACCGCCTTCACCCCTCGCTTCAAAGGCGATAAGGCCCTGGCACTCACCGTAGCATGTCGCCAGGCCACCTGCCGGCGAGGCTATAACGATAACGCATTTGAAACGGGCTGTCCGCCTTGCCCAGGGAACACCGCTGAGTTTGGCCAGGAGCAGGTTCACTCTCTCGGTATCGGTAGCAGACTCACCGGCAAAGCGGGCTGATTGCACGCCCGGAGCCCCGTCCAGGACATCCACCTCAAGTCCCGAATCATCCGCGAGTGTAGTGAGCCGGCTGCGCCTGGCATATGTGACCGCTTTTAGCCGGGCATTCTCCTCGTAAGTGTGTCCCGATTCGGTGACCGCTTCGTTGATTCTCTCTTCAGGCAACGTGGTTATCTGATAACCCACGCCATCGAGGAGGAGGCGGTATTCCCTGGTCTTTCCGGGATTCGAGCTAGCCAGGAGAAGCTCAGTCATTTGTGTCCCGAGGGCCGACTAGATGTCTTCGAATCTCGACTCCAGCTTCCTGGCCACCTCGGGCATGGTGGTGTATTCCATTTCCTCAAGCGGCAGGCGATGGGGTTCGAATGGACCCATTCGGCGCAAGAAATCCGCCAGGATATTTGCCTGATGACGGGCCTCGTCGAACGCCGGATCGTCGAAGAGATCACGGGGGCCGACCAGCTTGCCGTTGGCGAGCTGGAAACCAGCAGCTACCACTCTTGGCGGGCCATCGAAACGGCAAGGGTTGCTCTGGCCGCAAGCTACTGGCATAAGGGGGCCATTATGCGAGCCTCTCATCCATCCCTCCACTATATGAGGAAACGAGAAAGGTTCCAGTATCTCGCCTACAGCCGGGAACTTCCCCTGCGAGCGAACGACGCACACCGGGTCATCCTTTCCTACGTATCTGCCCGCCATAAGAGACAATTTCTCGGTAGAGGAGACAGCCGCGATCTCGCCGCTCTCCTTATGATAGACTGCCTTGACGGCGTAGCGGCTCGGCGCACCGAGATAGACCAGCATGTCGTAGATCTCCTCGGGAGCGTTGAACCTGATCTTCTTGCTTTCTTTGACATCATGCACTTCAAAAGCGAAGCCGGAGTGCATGTTAGAGGCTATGACCAGTCCGATGGTGTTGAAGGGGTCGGCAAACATCTTGTATAGCGGCAGGTTCCAGGCTCCCGAGGACGTTTTGTCTGCCATGAATATGATGATGGTCTCAGCCTCGCGCTCGGAAAACTGCATCTCAGCAATTCCGGGGCCCATGCCTCTGACATTGCCCGAGAAGGCTTCCGACAGAAGGTCCTGTCCTGCACCGTGTAGCTTCAGGCTCTTAGCTACAGCGGTACACTCGACAAATGTGTCCCATGCCAGCTTGTGAATCTGCTCATTGTCGGTGCCCTTCTGGTGGGTCATTATCAACTGGAGATCATCGCCGCATACGGTTACATGATGATCCGTGAGCAGGCCCTCGCTTTGGGCTGATATGAGCTTCTGCCTCCCCTTTTCTACTACATCGGGGTGGCTCGAAGAATGCCCAACGTAACCGCCGATGTCCGCTTTGATGACGCTTATCGTTATTTCCATCGCACCCCCCGCCGTAGTCTAACAAGGCAGAGAACAAAGGTCAACCGTATGTACTCGGCACGTATGTACTCGGTCAGGTCCTTAGATGATCTGAGACGGCATATGTGGTGGCGTAGACCGCGCTCTCGTCACGATTGCCCACGGACTCGGCCACGCGCCAGTTCACTCCAGACAAGCCTGGCTTTGGCGTCGGCAGGAGCGCAATAGGCGCTGAAGAGGCGTGATGCCTCAAGAGATGCAGGAACGCTTCTTGCCGGAGCGTCTCAATATCTCCCTGGCTGCCACCGTCCCCGAGACTGAGGCCTGCACCAGCCCTCGACTGATACCCGCGCCATCGCCCGCAGCGAACACGTTTTCGACTTCGGTCTCCAGGCAGGGAGTCACCTTCAGTTGGCTGGAATAGAACTTGACCTCTATGCCATAGAGTAGAGTGTGCGGAGATGAGACACCCGGAACCAGTTTGTCCATGGCCTGGAGCATCTCTGTTATGCTCTTGAGATAACGGTAGGGAAGCGCAAAGCTCAGGTCTCCCGGCACCGCTGCCTTCAGGCTCGGTTCTACATGGCTCTCCTGGAGGCGGGCAGGCGTGGAGCGCCGACCGTCTAATAGGTCTCCGAGTCTTTGCACCAGAACGCCGCCGCTCAGGACATTGCCCAGCCTTGCCAGATACTTGCCGTAAGCGATGGGCTCATGGAACGGCTCGGTGAAAGTAGTGCTCACCAGCACAGCGAAGTTAGTGTTCATTGTTCTCGGCTTGGCGTAGCCAATGCCGTTGACCGTAATGACGGGATCGACCCCACCGGTCGACTCCATGATCACCTCACCCCCCGGGCACATGCAGAATGTGCGGACTCGATCGTTGAAGCTGCTTGAGTAGAAGTCCAGCTTCGCCTCGTACAAAGTCGAGGTCAGATGCTCCATGGTTGCCATTGGTACCTCGACTCGACAACCAACGTCGACAGGATTGGAGTAGAGGGTCAGCTTGAGCTTTCGGGCTTCATTGCATAGCCATTCTGACCCCTCTCTCCCGGGTGCCAGAATCAGGTACCGACAATTGAGCCTCTGACCGTCGTCGGTTTCAAGTACCTTGTTCCCGTTATCGTCAACCGCAATACTCGTCACTGCAGCTCTCATCCTGATATCCAGTCTGGGCGACAGATAGTCCTGCATGGCTTTCAAGGCTTCATAACAGATCTCGGTTCCCAGGTGGCGCAACTTGATGGGGGTCAGGGTAAACCCGGCCGACTTAGCCTGCTGCTCAAGCGCGGCGACACCCTCACCTACACCATAGAACTCCGAGGGAGCGCCGAATTTGAGATACAGGGAATCGACGTAGTCTATTAGCACCTGCGCCTGCCGTAAGCCGATCAGGTCTTTCAGCCGGCCGCCCACCTGGGTGGATAACGTCAGTTTGCCATCGCTAAAGGCCCCGGCGCCCCCAAAGCCACTTACTAGATGGCACGGGCAACAAAGGACACAACGATTGCCGCCATGCTGTACCGGGCAAACGCGGGCTGGGAGTTCTCTTCCCTTGTCCAGAAGCAAAACGTTAAGGCCCGAGTTGCAGAGCTCCAGGCCTGCGAATATACCCGCCGGACCTGCCCCGACTATGACGACGTCATAGCTGTTTGCCATGAAGGTTAATTAAGGGGGTTATTGACATATCCAGTCGGTCAGGAGCTTTTCTGACCTAAGTACTTCCTCGGCAGCGGAGTACGGGTCAAGCTCTCCCTTTTCCACCTTATCGATGTAGACGCTCAACTGCCCGTCCTGCTCCACTGATTTGAGCAGCTTATGAGTTAGTTTGCGCTCCACAGTCCTCACAAAATCGAATTTCCGTTGTAGCCTACGGCGCTGCAAGAGCTGGCCTGTCTCACAGAGAGCCTGCCGGTGTGACTGGATTTGCGTGTAAAGGTCTTCGATGCCGACATCGTTAACAGCTTCAGTTGCTATGACAGGTATGTCCCACCAGCCTGGCTCACGCAGGTTCAGCATCGCCTGTATGTCGCGCACGAGCTTATCTGCATCGGGGTGGTCGGCCTTGTTGACGACAAATATGTCTGCGATCTCAAACAACCCTGCTTTCATTGTCTGTATGGCATCTCCAGACTCGGGACACTGTATTACGATCACGGTGTCCGTTTTCTCCATGATGTCCACTTCGCTTTGCCCTACCCCTACTGTCTCTACCATGATGATGTCTTTGCCTGCAGCATCCAGCAGTCTGATCACGGAACTGGCCGCCTCGGGCAGTCCACCCAGACTCCCACGCGTGGCCATGCTGCGTATAAAGACCCCCGGATCGAGATAGTGCTGTTGCATTCTGATGCGGTCGCCTAGTACTGCCCCTCCTGTGAACGGGCTCGAGGGATCTACAGCAATGATCCCCACCTCCAGGCCCTGTTTCCTCGCCAAAACTGTCAACCTGTCTACCAGCGTGCTTTTCCCTGATCCCGGAGGCCCGGTGATCCCTACGCAATGCGCCTTCCCCAGGTGCGGGCATATGAGCTTCATGACCTCGGGGATGTGGCTGCTTTCGTTCTCAACCAGGCTGATGAGGCGTGCCAGGGCGCTGTTTTCGCCCTTGAGCACCTGGTCAACGAGTTCCATGCTGCTTTGCGCTCTCCACCACTTAGACAGGTCATTCTATAGCTTTCTCCCTTAGCAGTCAAACGAGGCTGTAGCTGTAGCAGGTGGGGCTTGCGCTCAGTACCTCTATGGCTCAGAAACGCCCGTCAGCCGGTACAGCACAAGGGTGTGCCCCGGGTTCTATAGCTCTTCACCGGGGCTTGCCGAGGGGCAATATATACAGAGTCTTCACCTCCCCCGCCACTCCCAGAACTATGCGCACCTCCTCATCACGAAATGCCCCGACCTCTACGTTGGCCAAGCCCAGGGCCACAGCCTGCAAGTGGGTATTCTGGCCAGCGTGTCCCACCTCCATGTGAACATATCTCTGTGCACGTGCGCCATATCTCGTAGCAGTTCTCTGATACAGGGCACAGATAACGATGCTCGCCGGAGCCTCGCCAATGAACTCCTGGTTTAGAGCGGCCTGCGCGAGATCAGACCTGAAATCGCCAGGCCTGTGCAGGGTGAGAGAATGAGAATCTGCATCATATCGACAGATGCCCGCCTCCAACGGCTCTAGGGGTGTCTTCGCCTAATTGGCAACAACGCCTCGCTCGCCTGCGCAGAGAAAGACCTCCAGAGGATAGGTCGCTCCGGGATTGGGTACTGCCCTGAACCTCCGTCCGTCGGTGAGCCCCTGCGCCGCCCATAGTATTGACTAATCGCGGACAGGTCCAGGGCATCTATACGGTAAGTGCGAACTGACCTGCGCCTTGATATCGTTTCCTCCAGGGATACATCACCTCTCAAAGGCGCATGGGGGAGTTTAATCACTGAGTCTGTCATTGCCAGCCCTCGCCGATGCCGGGTAAGAGTCTGGTAATCAGCCCTTGATAATGCCCAGAGGTACGGCCATGGCCACTTTCCGAGAGATGCCGGCTCGATGCACCACCTCTATGACCTTGGTAACATCTTTGTAGGCTTGCGATGCTTCTTCCGCCAGAGAAGGAATGCTTCCCGCTTTGACGGCAATGCCTCTGCTCTCCAGTTCCCGAACTATGTCGGCACCCTTTAAGGTGCGCTTTGCCGCTCCGCGACTCAGCATTCTACCGGCACCATGGCAGGTGGACCCGAAGGTCTCATCCATAGCCTTCTGAGTGCCCACAGCGACGAAGGAGCAACGCCCCATATCTCCGGGTATGAGGACAGGCTGCCCTATCCCTTTGTAGCGATCAGGTATGTCCCTATGGCCCGGCGGAAATGCGCGCGTAGCCCCCTTGCGGTGCACACAAACTCTGAGCTTATCGCTGTCCACCACGTGTTCTTCTATCTTGGCGATGTTGTGGGCAACATCGTATATCTGCCTCATGCCGAGGCTCTCCGGGCTTTGATCAAAAACCTTGCCAAACGCCTCTCTCACCCAGTGGGCTATACACTGCCGGTTATTCCAGGCATAGTTAGCGGCACATGCCATGGCCGCCAGGTAGTCCTGGCCTTCCGATGACTGTACGGGGGCGCAGGCGAGCTGGCGGTCGGGAAGTTTTATCCCGTACTTGGAAACCGCCCGCTCCATGACTCGAAGATGGTCGGTACATATCTGGTGCCCAAAGCCACGAGAGCCCGTGTGAATCAAGACCAGCACCTGGCCTTGCTCGGCGATGCCCATGACGCCGGCTGCCTCCGAGTCGTATATCTCCTCCACCACCTGTACCTCAAGAAAATGGTTCCCTGATCCCAGTGTACCTGCCTGAGGCATACCTCTCTTTGCCGCTCTGTCGCTGATCTTCGCGGGATCGGCGCCGCTGAGACAACCGTTCTCCTCAGTAGCATCCAGGTCCTCCTCATAACCAAGGCCGCGCTTCACTGCCCAGCGAGCTCCCTCAACCATCAGCTGGTGCATCTCCTTTTGCCCCGCCTTGATCGTTCCCTCCGAGCCGAGGCCTGACGGGACATCCCGGAACAGCGCGCTGACAAGCTGGTCTATTTTGGGCCGCACGTCATCCTCGGTAAGGTCGGTGCGCAGCAACCTCACGCCGCAGTTGATGTCGTAACCCACTCCTCCTGGAGAAATCACACCATCCTCGACACTCGTAGCTGCTACTCCTCCTATAGGGAATCCATAGCCCCAGTGAATATCCGGCATGGCAAGCGAGTAACCCACAATGCCGGGCAGAAAAGCGACATTTGCCACCTGCTCGGGGGTTTGTTCGTCGAGCATGGATTCCAGCATCTCCTGGCTGGCGTAGATGAGACCGGGAACTCTCATGCCTGACTTATAATTCTCTGGAATCTTCCAGCGGCAATCATCCACCTTGATAAGCTGCCCTTGCCATCTCGCCATATCTTCTACTCCTATATGTCGAATATCACCTGTGCGCTGTATCCATCGCTCTTCGCCAATTCTAGCATATGATAGGTAGCTGCCTTCACGCCGACCTTCATCTTGTGTTTTGCGGGATCAAACTCGTCGCCGTAGCAGACAGCATGAAGCTCCCTCTCGGTCAGGCTTTCGATAACGAATCGCTTGAGCAGAACGTGTCTGGCATCAACGAGGTATATGAGTTCATTAAGCCATTCCACCAGCAGGCTTTCCGTATCCTCGCCGCTGACTTCCACGTCAAGACGCAGTTTCTCCTCGACGTCCTCCAGTTCGGTAATGAGGCTGAATAGGGCCATGGCAGAATTGGAGAACAGATCCTCGATGCTTGCACCGTATGCGATGATCCCGACATCGGCGGTATGGTCCATTATCTCGAAAGCTTTTTCCATTGGCCGACCGTTCAACTATACCAGATGAGCGAAGATCTTGCTATTCGTCGGTCCTCGTTTTGCAGTTCGCCGAAGCTGTTGTTACAATTGGTACTGATCGGTGCAAGGGGCACTTTCGAGTTAGAGGGCAAGAGCTTACCTATAGCTTGTGATATGACCACTGAAGGTAGAGTGAAGCCGCAGATGCCAGACCCTGTAAGTAGTTCGTCCCGAAGGGGTGGGTTATAATGGCATCTCAGGACTACATGAAATGCGCTCTGTCTCTAGCCGGGTTAGCTATGGGATATACGAGGCCCAATCCGGCAGTAGGGGCAGCAGTCATCAAGGATGGAGCTTGGGTGGGCATGGGATACACTCGGCCTGTCGGCTCTGATCATGCAGAGGTAGTGGCCCTTCGCCAGGCTGGCGACAGAGCACGGGGGGCTACCATGTATGTTACCCTGGAGCCATGCTGTCACTATGGACGCACTCCACCCTGCACGGAAGCCATAATACAGGCGGGGATAGCGGAGGTGTACATAGCACTGCGTGACCCGAATCCGTTGGTGTCGGGGCGCGGCATCCGCAGGCTCAATGGCGCGGGTATCAAGACCCACGTGGGCATCTGTGAGCAGAAGGCCCACCACATCAACGAGGCGTATATCAAACACGTCACTACCGGCCTACCATTCGTGATAGCCAAGTTCGCCATGAGCCTTGATGGCAAGATTGCCACCCGGACCGGTCAATCCAAATGGATAACCGGGGCAGACGCGCGGAGGTATGCCCATGCTCTGCGGTACGTCGTCGATGCCGTAATGGTAGGGGTTAACACCGTATTCGCTGACAACCCTCGCCTTACCGCCAGAGGCTGCGGTGGAAGAGGGGGCACAGGGAGGATGCAGCCTCTGCGTCTGATTGTGGATAGCCAGGGGAGAGTGCCGTTGAACGCCCACGTCTTTCAGTCGCCCGGCAAAGCTATGCTTGTGGTAGCGGAACCTTTTGATCCCGCAAAGAAGGAGAGGTTCATGGAGGTTGGCGTCGAAGTGTTGGAATTGCCTGCCAGCGAGGGCGGCGTAGATGCGCTCGAGCTGCTGAAGCTATTGGGTAAACGCGAGATCGGCAGTGTCCTGGTGGAAGGTGGGGGTGAGCTTCTGGGTTCGCTTTTCGACCGCCGCCTGGTAGACAAGGTGCTGGCATTCATCTCACCGGTAATTATCGGAGGCAGTGGGGCTACGACTGTTGCGGGCCGTGGCATTGACAAGATGGCCGAGGCTATGCGTCTTAAGCGCACCGCTGTGAAGAGTCTTGGCAACGATGTGCTGGTTACGGGATATGTAGACCAGGATTTGCCGCGAGGGGATAAGGCGATCGCGAGTGCAACACCATGTTCACTGGAATAGTTGAAGAGATCGGGACATTAAAAGAGGCAACTGCTCACCACCTGACCTTCGAGACTCCTGAACCACTAGAAGGGATGAAGGAAGGTGATAGCATAGCGGTTAACGGCGTCTGCTTAACGGTGATCTCCTTGGAAAATCGCCGCTTCAGTGCTAATATTATGCCTGAGACGTTACGACGCACTAATCTCGGTGGCCTTCGCTATAACGACCATGTGAATCTGGAAAGGGCGCTTGTGCTCGGTGGACGGCTCGGCGGTCACCTGGTGTTAGGTCATATCGATGACACGGGAGGAGTTGTGAGCATAGCTGCCGAGGAGGCTGCGCGCATTATGAGGGTTTCCGTGCCGGCTAGACTGATGCCTTATGTTGTTGATAAGGGCTTCATCGCCATTGACGGTGTTAGCCTTACCATAGCAGGGTTTGATGCCCTATCTCTCTCAGTTTCTCTAGTGGCTTACACCATGGAACACACTACGTTGGGCGAGAGAAGGCCCGGCGACGTAGTTAACCTGGAAGCAGATATAATAGCTAAGTATGTTGAGGGGCTCAATGAACGAAGAACACAGCGACTGGACTCTGAGTTCCTCGCAGAGTATGGATTCACAGGGGGGACAGATGCTGGCTAGCATTTCCGAGGCAATCGAAGACATCAAAGCAGGCAAGCTTATCATTCTTGTCGATGACGAGGCGCGGGAAAATGAGGGCGACCTCGCGATAGCTGCTGAGAAGGTCACCCCTGAGGCGATTAACTTCATGGCCAAGCACGGCAGGGGGTTGATATGTCTTCCCATTGCCGGCCAGAGGCTCGACGAACTGGCGATCCCACTGATGGTTGGCAATAACACCGCCCGTTACGCTACTGCCTTTACGGTTTCTATTGAGGCCAAGGACCGGGTAACGACAGGGATATCTGCCTTTGATCGTGCACAGACCATTAAGACTGTGCTTGATCCTGACACCAGGCCGAGTGACCTGGTTCAACCCGGGCACGTATTCCCGATTCGAGCCAGAGAAGGTGGTGTGCTGGTGCGAGCGGGACACACTGAAGCTATCGTTGATCTTGCCAGGCTGGTCGGGCTGTATCCGGCCGGTGTCATATGTGAAATCATGGATGAGGATGGCACTATGGCCCAGATGCCCCAGCTTCAGGCTATCGCCGCTAGATTCGACATCAAGATCGTTGCGATCGCCGACTTGATTGCCTATCGCATTCGTCACGAGAAGATGGTGCAGAAGGTGACAGAGGCCAAACTACCGACGATCTATGGCGACTATAGAGCTGTGGCGTATAGCAGTGCTGTCGATGCGGCTGAGCACATGGCGCTCGTTAAAGGCAACATATCCGGTGATGAGCCGGTGCTGGTGCGGGTGCACAGCGAGTGTCTGACCGGAGATGTGTTCGGCAGCCTGAGATGTGACTGTGGACCCCAGATTGAAATGGCCTTGCAGCGCATAGCCGAGGAAGACCGGGGTGTTTTCCTGTATATGAGACAGGAGGGCAGAGGAATCGGGTTTCATAACAAACTCTGTGCCTACGCACTCCAGGACCAGGGCATGGATACGGAGGAGGCCAACATCGCGCTTGGGTTTGCCCCTGATCTGAGAGAATACGGGGTAGGCGCTCAGATTCTGGCCGACCTGGGTCTGCGCAATATCAGGTTGCTCACGAACAATCCGAAGAAGGTTATCGGGTTGGAGAGCTACGGAATCAAGATAGTTGATACTGTGCCGCTGATAGCCCCCTGCAACCCTTATAACATGAGGTACTTGCAGACCAAGCAGGAGAAGTTCGGGCACATTCTAGGTATAGAGGAGGTCCAATGATGGCCAAACACTACGAAGGAATCCTGATAGGGAAAGGCCTGAAGTTCGCTGTGGTTGTGTCTCGCTTCAACGAGTTGATCACTGCGAAGTTGCTTGAGGGAGCAAGAGACGCTCTCTTACGTCACGGAGTCAATGAGGCGCACATCGACGTTGCCTGGACTCCCGGTTGTCTGGAGATCCCTATTACCAGTAAGAAACTGGCACAGAGCAATCGGTACGATGCTATCATATGCCTGGGCGCAGTGATTCGAGGCGGCACTCCGCACTCTGAGTATGTAGCCTCGGAGGTAAACAGAGGGATCGGCAAGGTGAGTCTGGACACAGGACTGCCGGTAATACAGGGCATTATCACCGCCGATACCTTGGAGCAGGCTATCCAGAGAGCGGGAGCCAAGGAAGGCAATAGGGGCTTCACCGCCGCGGCAAACGCTATCGAGATGGCGAATCTGCTTAAGGCCCTTCAGTGATCCTGTAGACCCTGTCGCCCGGTCTCACCCTATCCGGGACTATTATGCCTACAATATCGCCTGGCTTGCCTTCAGTAACGTTAACACGCTCAATCTGCATAGATTCCACGGCCAGTTCCATATCTGTGGAGCTGCCCTTAATATGGAGTCTATCGCCGACTCTTAATGGGCCGCTTAGCTCTATGCCGGCTACCACCGGCTTAGCAAAGAAATCCGTCACCTTACCGACTTCGACTTCGCACATCTCCAGAACACCTCCTTTCAGACGGATATCATACGCCCTCAACGGCAGAAATTCAACAGCGCAGGCCTGGTGTGCCTTGACAAGCGGCCCTGCTGCACGTATGATACTGGCTAGAACAAATATGATCGGAGGAGGTAACAGATATGACCGAGAAGAAAGCCGGGCAACCTTATACAATGGAGGAGATAATCTCGTTCGATCGCATTAAGAGGGCTATGACGCTCAGGGTCTTGGACAGAATTGAAGAGCTATGGCAGGGGAAACAGCCCATAAGCGTTGAGCAGATGAATGAGGTAATAGCCGACGAATGGCAGAAGGTGAAGGAGGCAGTAAGATCATCGCCCGCCGCCCGGGATGCCTTTCGGAAGTATCTGGAGCGCACCATCGCCGAGCAGATAGATAAGCTGATGAAAGAGGACAAAGCCGAATTAGAATCACTGGGCGTCGTGGAGAAGAGTCTATAAGTTGGTTCCGCAGGATAAAGGTAATCCACCCGGACAGAGAAGCCAGGACCCGAATATGGGGCAGTTAGTCAGACGACTTGACATGTTAGATGACAGACTAGACAATATGGATTCGATAGTGACTTCACTTGTAGAGAGGGTGATGGGAAGACCCCTTGTGATGGAGGTGACCTGTCCCAATTGCGGTCAAGCTATAGAGGTCAACATCACCAGCGGTGTAAGGCTGCGGGGAAAGGAATAGATATCGCAGGCGTAGCGCTCCGTGGATGTTCAACATCCAGACCTCCCGAGGACAGTCGATCCTCTGGTTCTCCCGCACTACCGAAGGTTTGTTGCGTTCAGCTATGTCTGCTAGAATCGTAGAGCGGGCGGTTAGCTCAGTGGTTAGAGCGCTGCGTTGACATCGCAGAGGTCACTGGTTCAAGTCCAGTACCGCCCATTTTTTCGATGAGTATACAGTTGATCTGGTGCCCCATTGCAGGCAGTTTGAGATGAAACGTGAAGCAAGGGATGAGCAACTCGAGCGGATGCAGCACTCGGCTGCTCATGTTATGGCCGAGGCAGTGCAACACCTCTTTCCCGAAGCCAAATTTGGAATTGGGCCCACGATTGAGAATGGCTTCTACTACGATTTTGAGCTACCGCGCCCATTAACACCGGATGACTTGCCCGTGATCGAAGACAAGATGGGGGAGTTCATCCTTCGTGATGCCAGTTTCGTGACAGAGCAAATGAGCAAGAAGCGGGCGCGAGAACTCTTTGCCGACCAGCCCTACAAGCTGGAGTTACTCGAAGAGATTCCGGAAGCCGACGTGACTATCTACAAGCATGGATCGTTTTGGGACTTGTGTCGGGGCCCTCATCTGAACTCAACCGGCGAACTGAGAGCGGTCAAGCTTACTCGCATAGCAGGAGCATACTGGCGGGGCGACGAGAAGCGGCCCATGCTGCAGAGGATCTACGGGGTGGCCTTTGAAAGCGAGGAACAACTAGGGGAGTATTTGCAGCGTCAGGCCGAAGCCGCCAAGAGGGATCACAGGAAGCTGGGAAAAGACCTGGACCTCTTCAGCACTCATGAGGAGATTGGGCCCGGCCTGATCTGCTGGCATCCCAGAGGCGCTCTGGTCCGACGTATAATCGAAGACTATTGGAAGGATGAGCACGATAAGCGTGGCTACGACATCATCTACACTCCTCACATCGCCAAACTGGACCTGTGGAAGACTAGCGGACACTGGGAGTTCTACAGGGAATCCCTCTATCCCCCGATGGAGATCGAAGGACAGCACTACATGCTCAGACCCATGAATTGCCTGGGGCACATCCTGATCTACAAGAGCCGATTGCGCAGCTATCGTGACCTGCCCATCAGGTATGCGGAACTGGGCACGGTGTACAGGTACGAGAGAACGGGTGTGCTGTACGGTATGGCCAGGGTAAGAGGATTCACTCAGGACGATGCGCACATCTTCTGCCGACCCGATCAGGTGGAGGACGAGCTACTGGAGGTTGTGAGGTTGGCGCAGTTCATGATGTCCAGCTTTGGGTTTGAAGAGTATGAAGTGTTCCTATCAACGCGTCCCGAGAGGTACGCCGGCACAGCGGCAATGTGGGAAGAGGCCACGGAGTCCTTGAGACATGTTCTGGATAGGCTGGCGCTGGACTATGAAGAAGACCCGGGGGAGGGTGTGTTCTACGGACCAAAGATCGATGTCAAACTCAGGGATGCTCTGGGACATGAATGGCAGGGCCCTACCATCCAGGTTGACTTCAACTTGCCACAACGATTTCATTTCTGTTATATTGGGGAAGATGGATCGGAGCATAGTGTGACGATGATACATCGCACAGTGCTCGGTGCCATGGAGCGTTTCGTTGCATGCCTCACCGAGCACTACGGCGGTGCGTTTCCTGTATGGCTGGCTCCAGTCCAGGCGGTCATTATTCCCATAGCGGACCGACATGCGGATTACGCTCACGGGGTGGAGGCCGACCTCAGGAGCGAAGGTGTCCGGGCGATAGTAGACGACCGCTCCGAGAGAATGAACCTGAAGATAAGAGAGGCCCAATTGGAGAAGGTGCCATATATGCTGATAGTGGGTGATAAGGAAGTGGCTTCAGCCAGCGCCTCGCTTCGCGCGAGGAGCAATGAGGACCTGGGCCCAGAGGCTGTGGCAGCTATTAAGAGCAGGATAAAGACTGCCATAGAGTCCAGGTCGTGAATACCGTGCGGGGGAGAAAGAGTATAGTTAGAGACGTACCCACCAACAGGAGAATCAGAGCCAGAGAGGTTCGTCTTATAGGTGAAGACGGGAAACAGCTCGGTGTGCTCCCCCTGCCAAAAGCGCTACAAGCTGCTCAGGAGCGAGGTCTCGATCTGGTCCAGGTAGCAACAGGGAATCCCCCGGTATGTCGGCTTCTTGATTATGGCAAGTACAAATATGAGCAGACGAAGAAAGAGCGGAAGGCCAAGAGAGGCCAGCGGGTGGGCTTACTCAGGGAGGTCCGACTAAGACCGAAGATAGAGGAGCATGATCTGCAGGCGAAGATTAAGACCACGAGGAAACTCCTGGAGCAAGGCAATAAAGTGAAGTTACTGTTGAGATTTAGAGGGCGCGAAATCATCTATCCTGAACTGGGTTGGAAGGTGTTACGCGAAGTGGCCGAGGCCTCGAAGGACCTGGCCGTGGTAAGCAGCACGGCTACCGAGCAGAGGAGTATTTCCCTGGTCCTTGCGCCAGTTTCTCTGAAAAAATCCAAGGAGACAGAAACAGATGCCAAAACTGAAAACACATAAAGGGGCAAAGAGCCGCTTCCATACGACAGGCTCCGGGAGGCTGATGCGGACTAAGTGCGGTAAGAGCCACCTCAGACGGAAGAAGGCTCCGAGAACCAAGCGCCTCTACGACGAGACGCTTCGGGTCTCTCCAGCGGACAGGAAGAGGGTCGGCAGGCTTTTGCCTTATAGATAGCGGTCGCATATAGAGCAGGACAAACATGGAGATCTTAGTACCGATCGTAGCAATAGTCTTTGTCTTCTTGATACCGTTGCTGTCGATCTGGACTGAATACAGAAGGGACAGAGCCTTGATCGAGAAAGGGCTATACCAGCCAGATCAGCCATCAGCGCGCCCAGGCTGGGTATTGCTGCTTGTCGGTGCCATACTGACAGGCGTGGGTATTGCGGGGATCATCACTGCCTTCGTCTTCGAGGTAGGCAGAATAGCAGGTATACCGGGGCTTATCAGTCTGTTTGTTGGCACTGCATTGATAGCAGTCTACTATGTTGCCGGCAGAATGAGGACCGATAACGGGTAGCGCCCAAAGGAGGAATCTTGCCAAGAGCTAGGAGTGGGAAGGTCACCCACAGACGACACAAGAAAGTGCTTGAGCTGACCAAAGGGCATCGAGCAGCCAGACATAACCGCTACAGAACGGCTCATGAGTCCATGCTGCATGCGCTCGACTATTCCTATAGACATCGTCGCGAGCGAAAGGGTGACTTCAGGCAGCTTTGGATCACCCGCATCAACGCCGCCGTGCGGGCCAGAGGACTCACTTACAGTCAGTTTGTGGCAAGGCTGAGACAATCCAACATAGAGATCAACCGCAAGATGTTAGCTGAGATGGCGGTGAGAGACCCTGAAGGCTTCGGCGCATTGATTGCCTCGGTGACTGAGGCCGATTAGTCCCGCCGGCACTGACACAACGCCCGCGAATACCGGGTATTGCGGACAAGGACGACACCGCCAGACATCCAATGCTGGATCAACTCAAAGGTCTCCGCACTCAAGCTCTTAGCGAGCTAAGCGAAGTCGATAGTCTTCGAGGGTTGGAGCTGTGGCGTGTCCGTCACCTGGGTAAGAAGAGCGCCCTGATCCAAATCCTGCGTTCGCTGGCTACCCTGCCCGCGGAAGAAAGGCGGAGGGCGGGCGCACAGGCTAACGAAGTCAAAACAGCTTTAGAGTCAGGCCTTAGCGAGAAAGAGAGACAACTGCAGGAAGCTCTCCTGGCCTCTCCTTTGAAATCCCGGCAGTTGGACGTGACCTTGCCCGGCCGACCTTATCCCATCGGTGGTCTTCACCCCATTACGCAGACGATCAACGAGATCTGCGAGATTTTCGGTAATATGGGCTTTCAGACGATTGAGGGTCCCGAGGTGGAGTTGGAATACTACAATTTCGAAGCCCTGAACATTCCTCCGCACCATCCAGCGCGTGAGATGTTTGCCACACTGTGGGTAGAGACAGGTGGGGGAGAAGAGACTACACTATTGCGTACTCACACGTCGCCGATGCAGATCAGGTTGATGGAGAGAGAGCGCCCGCCCATAAGGGTCATAGTGCCGGGGAGGGCCTACAGATACGAAGCGACTGACGCCACTCACGAATCGATCTTCTTCCAGGTTGAAGGTCTGGCTGTGGACACGAACATCACTATGGCCGATCTAAAAGGCACTCTGCTTGAGTTCTGCCGCTGCCTGTTCGGAGATGAGAGGAAGGTACGCTTCCGGTGTGACTACTTCCCGTTTGTGGAGCCAGGGGCTGAGATGGCCATCGAATGTCTGGCCTGCGCCGGCGCCGGCTGCCGATTGTGTGGCCATAGCGGGTGGATCGAAATACTGGGGGCCGGGATGGTCCATCCGGACGTACTGGCGCGAGTCGGCATCGACCCCGATATCTACAGCGGCTTCGCCTTCGGGATGGGAGTTGAGCGATTGCCTATGCTCAGATACGGCGTCGATGACATACGCCTCTTCTATAACAATGACCTCAGGTTCTTGAGGCAATTCTAGAGTTCAAGGTGATGACATGAAGGTCTCGCTCAAGTGGCTAGGTGAGTATGTTGACATAACACTTTCAGCGCTGGAGTTGGGCAACAAACTAACCATAGCCGGCCTTGAACTCAGTGCCGTAGAGTCGGTGGGCCAAGCCTGGGACAATGTGGTGGTAGGGGAGGTGACAGATCTCACACCTCATCCCCATGCCGACCGGCTTACGCTGGCTACAGTTGACCTGGGTGGTGGGGGATTCACCGTGGTTTGCGGAGCCCCCAATATTCGCGTTGGCCAGAGGGTGCCGTTCGCGCGCGTAGGAGGCCGGCTCATAGACGGCCGCACCGGGCAAACCGTGTCCCTCAAGCCCGCAAGAATCCGCGGCGTAGTCTCCGAGGGCATGGTTTGCTCCGAGAAGGAACTTGGTATTTCCGATGATCATGAGAGTATTCTGGTCTTGCCGTTGGACGCGCCGGTAGGCGCCCCTCTCGGTGATTATCTGGGTGATACGATTCTTGATCTTGACATAACCCCTAACCGGCCCGATTGCTTGTCGGTGATCGGCATTGCCCGCGAAGTCGCTGCTCTCACCGGGGCGCCGCTCCGTCCGCCGTCCGTTGGCTACCAGGAATCGGAGCAGCGTATAGATTCTCTGGTCTCTGTTAGCGTCAGTGCGCCCGACCTGTGCCCCAGGTACTGTGCCACTTTGATCCTCGGGGTTAAGGTAGGCAGCTCTCCGGGCTGGCTACAGCAACGCTTGAACAGCTATGGCATGCGTCCTGTAAACAGCGTTGTTGACGTCACCAACTATGTCATGCTGGAGTACGGCCAGCCCCTTCACGCGTTTGACTATCACAGACTGAAGGGCCGGCAAGTCGTGGTCCGCAGAGCCGCACCTGCTGAGACCATAACTACCCTCGATGGAACGGAACGTCGTCTGGATCCCGACATGCTGGTCATCGCAGACGAGGAGGAGGCGATTGCCGTTGCCGGAATCATGGGCAGTGGAGCTTCTGAGGTTACCGAGGCAACTGAAGCCGTCCTTCTGGAATCTGCGAACTTCAACCAGGTCGCCATTCGTCGCGGGTGTGAGCGTCTTCAGTTGCGGAGCGAGGCCTCGGTGCGCTTTGAGAAGGGACTCAGTAGCGATCTTCCGCCTGAGCCTTTGAGACGGGCCACTCAACTCCTGCTTGAAGTAGCCGGCGGTGCAGCGGCCGGAGGTGTGGTCGATGTGTACCCCGGCAAGCGCGAATACGAGTCAGTAGTACTTCCGGTCCGCGAGGTGGCACGTCTCTCGGGTCTGGAGGTCGATGTTGACGAGATGCTCAAGGTGTTGAGGTCTCTGGGCTTTGAGTGCAGGGAGGTCGACCGGGGTTCGCGGATTGCGGTGTCGGTACCGTATTGGCGGAGCGACATCAGATGCGCTCCCGATCTGGTGGAGGAGATAGTGCGCATCATAGGTTATGAGAGGATTCCTGTTACGAGGCTGAGTTCTGCCCTGCCCCGACAGCAGTTGAGATCGTCTCCGGCCTCCCTCCGAAGCAGCCTCAGGCGAAGTTTGCGTGATGCTCTGGTCGGCCTCGGCTTTCAGGAGATACTCACCTATCCCCTGGTCAGCCTGGAAAGACTCCAGAAGCTATCCCCCCGAATGGAGTTGGAGACTCCGCCACTGAAGGTGGCTAACCCGATGACAAGAGAACAAGAATACCTGCGTACCGGCTTGCGGGCCGGCGTTCTGGCTACACTGGCACACAACCAGAAGTTCGAGTCGGCAGGCATAAGGGTCTTCGAGATCGGCAAGGTGTTCAACCCGCGGCAGCCCGCCACCGATGAAGTTAAGCGACCTCACAATGATGAGCGGCTACCCCGAGAAGACGAGATGCTGTGTGCTGCCCTGGGGGGTCCCAGGTCTGGATTATCGTGGCATGCCGGGCAAGAGATGCTGGATTTCTTTGACGCCAAGGGAGTGGTGGAAAACGTCCTGAACGGATGGGGGATAAACGTAGGCTTTCGTGTTAGCGACGACGAAACTCTGTTCCCGGGCAGAGGGGCTGAGATACTCGTTGACGACGACAGAATAGGCATCGTGGGTGAGATACATCCCAAAGTCGCGCAGGCCTTCGATCTCTCGGACACCGTGTTCATCATGGAACTCGACCTCGAGAGACTGCTGCCGCGGATGAGCAGGACCAGGAGATATCGCCCCATTCCCCGGTTTCCCGGCGTCAGCCGCGACATTGCGTTGGTGGTAGATGAACAGGTGAGCTATCACACAATGGAGAGCATAATCCGGGCCTTTCCGCTGGTGACTAAGGTCACTCTATTCGATCTCTATCGCGGAGAGCAGGTGCCCGCAGGGAAGAAGTCCTTCGCCATACGGATCATCTATCAGTCGCTTAGCCACACCTTGACCGACGATGAAGTAGACAACGTCGAGCAGCAGATGCTTGACATACTGCACCAGGAGACCGGCGCGACCCTGCGACGGTAGTTCACTGAAGAAGCGCAAGAAAGGCTGCGTCTGTGTTGGGGTTCAGTTCTTCTTTGTCCTCAGTATGGTTTGACGTTCCGTGCTGCTCGGCCGGCAGGGCAGGCCAACTAGACTAAGGTTGAGACTCCCTAGTCTCTGCCAGAAGACTCGTCACCTGTCTCGTCAGATCCTCAAAGGGCAGAAGCCGGGATTCCTTCTCGGTGCGACGCTTCGCCTCCACGCTCCGGCTCTCTAAGGTGCGCGGCGATAAGGTCAAGCGGAGTGGAATGCCCAGGAGGTCGGCGTCGTTGAACTTGACCCCCGGCGAATCAATACGATCATCGAAGAGCACCTCCAGGCCCGACTGTTGCAGGTCTTCATAGATCTGCTCCGCCGCTGCGGAGATCTCGGCCCGGTCCGCATGCAGAGAGCAAAGGCAGACCTGATACGGGGCGATAGATTGTGGCCAGATGATCCCTTTGTCATCGTGGCTTTGTTCCACTACGGCCGCCAGCAGCCGGCCCAGTCCAATGCCGTAGGACCCCATGATGACCGGTCGGGATCCGCCGTCCCTGTCCAGGAATGATGCCCCGAACCTCTCACTGATAAACGTGCCAAGCTTGAACACATGCCCTACTTCTATGCCTCGAACCGAAGATAGCTCACTCCGACATCGCGGGCAGCGGTGCCCGGTTCGAGCGAGGGCGACGTCGGCCACCACATCAGCCTGGAAATCTCTGGGATAGTTGATGTTTCTGAGGTGGTATCCCGACTTGTTGGCACCGGTGATGAAGTGAGCGCGTGACTTCACCGAATCGTCGGCGACGACCCGTACTCCCTTCAGACCTACAGGCGAGGCAAAGCCGGCGACCAGGCCGCTCTTGCTCACCTCGTCTTCCGTGGCCAACCGGAGGTCGGAGCACTTCAGAGCGTTCGTCAGTTTCGTCTCGTTGATGTCGAGGTCGCCGCGTATCACGACGATCAAGAATTCTCCGCCAGCCACATAGAACACCGACTTCAGGGTCTCGGTTGTCGGCACATCGACCAGGTCCGCCACCTGCACAATAGTCCTGGCCTCCGGCGTAGCTATCTCTTCCATGGGAAGAAGCTCCCGAGGGTTTCCTGCACCGGACCCGGGGCTCGGTGCTGCCCCGGCGTCACTCTCCACCGCCTTATTGAACTCCGCCTTCTCTGCATTTGCAGCATATCCGCAGGCGGCGCAGTGGATGATCTCGTCTTCTCCGGTCTCGCTAAGGACCATGAACTCGTGAGATTCCTTGCCCCCTATGGCGCCGCTGTCGGCCTCGATCATCAAAGTCGGCAAGTCCATGCGGGCATAGACATTGCGGTACGCCTGGCTCACCAGCCTGTAGCTTTCGTCGAGGCCGGATTCGTCGGCATCCAGACTGTAGAGATCCTTCATTATGAACTCCCGGACCCTCAGCAAGCCGCCGCGGGGTCGGGGCTCGTCGCGAAGCTTGGTCTGTATTTGATAGAGGAGTAGAGGCAGGTCGCGGTAACTCTGAACATAGCGACTAACGAGGTCGGCAACCACTTCTTCGTGGGTGGGTCCCAGCGCAAGTATCCGTTTTCGGCGGTCGGTCATGGTGAAGAGTGATTCGCCAAAGGCAACGTTGCGCCCTGACTGCTGCCAGAACTCAAAAGGCTGCAACACAGGCAGCAGCAACTCCTGCCCGCCGGCCTTGTCCATTTCCTCCCTTATTATCTGCTCAATCTTCCTGAGAACCCGCCAGCCCAAAGGTAGATAGGAGTAGATTCCGGCAGCCTCCTGGGCAATCATCCCGGTCCTCAGCAATAACTGGTGGCTTATGCTCTCTGCTTCGGCCGGGGCCTGCCGCAATGTCTTCCCAAAAAGCTTAGAAAAACGCATACCGCCTACCCTTGCTCCTGTTCTGTCGTTCCGAGGGAGTTCACCTCCGCCATCAGGGCCTCGAGGAGGTCCTGCTCGCTTGCTGTGCCGACGACCTCTCCCTTCTTGAATACGACACCTTTTCCTTTCCCGCACGCAATGCCTACGTCGGCGTCCCTGGCTTCGCCGGGGCCGTTGACAACGCAACCCATGACGGCGACCTTGACAGGCGTGCTTGTCCTGTCAAGACGCCTGCTCACCGCCTCAGCCAGGGCGATGATATCAACTTCAGCCCGGCCGCAGGACGGGCAACTCACCAGCATTGGTCCTCTCTGACGCAGCCCCAGGCTCTTCAGGATCTCGTAGGCAACGAATACCTCCTCGCGGGGATGAGCGGTGAGTGAGACGCGTATGGTATCGCCGATCCCTTCATAGAGTAGTATCCCGATTCCTAACGCGCTCCGTATCACGCCTGTCCGTGGGAGTCCCGCCTCCGTGATGCCCAGGTGCAGGGGATAGGGTATTCTGGCCGCGATCATGCGATACGCCTGAACGGTAGAAGGAACGTCGAAAGCCTTGAGAGACACCTTTAGCAGAGCGAAGTCCAGGCTTTCCATCAGCCTTATCTGCTCCAAAGCCAGGTTGACCATGCGCACAACCGTCGGAGCACCGGGCTCGAAGCCGGCGGGCAAACTGCCGGCGTTCACTCCTATGCGGATCGGCACTTCTCTCTCTCTGGCGGCGGTCACCACCTGCGCAATCTGCCCCCTGTCACCGATGTTGCCGGGATTCAGGCGCAGTCCGGCCGCACCGAACTGCAGGGCCGCCAGAGCGAGACGATAGTCGAAGTGGATATCGGCGATAATGGGCAATGAGACGTTCTTCCTTATGGTTGCCAAACTCTCGGCCGCTTCCTGATCCGGAACCGCCATTCTCACGAGCTCACAGCCACACTCTTCCAACTCCCTGATCTGGCTTATGGTAGCGGCCGTATTACGGGTATCGGTCTTGGCCATGGATTGCACTACTATGGGGGCGTCACCGCCGATACCGACTCCGCCCATTCTCAGGGGGATCGAGGTTCGACGGGTCATAGTCCGAATCCCCTGCCGGCGATCAGACGCTCGATATCAAGGTAGAAGATAACCACGATCAGTGCGATGAGAAGCGCAGTACCGACCGTGTAGGCCAGGCGCACGGCCCGACGCGAAAGACGCCTGCCACGCCTGATCCCTTCGATGAACCCCACCAGCATTCCGCCGCCATCCAGAGGCGGAATCGGGAGCAGGTTGAACAGACCGATCCCGAGGCTAATCAAGCCGGCCATGAAGAGTATGCCGCCGAAGCCCAGGACATCTACTGCCTCCACAGTCAACTGTCCGGCGCCTATCGGGCCCACCACCGCCAGATCGGGAGATTCTATGATCAAGGGAATTGCTTCCACAATGAGCACCGGCAGAAAAATGATGTAACTGGCCCCTGCATAAATCGCGCTCCACACAGGACGCCTCTCTTCTTCGCTTTGAGTCCCTGGCACCCATCGGATCTCCACACCGGGCAGGTCCTGGTAGTTGCGATTGTCGAGGGAGACCGAGACGACCTCCCCATCCCTCTGTAAGGTCACTGATATGTGTTCTTCCCGGGCAGCATCCAGTACCTTGGACAGGCTTTGCTGGTTATACACGGGCGCGCCGTTGACTCTCAGGAGCGTGTCTCCATGGCCGATGCCGGCCTCATCGGCCGGCGACCCTTCCTCTACGTGAGTGATGATATTCCAGGAGAGGATGACTCCAATCGTGCGCCGACCCTGTGCCGGGTCAAACGTGGGCGTCAGCCTGACCTGCTGCTCCTCTGTGTTCCTCTGCACAAGGAACGTCATCTCAGTTCCTTCTTCGACCGCATCTATGCGGTTACGCAGATCCTGCGGCCTCCGGATAGCATACCCGTCTGCCCTGAGGATTATATCGCCCGGCCGCATGCCGGCCCCTTCGGCGGGAGACTCCTCCTCCACAGAATGCACCATGATTCCGTTGCCTGTGATGACCAGATAGGGCAACGCGTAGAAAGCACTGAGGAGTACAAAGGCAAGCAGGATGTTGGCCAGTGGGCCCGCGACGAAGATGCCCAGTCTGGTCCAGGGCCGCTTGCCGGCCAGACCCCGGGGCACCGCAGGGTCGTCTTCTCCGGCAGGTCTGACAAACGCTCCCACGGGTATCGCATTTATCGAGTATATGGTCTCGCCTCGTTTAATGCCGAGAAGCCGCGGCGGAAGCCCTATGCCGAACTCCTCCACCTTCACCCCAGCACGCCTCATACTCATGAAGTGTCCGAGTTCGTGAAGACAGATAGCCACGAATAGGGCTGCGATAAACAAGATTATCGTAATAGCAACACTCATCTGCTCCTCCCGGCTTCGACATCGGTTCGGTGTCGAGGCCTTTCACCGTCACACGAGAAGAACCGCTCAGTATATCCTCTTGCCCATGCGTCCGCGGCCAGGATGTCCTCCAGAGACGGATGGGCAACACTCTCATGGTGCTCCAGCGCGCCCTGCCCAACCCTTGCTATGTCGGTAAAACTGATCCGGTGGCTGAGAAAGAGATCGACGGCTACCTCATCGGCAGCACAGAGCACCGCCGGATAAGTGCCGCCCGATTTGCCGGCATCCACCGCTGTCTTGAGACCCGGAAACCTGTCATAGTCCGCGGGCTCAAAACTCAGATTCTGTACGTTGTTCCAATCAAGGTGGGGCAACTCCGTGTTAGTCCACCTTTCAGGGTAAGAAAGGGCGTACTGAATCGGCAACCTCATATCGGGGTGACCAAGCTGAGCCTTCAGGGAACCATCGGTGAACTCCACCATGGAATGGACGATAGACTGGGGATGGACCAACACGGAAATACTATCAAAAGGAAGAGAGAAAAGCCAGTGAGCTTCGATCACCTCCAGCCCCTTGTTCATGAGCGTCGCCGAATCTATGGTTACTTTCCTTCCCATCTTCCAGACCGGGTGGCGGAGGGCCTGCTCGGGAGTGACCTTAGCCAGTTGTGACTGCGAATAGCGGTAGAAGGGCCCCCCGGAGGCGGTTAGCAGCAGCCGCCGCGGCCTGCTGTCTTCGCCCTGCAGGCATTGCCAGATGGCGCTATGCTCGCTATCGACAGGGATAATGTGAGCCTGGTGGAGACTTGCTTCGCGAACGACGATCTCGCCGGCCATCACCAGTACCTCCTTGCTGGCCAGAGCGACTGTTTTGCCTGCCCTCAGAGCCGCCAGGGTAGGGCTCAGTCCTGCCTTGCCGGCGGTGGCAACGATCACAACGTCAACGTCCGGGTGGCTCACCATTTCTTCCATCGACACGAACTCGGCCCCGCAACCCGTCTCGAGCCTCACCGACGAGTAGAACACCCCGGGGCGGAACTCATCGATTTGTCGTTGCAGTAGCTCGAGATTACTGCCTCCCGCCAGACCGGCTACACAGAGTTGGTCGGGCAGCGCGTGGATTATATCCAGAGCCTGCCGCCCTATGGAACCGGTTGAGCCAAGGACAGCTATCCTCTTCATATGATCACCCATGTAATGTAATAGTATAGCACCGGCCCGACGAAGATGATGCTGTCGAAGCGGTCCAGGATACCGCCGTGCCCGGGCAGCAGACTGCCTGACTCTTTCACCCCCAAGCTGCGCTTGAGCAGCGACTCAACCAGATCGCCGACCTGGGCAGAGAGACTGACGAGGAATCCGAGGATGATGATCTGCCAGTATTCGACAGAAAAGGGAGAAATGAGATTGAGAACCAGCGCTATCACGATGGCGCCGGAAATGGCGCATATCAAACCCCCGACTGCTCCCTCCCGGGTCTTGCCGGGGCTTATAGCAGGAGCGAGCGTGTGTTTGCCCCTTGCGCGGCCGATGAAGAAGGAACCCGTGTCGTTGGCGAATACGGTGAGTATGGACAGGTACACCCAGGTCCGGCCGTCGTCAAGGCCACGCAGGCTGAGCCAGTAGCTGAGCATCCAACCTACGTAGAGGGCACCTGCTATCGTCCATGCCCACGTGCGAAAGGTTCTCTCCCCAGGGGGCCGCCGCAGCAGCCACACCAGAGAAGCCAACATGAAAGCGGTAATGGTTATCGCTGGAATACCGGGGTCGCCAGACTGGTAGTGATGCCTCAGAACGAGCGCCAGGGCCCAGACAAGACCCAGGTAAAGCATCGGGTCTTTCTTATCAAGATTGGCCATGCGGTAGAACTCATAGGCGCCGGCTAACGCCGCTCCCGCTATCAGGAGACTGAACCAGGGCGTGCCAAACCAGATGGCCAGTGCGAGCAGAGGAACGAACACAGCGGAAGTGATGACTCTGTGTTTGAGCATGGAATCTATTGTAACAGCTTTTGAACAGCTACGGGCGCGATCTGTACGCTGAGGTGTACCCGCCGTGCCGGAGTTCCGAATTCGGGGGCGCCTGCGAAACCCGGCCGGGACGCCGGAAAGCGCAATCTAGCTACTCTTGCAGCTGGCGGTTGGTCCTGGCTGCGCTTGCCCGAGCACTCCTCTGCCCGCCAGTACAATGGCGATTACGAACATGGTAAGCATGATCACTGCTGACATCCGGGGGAAACCTCCGACGGGCCACGTGATAGCTACCAGCGGGCCGTTTATGGCTCCCATCCCGAGGAGGATTGTCCACCATGCCCACGCTTCAGCCTTCCTCAGGGCAAGATGAATGACGGCTATTGACAGCACCCCCACGCCAATGAAGAGTATTCCTGCCACTCTGATGAAAATCGCTGCCAGGGTTGCCAGGTCAGGATTCAACTCGGCAATCTCATCCATGGTCATGCCGATGAACTCCTGATGGTACGGCAGCAGAGTTCCCTCAACGACGTAGACAATCCCCACAACGAGAGAAAAAAGTGCCACGACAGTCAGCAAGACAGTAGCGGCTTTCAACATGGTGAGCCTTCTTATCGCCCCCGGCGGTCAGTGCGGGCTATTCAGAACGCATACTGGTGAGGCGGACTATATCTCCCGTATTTCGCTCTCCTTACGCTGTCCCAGTTCGCCCGCACTTTCCACGTAAGACTCTGTGAGCTGGTCTATCTTCTTACTATTGCTCTTCAGTTCGTCCTGCGATATCTCTTTATTCTTCTCCATCTCCCTCAGCTTTTCTATGCCATCCCTGCGTATGTTGCGTACGGCGATCCGCCGGTCCTCCACCCTCTTTGATACCAGCTTAACCAACTCCTTACGTCGTTCCTCACTGAGCGGGGGGATGGCCAACCGGATTACATTACCATCGTTTGCAGGGTTCAGCCCGATGTTGGCTGCTTGAATCGCTCTTTCAATGTCACGCAACGACGAACGATCCCAGGGTTGAACAATTATGAGATTGGCCTCGGGTACCGAGACGGTGGCAAGCTGATGAAGCGGAACAGGCGAGCCGTGGTAGTCCACCACAACGTTGTCTAGCAAGGCAGGAGCAGCACGCCCGGCCCGGATGGCACCCAGCTCCTTTGCCAGCCCATCCAGAGCCTTCTGCATTCTGGAGTTAACTTCGCCGAGTAACTCATCCACCATTGATTAGCGATCAACACCAAGCTCGAACCTGGCGAATCTGCTTACTACGATATTCTCACCCACTCTCGCTATCAAGTCGGTGACAACTTCTTGCACCGTCCTCTCAGGTTCCTTTATGAAAGGCTGACTGAGAAGACAGACCACCTGCGGGTCCATGTCCGCTTCTGGGGGTATGTCGTTACTGGTGACAAACTGCGGGCATGCAGCAGCTACCTGCATTGCTATATTGCGAGCAAGCTCTTTGAACTCGTCCGTATGAGCGACGAAATCGGTCTCGCAGTTTAGCTCCACCAGCGATCCTACGCGTTTGGTATGATGAATATATGCCTCGATAACGCCTTCCGTTGCGATTGCATCCCTCTTCTTCGCAGCAGTCGCCGCACCACGCTCTCTCAAGAACTCGATCGCCTTCTCTACATCACCATCTGCCTCTGCTAGCGCCCGGTTGCACTCGAGCACACCCGCGTTGGTTCTGTCCCTTAACTCCTTTACTGCCTGAATCGAGTTCTTCATCTAGATGCAGTCTCTCCTTTCGGCTCGTCTCCTTCTACTCGCTCCTCAGGTTCCCCTGATTCCTCTGTGTTCTCCGGAGTCTCGGGCTCCTCCGGCCCAAAAGTGTAGGAACCTAAGATCGCAATGGCCTCTCCTCGCTCTTCTTCAGCAGACAGCTTGCCGACCCCTGCCTCTCCAGAAAACGCTTCTGCTTTTCCTTCAACTATGGCGTCAGCTAGCTTGCTACAGATCAACCTGATAGCCTTCACTGCATCATCATTGGCGGGGATGGGGTGGTCGATACCATCCGGATTGCAGTTGGTATCCACGATGGCAATAACCGGTATGCCCAGTTTCCTTGCTTCGGTAAAGGCAATCTTATCCTTAATGGGGTCAGCGATGAACAGGGCACTGGGCAGGGTAGTCATCTCCTTGAACCCGCCCATCTGCGTGTTCAGATGGAAGATCTCCTTTTCTATCTTGACTCGCTCTTTCTTCGGTAGAAGGTCAAGCTCGCCCTTGTCCCTTCTGTTCTCCAGACGAACCAGGTGATCGATTCGCGCCTGTATAACCGCGAAGTTCGTCAGCATACCGCCTAGCCACCTCTGATTAACGTAGCTCATGCCGCACCGGGTGGCTTCCTCTTCTATGGTCTGTTGAGCCTGTTTTTTGGTCCCCACAAAAAGGATACTCTGCCCCCGGGCTGCCAGATCCTGAACAAAGGTGCAGGCCCTATCCAGCATGGTGACCGTTTGCTCCAGGTCGATTATGTGGATGCTGTTGCGCTGAGTGAAAACATACTTCCTGGCCTTGGGATGCCAGTAACTGGTATGATGGCCGAAGTGTGCACCCGCTTCCAGCAACTGTTTCAGTAAGACGTTATTTGCCATTGCAGCCGTTATATCCTGTCTCGATCAGCAAAACTCCTCTAATGTAGCACAGTTGAGCGGGCAATGCAACAGCGGCATGCTAAGGGAGATCTCCTGTATTTTCAACCCGACCGACCGAGGTGTTACCATGTCGGGCCTCGTGCACGACTGGGCCCGGGCCCAGAGGGTCGTAATAACCACGCTGACGCAGCCAGGGTGCGGCTTGACAGCCGGCAGGACTTTGTGCTGAAATCACTGGCTGACCGGGTTTGCCTGTTTCCCTGATGCCGCTACTGACTGTCGGTTGACAGAGAATCTGGTGTTATTTATACTATTGGGCTACGGCTTAGGCCAATGCTGCCCGAGTAGCGCAATGGTAGAGCAACCGACTTGTAATCGGTAGGTTGGTGGGTTCGAATCCCCTCTCGGGCTGGGTTTTCTGAATATTTTATGATAAGCTTAAGCTGCGGAGGGGTGCCGGAGTGGTTAATCGGAGCAGACTGTAAATCTGCCGCCCGTATGGGCTACGTGGGTTCGAATCCTACCCCCTCCACCATGGTGTGCAGTAGGCCCACATAGCTCAGTAGGTAGAGCACGTTCTTGGTAAGAACGGGGTCACCAGTTCGAATCTGGTTGTGGGCTTTGAGATAAAAGGAGGCTAAGATGGCTAAGAAAACGTACGAACGAGTCAAACCCCATATCAATGTGGGCACTATAGGACACGTTGACCACGGGAAGACTACGCTTACTGCGGCTATTACGCAGGTACTGTCAAGGGCAGGGCTTACAGAGTACCGGACGTTTGACTCGATCGACAATGCTCCTGAGGAGAAGGCGCGTGGGTTAACTATTGCTATTTCGCATATAGAGTATGAGACCGAGCAACGCCATTATTGCCATGTTGACTGTCCCGGTCACGCCGACTATATCAAGAATATGATAACCGGGGCCGCTCAGATGGATGGAGCTATCCTTGTGGTCGCCGCTGATGATGGTCCTATGCCTCAGACGAGGGAGCACATCCTTCTGGCTCGCCAGGTGGAAGTACCCCGCATGATCGTCGCCCTGAATAAGGTAGACATGGTAGATGATCCCGAGTTGTTGGATCTGGTGGAAATGGAGGTGAGGGACCTGTTGAAGCGGTATGAATTCCCCGGCGATGAAATACCTGTGGTGCGGGTAAGCGCTCTTAAGGCTCTTGAGTGCGCATGCGGCAATCAGGATTGTCCCTGGTGTGGACGGATCAGGGAACTGATGGATGCGGTGGATGAGTACATTCCTCTACCGCAGAGGGAAAGTGACAAGCCTTTCCTGATGCCAATAGAAGATGTGTTTAGCATCAAGGGGCGGGGAACTGTACCTACCGGTAGAGTAGAGCGCGGTGTGATCAGAGCTGGCGATGAGGTGGAGATAGTGGGGTTGAAAGAGTCCAAGAAGACGGTGGCAGTCAGCCTCGAGATGTTCCATAAGACCATGGGGGAAGCAGAGGCAGGCGATGCCGTCGGAGTTCTTCTGCGAGGTCTTGACCGGGAGGAGATAGAGCGAGGGCAGGTGCTGGCTAAACCAGGTACGGTTAAACCTCACACCGAAGCTGAGGCCGAGGTATATATCCTGAACAAGGAAGAAGGAGGCAGGCATACCCCGTTCTTCACCGGATACAAGCCCCAGTTCTATATCAGGACGCTGGACGTTACAGGAGAAATCATCCTACCTGATGGTGTAGAGATGGCCATGCCCGGTGACAGCCTTAATCACATGAGGATCAGGAGTTCAGTTCCGGTCGCTATGGAGGAAGGGTTGCGCTTCGCCATCAGGGAAGGCGGGAGGACGGTAGGCGCCGGTGTCATCACCAAGATTGTTCAGTAACCGGTCGACCGGAGTTTCTGCGAATTGTAGATAGATGTGGCTAAGAAGAAAGGCGATCTACGCATAATCATCCACCTGGCCTGCAGTCAATGTCAGCGGAGAACCTATACGACGACGAAGAACAAGAAGAACGATCCGCAAAGACTGGAACTGAATAAGTATTGTCCGAGTTGTCGTAGCTACGCCGTCCACCGAGAAGCTAAGTAACTATGACAAGTCATGTCAAGAGAGGTACAGGCGCTAAGTCTGCCCCGGCCAAGAAATCAAGGCTCGCTTTCTTCCCCGAGGTCGTGGCTGAACTGCGCAAGGCCCACTGGCCGACAAGACAAGAAGCCTTAAGACTGAGTCTGCTGGTCCTCGTAGTGTGCACCGTTGTCGGGGGTATCTTGTTTGCTTTCGATTCGGCCTTTGCCGCACTGTTTTGGCAGATCATCGGCGGTTAGCAGGATCATGGATGGAGAATGGTACTTATTATACGTCTCTTCGGGTCACGAGGAGCAGGCTAGAAGGAACCTGGAACAACGTATCAAATACATGGATGTGGGCGACAAGATATTCGACGTGGTGATACCGACGGCGAAGGAGATTGAGATCAAGGCCGGCAAGCGTCGCACGATAACTAAGAAGGCCTTTCCGGGCTACATTATGGTGAACATGCAGCTGGACGAGCATAGCTGGGACATCGTGCGTAATACTCCTGGCGTGGCCGGCTTTGTGAGCGCTGGCGTCAAGCCCGTCCCTTTACCGCAAGAGGAGGCGAACGCCATTCTGCGACGTATGGATGAGGCTCCTACTGAGGTTAAGACGACCTTTAAGGAGGGAGACAGCATACGCGTAACAAGTGGGCCCTTCTTGGACTTTATTGGCAAGGTAGAGCAAGTCAATCTGAACAAGGGCAAGGTCATAGTTATGCTGTCGCTCTTCGGCCGGGAGACGCCAGTCGAGTTGGATCTGCTGGGAGTGGAGAAGCTATAGGCTGTCTCAGGCCAGGGCACGCAGGTCAGTGAAAGCGAGAATTAGCAATGGCGAAGAAGGTTAAGGCAGTTGTCAAGCTCCAGATATCCGCGGGTAAGGCTACCCCCGCACCACCCGTAGGGCCTGCTCTGGGCCCGTACGGGATCAACATTATGGGCTTCTGCAAAGAGTATAATGAGCGAACCGGTTCTCAGGAGGGTTATATCATCCCTGCTGAGATAACGATATACGAGGATCGCTCCTTCACCTTTTTCACCAAGATGCCTCCTGTTTCCGATTTATTGCGGCGTGCCTTAGGGGTGGAGAAGGGGAGCGGTGATGCGGGCAGTCAGAAGATAGGGAAGATAAGCAAGGATGCGGTCTACGAAATCGCCCGAACAAAGATGCCGGACCTTAATACCACGGATATTGAAAAGGCGGCGAGTATTGTCGCGGGCACGGCTCAAAGCATGGGCGTGGAGGTTGAGTGAGCATCGGTTTGCAGCCTTGCTCGGAAAGCCGAGGGTAGAAGCAGATGGCGACACGAGGTAAGAAATACCAGGAAGCGAGTAAGCTCATCGATAGAGCCAGAGCCTATTCCCCCGAAGAGGCAATTGAGTTGGCTAAGGAAGCTGTCTATGCCAACTTCGATGAGACTGTGGAGCTCCATCTGAAGATGGGTGTGAACCCCCGCAGCGCCGACCAACAGGTGCGCGGCGTGGTCTTGTTGCCTCATGGGCTCGGCAAGAAGACGAGAGTCCTCGTCTTCGCTCAGGGTGAAGCGATAAAGCTGGCAGAGGAGGCAGGTGCTGATTATGCCGGGGCAGATGACCTCATCAAACAGATCGAGGATGGCTGGCTCGAATTCGATGTCTCGGTGGCCACTCCCGATATGATGCCCAAAGTGGCTAAGCTCGGGCGTATCCTCGGGCGACGTGGCCTGATGCCTAACCCCAAGTCCGGCACTGTGGTACAACCTCAGGACCTGCCCCGGGTTGTGGACGAAGCCCGCAAAGGCAGGGCTGAGTTCCGTCTAGATAGAACCGCCATCATCCATTTGCCTATCGGCAAGGCCAGTTTTGACAAGGACAAGTTGCTTGAGAATCTGGCGGCGGCAGTCGAGGCCATCGTGAGAGCTAAGCCTAGCGGTGCTAAGGGGCAGTATATCCGGAGCGCATCGCTGTCCACCAGCATGGGGCCGGGGTTTAAGCTGGACATCTCGTCGCTGCTTGCCACCGCCAGCGCTCTGACCAGGTAGACTCGCCGCCAACGTGCAGAGTCCAGGCATCTCTTACCATCCTATTCGACGGGGGGCCGTGGTAGGCGCCGGCATCTGTGGCTGTTCACAGTGCCTTTCCTGTTCCGGACAGGCACAGGTTCTGTGAGCCAGTCGGAGTTCAAGGCAAGGAAGGTGGATGGGAAGATCTCTGCTGATCTACGTCTCGGTTCATCACGGCAATACCGAAAAGGTGGCCAAAGCGATAGCGGTCGCTCTTGAGGCCGACTCATTGCGGTTGCCGGAGGTGGATGTACATATGATCCGACGGTACGACTTGATCGGGTTCGGCTCAGGGATATATTTCGGTAAGCATCACCGGACCCTGCTAGATTTCGTGGACGGGTTGCCCGTGTTGAGAGAAAAGAAGGCGTTCGTTTTCTCCACGAGCGGACTGAGACGAATGCGATTCGTCCATGATTTCAGCAAACCGCTGTTGGCCAGGTTGGAGCGCAGGGGGTTCGATATCGTAGGGGAGTTCTCCTGCCGGGGATTCGATACATTCGGGGCGACCATGCTCGTTGGCGGGATACAGAGGGGAAGACCGGATGAGAGGGATCTAGACCGAGCAGCTTCCTTCGCCAGAACTCTGAAAGATCACAATGATCGGTGAGCGGCTACTGCCTGGGGCCCGTCTCTCTGAATCTGTACCCGAAGCCGCGCAGTCTACGGAAGCGTGTCCTCGGAGACAAGCCTGATTCCGTTCCTGTGTAGCAGTGCTGCGGTAACGCCGCTACCCGGGATCTGCTTCCCTGAAAATGAGCCGTCATGTATGCTGCCACAGCCACAGGAAGGGCTGCCTGCCTTACCGATGAACTCCCTTACGCCAAACATGGTGGCTATTCTCAACGTCTCCTCGGCTCCCCGGAGGAACTGTGCGGTCACATCCTTGCCCTCACTATTTACGACCCGACTCTTGCCGCCCAGAACACTCTCGCCGTCACCATTCTCGATCTCCTGTCGGATTCGCGGGGTAGACAGACCGCCGAGTTGTTCGGGACATACAGGAATGAGGAGTTCCAGCTGCGCCAGCCTGATCACATTGTCGTTTGTGCTGGAATTTCCCTTCCAGCGACAGTTTATCCCCAGCAGGCAAGCACTCACCAGCTTCATCGGTCAAATCTCCTCGTCTTCATATTAATCACGCGACCCTTGTTCCTCGGCAGCGTGTCAGGCCCGTTTCGTTTGGTTGAGTGTCTATTCTATGCTCTCAGCGGTCCAGCTGCTTGCCCTATTCAATGAAACCATTATATGCTAGGCTGCGAACATGGGCAACGACATAAAAGCTGTCGCGCTCCTATCGGATGGGCTCGACTCCGCGCTTGCTCTGAAGATGGTCAAGGACCAGGGTGTGGAGGTCGTAGCGGTGCACGTCTTGTTGCCTTTTGCTGATAGCAAGGGAGACCATGCCGCAGATCTGGCCCGTCAACTCAACACCGCTCTCATCGAAGTGAAGGCTGCTGAAGACTACATAGAGATGGTAAGACATCCTTCTCACGGTCGCGGACGTGGCATGAACCCATGCATTGATTGCCGGATCTACATGCTCCGGAAGGCCTGGCAAGTGGCGCAACAGATGGGCGCCCGTTTTCTCGTCACAGGGGACGTCCTGAGGCAGAGGCCTATGACACAGCACCGGACGGAATTGGAGCTCGAGGAGAGAGCATGCGGGCTAGAATGGCTTATCGTGCGCCCGCTTTCGGCGAAGCTTTTGCCCCCGACTATACCTGAGCAGGAGGGCTGGGTGGATCGCGCGCATCTGTTGGGGCTCCAGGGTCGGACGAGGAGGCCGCAGCTCGCGTTAGCCCGCGAGTTCGGCATTCATGGTTATCGCACACCGGCGGGAGGCTGCCTGCTAACCCACAAGGAGATTTCCTTCCGGCTCGGAGAGCTGTTCGGCCGACAACAGGTGGTGACCGAAGAGGACATCGAGCTACTGAAGGTAGGCAGACATTTCTTTCTGCCGGAAGCCCATATCATCGTGGGCCGGAATGAGCAGGAAAACCATCGCCTCCTGGCACTAAGACAACCGCAGGACCGGGTGTTTCAGGCTGTCGGCTACCCGGGTCCGACGACGGTCCTCCGCGGTGCAAAGACCAAGGAAGCTGTGGAACACGCCATCCACCTCACAGCGCGCTATTCCAAACTACCCTCGTCTGCGCAGTCAGCGGAGAAGCTGGTTGTCAGCATAGAAGACAGTTCATTTCGGGGCACCGACTGAGACGCTC
>PWRA01000139.1 GCA_003556385.1 Dehalococcoidia bacterium | reverse complement strand
CATTGTCTTCGGGCGAGTCCGTCGTGTCGTCCTCGCGAGGGAACTCTATGTGTGCCAGTTCCGCCAGGGTCTTGTCGCCGATCCCCGACGGGTAATACTTGAGCCGGGCCCCGTGGTCCGGGTCGGGACCGAAGGCAGACATCGTGCGGTCCACCACCTGCTTTATGGTTGCCTGTTGAGAGCATAGCTGCCGGATGAGATAGGGGGTAGCGTCATCCACGTAGCTCAGGAGCACACTGAGATCCCAGGCAACGTAGGCTGAAGCCCCCTTCTGGATGAATGCCTCGGCCATGTCCTCCAGATATATGCCGCCGCAGCCCATAAGTATGACAACGGTATCATCAAATGTACCTCTCATATTGCCGGTTACGAAGGTCGGTGTTATGCCGAATACACCCGGCTGACCCCGACCCGGCGTGCCCACGGCCAGCCGGCCGGTTAACTGTTCGGCAGGATAGCTGTGCCTGCTGTATTCCTCATTGGTGAACAGAAGGGTCGGGGGCTGAGCCTGCTCCCCTGTGCCCAGCAGGCCGGAGTGGACCCGGAGGACGAGGAGCCTGTAGCCATGGGTGGGCAGGTCCCGGTAGAAGTCCACGTCGATCTCATCACCCTGGTGGAGGCGCACCTCGAAGCCGTACTGCTCGAGTTCGCCGGTTACCTCCGCGATGAAGGGCAGGTTTGGCTGGAGGTTATAGAGCTGGTCGACGATCGCGGCCCTGGGCGGCCAGTGGTCCGACGGGGGGCGGGTGGTGGGATAGATGACGATGAAGACGACGGTGCCGATGATGGCCAGTGCTATGAACAGCCAGGCCAGCCGGGGCAGGCGTGCGTAGAACGGATTGCGTTCAGGGGGCTTTCCCCGGGGGCGCTTGCCAGCGGCCGGCTTCCCCGGAGTTGGCTTCCCTGCGCCGGGCTTACCTGGAGTGGGCTTCCTGGCTCGTGGTCGGGTCATAGAACAGCGCTCCGCCCGCAGCGTCCGGATGTGCTGGTCTCATCGCATCAGCCGCCCCCATGAGGCGGATGGTCATCCGGAAGTGTGGGCCATCCTGCCTCCATTTTAGCGTTTCCGGCCGCTCGTCTCAAGCGGCTAGGGTCTCCAGGGTCGGTAGACAGAGGCCTGTGGTCCCCGGGTGCCAAAGCTCAAATGCCAAATCAAGCTCAAAACCCCAATGACAAATGGGCCATAAGACCGAGGAGCCGGACGGGTCCTGTTTGGCACTTAAGCATTTGGATTTCATTTGTGATTTGGATTTCGACATTTGGCATTCGTCTCGAGATTGCTTCACCCCAGTAGACCGGGGTTCGCAGTGACAGAATGGCTTGTCATCGCGAGGAGTCCCGACGTGTCGGGGCGACGTGGCGATCTCGGATGTAGGCTTCACGGTTGTGTGAGATTGCCTCGCTTCGCTCACAATGACTGGTAAGGGTCGTCATTGTAGGGGCGGGTCTTGTGCCCGCCGTCCCCGGAAAGGTGGGCGGCTACTTGCCTGCGGGTCTCGCGCAGCGAGCGGATCTACAGGAGCGGTATATCGCGAGCCGAGGTATTGCTTTGGGTCGAGTGGATTACCTAAAATACGACTACAGCACGAGAGCCATACTGTATGGAGGGCGGTAGCATGCGAGGCAGCAACAGGTGAACAAAGTATTCAGTATTCTGCTTGCCCTGGCACTGGCGGTGAGCCTGGGGCTGGTACGTGCGCAACCGGCATGGGCCGGTGACGGCGGTGTCCGGCATCCTGGAACGGCCGCCACCAGTGCCGCGACACCACATGGTGCAGATGTAGCTGTCGCCGCCGGGTCCGATCTGCCGGTGATGCCTCTTAGTGTGTATGGCCTGTATATTACCAGCACCGAGGGTGGATCGGTGGACAGACCCGGTGAGGGAATGTTCTCTTATCATGTGGGGGCTGTGGTGAGGCTGGTAGCAATCCCGCACGATGACTACCGGTTTGTCAACTGGACGGGACATGTAGACACCGTTGAGGATGTCGATGCTCCCTTCACCACCATCACCATGATGGACTGGTACGTCATCACCGCCAATTTTGAGCCGTTGGAGGTACCGCCCGAGCAGTACGACCTCACCGTCGCCAGCACTTCTGGCGGCTCGGTTGCTGCTCCGGGTGAGGGCACGTTCACGTATGAGGAAGGAGCGGTGGTCGATCTTGTGGCCGAGGCTGAGGAGGGGTATCGTTTTGTGACATGGACCGGGGATATAGCAACCATCGCTGATGTCGGTGCCGCCGGGACCGCCATCGTTATGCACGACCACTACTCCATCACGGCCGCTTTCCAAGAGATGCCGTTGTACGAGCTAAGAATCAGCAGCCGGGTCGGTGGGTCCGTCATTAGTCCCGGCGAAGGGACGTTCAACTACGAAAAGGGAACGGTAGTCCACGTGGCGGCAGTCCCGGACGTCGACTACAGGTTCATGTACTGGGCGGGTGATGTGTCTACCCTCGCCTGCATCTATTGTCCTGCCACCACCATCACCGTGGAGCGCGACCACACGATCATCGCGGTATTTGAGTATGTTCGCCCGAGGTACTGTTTTGTAGCTACTGCAGCCTACGGTACTCCGACCGCGGCACAGATCGGGGTGTTGCGGGAGTTCCGCGACGTGGTGCTTCTGGAGAGCAGGGCGGGCTCCCGGTTTGTGGCCTGGTACTACGCGGCCGGCCCTCCCATGGCGGAGGTCATAGAAGGCAATGAGGTTTTGAGAACTCTTGCCAGGGTGCTCGTGGTGGATCCTGTGGTCCGGCTGGTTGAAGCCACCGGCACCTTGTGGCGGTCGCCGTAGGCACGGGTCTTATACCCGCCCTAATGCCGAAGCTCAAATGTCAAAGCTCAAATGCCAAATCAAGCTCAAAGCCTGAATGACAAATGGGCCAGAATACCGAGGAGCCGGACGGGTCCTGTTTGGGATTCAAGCATTTGGATTTCATTTGTGATTTCGATTTTGACATTTGGCATTCGTCAGGGGATTGCTTCAGGTCGAGCAACGACCAGGGGAGGCCGCACTTGTAGGGGCGGGGCTTGTCCTCGCCCTAGGTGGATCCGTGGACGGGATTGGGGGTCTGGGGGCGAAGCCCCCAGCGCCTCTGTCATCGTAGGGGCGGGGCCGCCCTGAGCGGGGGGAACCGGGGAGGGCCCTATCCCGTCCGGCGGGGCCTGTCACTCCCCCTGGCTTTGCTGCCTGAGCCACTCTGTAATCAGCCAGACCGTCGTGTCGTCCAGGACCCTGCCCTCGATGTTGTACTCCTGCGGGTTGATCTGTTCCCTGGGCCTGAGGTCGTGCTTCAGCATGCGGTCGGCGGTGCGGGGGAACTCATAGGTGATATTGGGCAGGCCGGCTGTAGCGGCCTGGAGCAGGGCTCCATCGGTCTCCCAGTCGACCAGCGTGTCTTTCTGACCGATTACCACGAGGACCGGAGCAGTGACATTCGGTAGCAGGTCCGCCGGGTCCAGCGGCAGTATCTCCCTCATAAAGGGCAGATTGGCCGGGTTGCTCCACGTCTGTACCTGCTGGTTCAATGAGGCTGGGAGATCGGGGTCGGGAACGAAGGGCCGGCCAGCCAGGAAGTCGGCCACCAGGGCTTCAAAACGGGGCACTACGTCCTCATGGCCGGGTATACCCCTGTACATCTCGCGTATCCGGTCGATGTACGTCTCGATCATGGGACGCGCCGGCGGTCCCGTAAGCACGAGACCGGCGAACCGCTCACCATGCTCCAGGTGGTAGTTAAGGGCATGGAAAACGCCCTCGCCGTGGGAAAGAACGTATATCAGGTCCGGGTCTACATAGGGCCGGGCAACCAGGTCTTCCACGGCGCCGGCAATCTCCTCGACATGACTCGCCAGGCTTATCTTGCCTGTCAGGTGTGGGATGTTTTCCCCGGCTTTCTCCCCGGCGTACCTCTTGTCGTAGCGGATGGTCACGAAATCGTCCCGGGCGAGCTCTTTGGCCAGCAGCCTGCCGCTGCCGTTGGTGCCCGGCAGGTCCGGCCTGTTCCATTCGCGGTCGGTGGGCCCCATGGCCGGCACAAGTACTACAGCGGGGTAAGGGCCGTCGCCATCGGGCCGGGTGATCGTGGCATAGACGGTGGTCTCGCCTATGGCCCAGGTGGTCTCCTCGGATATCGGCCCCGGATCGGGCGCGGGAGCCCGCGGGTCCCGTGTCGCTACGATCACCCCTGCGATGGCAACCAGGACCACCGCTCCGATAATAACTGCCAGCTTCTTCCTGGGCATTGCCACGCCTTTCGTTACAGGACACCTGCGCCGGCCCCTGGCCCCCGGGCTGCCGCCTCAGGGAGGGACAGGTCTCACCGGCAACGGCATAGTATAGCAGCCCTCCGCCCGGGCTTTCAATTGTGGATTATGTTGCCGGTCTATTGACATCTCAT
>PWRA01000078.1 GCA_003556385.1 Dehalococcoidia bacterium | reverse complement strand
GTCACCGCCCGATCTGGCAATAGTTAGATCCGTTGTCTTGCCGATCCCCTGATACTATGGGCTGACATGGGCAGCTATCCAGCTGTCGGGTATGATCAGCGACTGAGTGCCGGGGTACTGGAAGTTCCAGTCACCGTACTTGTCAAGCAGCAGGTCGCCAACGGGGCCCAGGCTCATCGGCCAGACGGCTACCTTTTTCCAGGTGCCATCGATCTCTTGCCACTGGGCAGCGATACCGGTCTGCCAGTCCGGTCCGTAGATGGTGTCGTGGGCGATAAATCCGCCGGGCACCGTGAAGTCAGCGGGGTTATATTCGAATTGGCCCGCCCCCGGATCTGACTCCACCAGGTGGGGATAAATGGGAGAGACCTGCGCGAATGTAAGATGAGGCGTCCCGTTGAGCATGCCGCCGGGCATGGGATAATAGCCCGTCTTGGCACCTACGCCTGTGCGCGGGGTTGTCTCAAGGTACTCAATGAGCTCGTCGATGTTGTCGTGGTCAACTACGTCCGCGATGTCATCCCAGCCGTTTGCTGCCGACACGGCTTCCACGCCCTCGATAATAGACTGTATGGCGTCATAGGATGCCGCGCAGTAAGTGGGGTACCTGCCGGTCTTGTCCACAATCTCATTGAACCAGTCGAGCGCGAGGGGGGTTACCTCTACGAGCTCGGCCCAGGTGTCCAGGGTCATGTGGTAGTCGGCCCCGGTATCTGCGTGGAAGTCGATATCCTGGGCTTCTACGTTGATGCCGAGCGAGAAGGCATTGGGCAAAAACTCCGACTGCTGAAGGCCGTAGGCCTTGCCGGGCGGGCCCGAGAGGATGGTGAAGACGATGTGCGGGTTCCCTGCCGCCAGAGCCGAGAGCTGAGCCTCAAGGTCTGTCTCGAAGCTGGTGCACTTCTGAGTGCCTATGTGCTCCAGCCCGAGCTGAGTCAGCGTGCCAACGACCGGTAGCTCCATGGGGTTGGACCACTCGGCATCCTCCATCATGAGGCCAAACCTGAGCGGTTCTATTTCACCTTCGTCCACACCCCGTGCGGCTGCCAGTGTCCCCCTCATCACCGAGTGGACGATCCCGGTGAACTTCAGGGTGCTGGTGGCCAGGAATACCTCGTTGTAAGGGGTAGCCTTGAAGAAGTACTTGTAGTTCGCATAGTCCTGGACTACCGAAGCCTGCAGCGCTGCTGTGGCGGCGCCGCAGTTCATGAAGATCTTGCCCGCGCCGTCGGGGCCCACGGCGACCTCGCGGTAGACGAACAGGGATTCGGTCCGGAAACCGCCGACGACGAAGTCCACATCGTCTATCACGGCCAGCAGGGCGGCGGTACCATCTGCGCCCGTGACATCAAGGATCTCATTGGTTTCCACCTGTACCAGTTCGACTGTGTGCGTCACGCCGCCGACATCCACACCGCCGGCCTCATTGATTTTGTCTCTTGCCATCTGGGCGCCTGCCCAGTGGTCTTTACCCTGGATAAACGTCATCGGCCCGGTAACCGCGAACGTGATGGCGGGTACTTCCTCGAAGTTGGCGGTCAGGGTCGCGGCCTGCCCCGGCATAGTGTAGGTAGTGCTCGCCGCTTCCGGATTAGCAACGTCACCTACCGAGGCTTCCCAGTTGACGAATATGTAGCCCGGGTTGGCGGTGGCTGTGATGGACACAACAGCGCCTTCCTCATGCTGCGTAGTGCCTGTAGGGGTTGTGCTGCCGCTACCGGCGGGAGATACTGCCATGGTGAGGTCGTGCCCGACGTCGATGTCGTTGTCGGGGCATCCCGAAACTACCAGCATCCCTACCAGCAGCAGAGCAGCCATGGTTAGAAAAAGGACTCTTTTCATGTGTGCTTAAACCTCCTTGTGATCTTTAGGTTGCCCCGATCTCATCGGGGTCAACCCCTGGAGTACCGGAAGGAACCGATCGACCGCCGGTTGCCTCCGGCAGGTCAACCGTCAGGCTATGTCAATTCTACCACCCCCTTTCTGCTTCCGGTCTCATTGACGTTCCTTGCCCTGAGGCGCCCCGGCATTGCTTCGACGTCTCGATACCTCAAGCCACCTGGCAAAGCCCGTCTGACGCTTCTCACTCGGCATGCTGTTTGTCTTCCTCTCTTTTCACCGCCGTAGCACTGCCGGGCAAGGGTAGACCTGAAAAGCGGTCGGCAAAGCGGATCTCACTGCAATGCTAGCATACAAATGTTAAAATCCTGTTAAGCCCCGGCGGGCAGCAATCGAGAAATGCCCTAACCCCCTGGAGGGTTCGCATCGCATTGCCGGGGATCATGGTTCTCTTCTAGGTATCGCTGTCTTATCGTAAGGCCCCGTGTGGCCGGGGACTGTTGATTCACACGGAGAACAAGGCCATCTAGTGCTGGGAACTGTATAATAGCAGGTGCTGGTTGTCAAGGCCTGGTTGGTGAACCGACCGGCCCGGAACTGGCAATGCGGCTGATCGCGGTGATATAATGCCGGGGTAATATATCGAATACAGCACAAAAGCCTGCTGACACAAGGGCTGCGGAAAGGAGGTGGCGCGTGACCTAGCACCGATGGAGACCAGCATGCACGATACCGTGAAAGGAGGTTAATGTACAGATGAAGAGAGTTCTTATGGTGACCATCACCGTTCTGTTGCTAATAGGGCTGGCAGCAGTACCGGCTTGTGTGCCGGAGCCGGAAGAGTATACGCTGACCATGGCGGTGTCTCCTGAGGACAGCGGGACGACGACCCCTACGGGCACGGTGTCTGGGGAGGCAGGTACTGTGGTCGCGATAGAAGCAACGGCCAATCCGGGCTGGGAGTTTGTGGATTGGACGGCGCCGGCGGGAGTATTTGCTGACGCTACAGCAGCGTCGACTACGTTCATCATGCCATCTCAGGACGTGACCGTCACAGCCAACTTCGTGGCGCCTCTGTTTACCATCATCAGAGACGATTATGGAGTGCCCCACGTTTTCGCGCACACGAGGGAGGGCCTCGCCTTTGGGGCGGGCTATGCCATGGCTCAGGACAGGCTCTGGCAGGCTGATGTGATGCGGAGAACCGCTTCCGGCCGTTTGGCCGAGCTACTCGGCGAGGACTTTTTGCCACAGGATAAGGAGTTGAGGGCCCTGTGGTATAACCAGGACGAGTTGCAGGAGATCTATGATGAGTGGGACCCCGGTGCCGAGTACGCGCACCTCAAGCCGATGATCGAGGCTTACGTAGACGGCATAAACCTCTATATTGAGGAAGCTTTTACGGCGTTCTTCACTGGAGACTGGTCGCTCATGCCTATTGAGTACGTCGCCAACCGCATCGTTTCGTATCTGGAGCCTTTTACGGTCGGGGACGTGGTCGCGGTAACGGTGCTGATGGCGTGGAGGTTTGGCGGGACGGGTGGCAACGAGGCCCAGTTCTATGAGGCGCTACTTGGACTACAGGCAATGCATGGTGAGGAGGTCGGTGGGCTTATCTGGAACGAGTTGTTTCCGCTGGATGACCCCGGAGCGCCGGTGACTATACCCGACCAGGTGTATGAGGCCGGTGTTAGCAGCATGGCTGTGCTCGACTATCCCGGGGGCGTCGGAGTGCTTTCCGAGGAGTACGAGGAGTCGCGGGCCGGTCTCGACACTCAGCTCGAGTCGCTGGGCATACCGTCGAGATTCGGAAGCAACGTCGTAGTCGTCCGGCCCGAGCTTTCGGCAACGGGTAATGCACTGCAGCTGGGAGGGCCGCAGATGGGATACTCGGTCCCGCAGATCGTGTATGAGATAGGGCTGCATGGCGCCGGCATCAACGCTGTGGGAATGGCGTTCCCCGGGGCAGGTCCGTTCATCCTGATCGGCGTCAGCGAACACGGCGCCTGGACGTCGACTACCGGTGCTTCCGATGTGGTTGATATACGTGTCCTGGCGCTCAATCCGGACAACCCGACTCAGTACCTGTTTAACGGCGACTGGCGCGACATGGAGATCAGGACAGAAACGTTCCATGTTCAGGGCGCAGAGCAGCCGATCACGGAGACCTTCTATCGATCGCATTATGGGCCTGTGGTCAGGATGGACCTGGATGAGGGTACTGCATTCACCATGCACACACCGTTCTATCGAGATGAGATCGGCGCCGAGCAAGGTTGGCAGGTCTTCCAGGAAGCCACCAGCATCGAGGCGTTTGAAGCGGCTGTGGAGCTGATACAGCCGTCCCACAACTTCTTCTGGACGGACACCGAGGGCAATATAGGCTTCTGGCATGCCGGCACCTACCCGATTAAGCCGGAAGGCGCCGACCCGAGGTTGCCCCTGATGGGGGACGGGACACAGGAGTGGGCCGGCATCACAGGACCCGGGGAGATGCCCACGTCGATCAACCCCGAGCAGGGCTGGCTCGCCAACTGGAACAACAAGCCGATCGCGGGCTGGCCGTTCGCTG
>PWRA01000022.1 GCA_003556385.1 Dehalococcoidia bacterium | reverse complement strand
GGCCCGGGAGATCGTTCGAGAAGAAGGTGATGGATGCCTACGATTGCCGGAGCGAGAAGCTGTCCTACGGCTGGGAGAGATCGGAATCGCCAGGATGCTGGACCGTATCAAGCAGGACTTCTCCCTGCTGAACGTGGCCTTCAACATCTGGTTCTCAGAGCGAAGACTGTATGAGAACAGCCAGTATGAAAGAGCCATGGAGCTGCTGCGGACTGGCGGCTATGTCACAGAAAAGGAAAATGCCACCTGGTTTGTTTCGAGTTCCCTGGGCGAAGACAAAGACAACGTCCTCGTGCGTAGCGACGGCGCTCCCACCTATTTTGCCTCCGATATCGCCTACCACTACAACAAGTTCCTGGAGCGTGATTTCGACTGGGTGATAGATATCTGGGGAGCAGACCACCAGGGGCATGTTCCGCGGATGAAAGCGATGCTCAAAGCGCTGGGACGCGACCCTGCACAGCTTACGATAATAATCCACCAGCTGGTCACCCTCCGGCGGGGACAGGAAGTGGTCAGGGCATCGAAGCGCAGCGGAGATATCGTTACCCTGCGGGAGGTGATGGAGGAGGTAGGAGCGGACGCCTGCCGCTTCGTCTTCCTCTCGCGCTCTGCCGATAGCCAGATGGACTTCGATATAGAGCTGGCCAAGCGGCAATCGGCGGACAACCCGGTCTACTACGTTCAGTACGCTCACGCCCGGATAGCCAGCATTCTCCGCCTGGCCGAAGAGCGGGGGATAGACTACGAAGAGGGCGATGTCATGCTGCTTTCAGCAGAGCCTGAACTGACGCTTATTCGGCGCTTAGTTCTGCTCCCCGAGATCGTGGAACGGGTAGCGATCAGCCTGGAGCCACACCACCTGCCATACTATGCACAGGACCTGGCTACCGTCTTCCACAGCTTCTACAAGCAGTGCCGGGTTGTCTCTGACGACGAAGCCCTGACCCGCGCCCGCCTCAAGCTGGTGAGAGCAACCCAGATCGTCCTGGCCAGAGTCCTCCATCTTATGGGAATGACGGCTCCCGACAAGATGTGAAGGCCCTGTGCCCTTCTTGAGCCAGTGTCTATCGAACGAGTAATTGAGCTTCTAGAAAGAGAGTACGGCACCCGACAAGGGCAGTCGGAGGGAGACCCTGTCGATGTGCTGGTGCGTACGATCCTTTCTCAGAACACATCGGACACCAATTCGGACAGGGCGTTTGATTGTCTCAGGGCCAGCTTTGAGAACTGGGAAGCTGTGGCTTCAGCTCCCGTGGATCTGATCGCCCAGGCCATCAGGAGCGGCGGACTGTTCCGGATAAAGGCGGTCAGAATCCGGCAGATACTCGAGCAGATTGAGCAGGAGCAGGGGCGCATAAACCTGGACTTCCTGAAGTCGAAGACTGCCAACGAGGCCGAAAACTACCTCATGAGCCTGCCGGGTGTCGGCTACAAGACGGCCAGATGTGTGTTGCTCTTTTCGCTTGGAATGCCAACCCTGCCTGTCGATACACACATCTTGCGCGTAGCCGGGCGATTGGGACTGGTCGGCCCCGGCACATCCATGGATAAGGCGCATGGCCTGCTCCAAGAGCAGGTCGCTTCCGCTAAGGTCTATCAGTTCCATGTCCACATGATAGAGCACGGCAGGCGTGTATGCCACGCCCGCCGCCCTGCCTGCGAGAGATGCCCGTTGAGGGCAGTCTGCCCCGGCAGGGGCTGCTGAGCAGAAGAGACAGTTCCCACGGCATGTGCTGCCGACCGCAGCCCGGTCGCTAAGTGGTATAATGCCCGCGTGGCGCAAATACTGAAGAGCAAGAACCTGGCTACCAGGTTCCAGATCATGCTGGAGGTAGCAGCTAACCAGCCCAATATACAGCAAAAGGATATCGCGCCCAGACTGGGCATCTCCTCGCAAGCGGTTTCTGAGTATGTGAAGGAGTTGATGAAGGAGGGCTGGTTGATCTCCGAGGGTCGCTCCAGGTACAGAGTGACCAGAGAAGGCGTAGACTGGATTCTACAGATGTCCCGCCAGTTACACAGCTACGCCTGGTTTGTCAGCAAGGTCGTCGCCGACATATCGGTCTCGACGGCCATAGCCGACAGCGACCTGGCGGTCGGTCAACAGGCTTCGCTATACATGAGAGACGGCCTTCTCTTCGCCTCCGACGTGATAAGCGACAGAGGAGCGCAGGGCACGGTCGTGACGAGCGCTAAGAAAGGCCATGACGTCGGCATTCGCAACGTTTCAGGCGTGATCGACCTGGAGATAGCGGGAGTGACCATAGGCAAGGTGCCCGACGTGCAGGACGGGGGGTCCCAGAACACCGATCTTGCCCGTCTGGAAAGAGCAGTCGGCGAGGCCGGGCTGGTGGGGGCAATGGGCGCCGAAGCCCTCGTCGCACTAACCCAGATAGGTGTGAAACCGGATCATCTTCACGGAGTCACCGAAGCCGCGGTCGAGGCCGCCTGCTGCGGACTCTCCTTCCTGGTTGTCTGCAGCGCCAGCAGAGTTTCGCTCCTCGTGCAGCGATTGGCGGAAGAGGACCTCACCTATAATATTCTTGATCTCCGCCGGCAGCCTTCTACACAGGTCTAGCCCTATCCTTCCCGCCTGCGAGGCCTGAGCGGCCAGCGCAGGAGAACCACCCCTGCAGGGAGAACTGTTCCTGCGTTCACCACCGCCGGTAGCATCCCTCATTCGTCGCTTCAGTCATCCTCGATCACACCATACCCAGGCACTTCACGCCGTTTCAGGTTCCATTTCACCGGCCTCCACCTATGGAGTTGAGTTTCTTCATTTTTCCCCAATATTTTCTTAAAAATCTGCCCGCAAGGGGTTGACAAAATGGAGCATGGGTTTTATAATGGGTGAAAATAATCAATTCACACCTTGATTAATATAAAGAAGGAGGGACAAATGGCTAAGAATCTGAAGACAATGGTCAACAGCGCTGCCACCGGGGAGAGGGGCGGCTCCGGCCGGCCGAACGGCTACAACGGTGGTCGCGCTCCGGCAGGGCCTCTCTCATGGTACACGGCCCAACCCGCGCAACCCGGAGTGAAGTACGTACTGACACCCAATGGATACGTAACTCTCGGGTCCATGAACTGAAAGGAGGAAAGCAAGATGGCCGCAAATGTATATGAAACGAAGGTACAGGACAGGGCTGCCACCAGGGAGAGGGGCCCTTCCCGCCGGGCGAACGGGCACCACGGAGGTCGCGCTCCGGCAGGGCCCTTCTCCAGGTACATGGCCCAACGCGCGATACCCGGAGTTAAGTACGTGCTGACGGTCAACGGCTATGTTACAGCAGAGTTTAAGAACTGAAAGGAGGAAAGCAAAATGGCTAAAGATCAGAAAAGGATCCTGGAGATGCTGGCGGAGAAGAGGATAAGTGTCGAGGAAGCCTATCGCCTGCTGGGTGCAGAACAACCCGAAACAGGCACGTACGATACCACCACCGGAGAGGAAGCAAGGACAGTGAAGGCGCAGCCCAAATACCTGCGCGTGACCGTGCAGCCCGGTCCCGGACACGAGCAGGACGAGGATGCGGAGCGTGTCAACGTGCGTGTGCCAGTGGCACTGATACGTTCGGGCATGAAGCTCGCCTCTGTGCTCCCGGGCGACGTCGCAAACAGGGTCAAGGACAATCTCGAAAACCGGGGCATTGGCTTCAACCTGCGAAATCTCAACCCGGACGACCTGGACCAGCTCATCGAAGCCCTGACTGACCTCGAAGTGGATGTCGAGAGCCACGAAGAAAGGGTAAGAGTCTTCGTGGAGTAGGGTTGACAAAATTAACCTACGCAATCATAATACGTTAACATATTCATCTCACGCATTGATTATGATAATGGGGGTAATATGGCTAGAGAATGGAACGAGCTAACAAAGATGACCCAGGGCAAGGAGATGACGGTTGAGCGCGTACGCCTTGTCGAGAGCGGCGTGGCCATTGAGGGCAATTTTGCGTTGCCAACGCTAGCCAGTCTCCCGTGGGAGGACCAGGTCTTCGTCATGGCCTTTGTCCGTTCCCACGGCTCCATCAAGGAGATGGAACAGGTATTCGGCATAAGCTACCCTACCGTGAAGAACAGGCTTAACCGCATAGCAGCGCGCTTTCCGTTTGTCGAGATCGTACAGACCTCTCCCGAGGAAGAGGTAATTCGCGGACTCGAGACGGGTGAGATCACCGCAGAGGAAGCGATAAGGAGGCTCGCGGCGTGAAACGACCCCCAGTGTTGTTACGCCTGAAAATCCACGGTCAGGACAAGAGACGCGGCTGCTGGCTGCCGCTTTTCTTATTGCTCCCGCTGGCACTGGCGCTCCTGATTGTTCTCTCGCCGGTGATACTGGTAGCTGTGCTTGTGCTCCGCCGGCGCGGGCAGAACAACCCGAACCCGGGCGTGTCCAGGGTTGTTCTCGACACGCTATGCTCATGGCGAGC
>PWRA01000029.1 GCA_003556385.1 Dehalococcoidia bacterium | reverse complement strand
TCAAAAGTCTTCCCGTCGTCGAGCGGGATATGCTGCAGGTCCAGATCGACTCCGCGATTGCGGGCGATGATCTCTTTGGCACGTGCCAGAATGGTCAAATTGGATAATCCCAGGAAATCCATCTTCAAGAGCCCCAGGCGGGCGATGTTCCACATATGGAACTGGGTCATAACTGTACGCTGTTCGCCTTTGCCCAGGAGTTGCAGAGGCATATATTCGATCAGAGGCTCATGCGAGATCACGACGCCCGCCGCATGGGTACTGACGTGCCTGACCATTCCCTCCAGGTCTCTGGCGGAGTCGACCAGTTTGCGTATGTCGGTGTCCTGGTGGTAGATGTCATGCAACTCTCTGCTCTGCTCCAGGGCCCTGTCCAGGGTTATGGTTAGCTCCGTGGGAATGAGCCGCGCGACTCGATCAGCCTGGGCGTAGGGCATGCCCAGGGCCCGCCCAGTATCCCTGATCGCCGCCCGGGCTCCCAGTGTGCCGAAGGTGACTATCTGGGCTACGTGATCGGAGCCGTATTTATGGTTAACGTAGGCCAGCACCTCATCGCGGCGATCGTCCTGGAAATCAAGGTCGATATCGGGCATCTCGCGACGCTCGACGTTGAGGAATCGTTCGAAGACAAGTCCGTGACTCAGGGGATCTATGTCTGTGATCTCCAGGCAGTAGAGAGCGATGCTGGCGGCCGCGCTGCCCCGAACGCCGAAATAGATGTTGCGCTCCCTGGCGAAGCGGATTATGTCCCAGACGACCAGGAAGTAATGAGCAAACCGGGTCTTCTGGATCACATCAAGCTCGTGGTCAAGCTGCGTCTTGACCTCCGGTCCCGGCTCAGGGTACCGCTTGTCCATGCCCTGCCAGCAAAGCTCGGCCAGGAGATCATCGGCTTCCCTGCCGTCCGGCACCTCCACCTGCGGGAGACGCAGCCTGGTGAAGTCCAGCTCTAACTCGCACATATCAGCAACAACCTGGGTGTTGTGCACAGCCTCCGGCAGGTCAGCGAAGAGCTCCTCTACCTCATCGGGGCTTCTCAGATAGAAGAAATCACCGGCCATTTTCAGTCGCTTCTCATCATGGATTGAGGCGTTCGTCTGTATGCACAGAAGAAGCTCATGCGCCGGGGCGTCCCTCTGATCAACGTAATGCACGTCGAAGGTTGCGACGGGCGGTATGCCCAGTTCGCTCCCGAGCAAGACCAACTCCCGGTTGATTTGCTCCAGCTCCGGTATCGGGTGTCTCTGGATCTCCAGGTAGTAATCGCCGAACACTTCCTTGTACCAGGAAGCTACGCGGGCAATCTCGTCCCTGCGCCCCTCGAGTATCAGTCGCCCCAGTTCACCGTGCATACATCCGGAGAGGGCGATGAGCCCGTCATGATGTAGCTCCAGAAGCTCCTTATCTACCCTGGGCTTATAGTAAAATCCCTCGAGGTGACTCTTCGTAACCAGCTGGAGCAAGTTCCGGTAGCCCTCTTCGTTCTTGCACAGGAGTGTGAGGTGGTAGGGATTCTTGCGGCCCGCCTCGCGACTTCGCCGGTCGTTCTCGGCAACATAGACTTCGCACCCGACGATCGGTTTTATCCCGGCCTCGGTAGCTGCCGTATAGAAGTCGATGACGCCATACATGGCGCCATGATCGGTAATGGCGAGGCTGTCCATGCCCAGCTCCTTTGCCCGGGCGATGAGCGGGGGTATACGGCACATGCCGTCGAGCAAACTGTACTCAGTGTGAACGTGAAGATGAGCAAGCCTGGCCGGCATAGGTCAGATTATAGCATTTGGGCCGGGCGCACCGAACGTGTGCTACCGGAGGCGAAAAATTTCTCCGACACCGAGATTGGCGTCTGCCGAAACGGCTATCAACGTGCGTGGGCACGGGCCCGATGTCGACACAGATCGGTGTTCGATCAGGCAGATGGAATGGCTTTCACGAGTTTCCAGACCACCGTGCTACAGAGCACCGTCACGTCTTCGGTGGGGAGGTAATCGGAGATGTTGGCATCGAACAGTATGCTGCCTGAAGGGGCGAGTTCCTCGTCGCCCCGCCACAGCACGAGCGTCACCGGCACAAGGTCAAAAGCACTGATGGTCACAGATGTATCTCCATATTCGGCCTTCTGCCCGCCGAATCGTGCGGCCACCTCTGTCATAAGCTCGGGCCTCTTGCCGAAGCGGCTTACGAAGGGAGCTACGGTCCTCTGGAAAAACGCCGGGTAATAGCTGATTCCTCCCGGCAACTGCTTGAAGGTGATCAGCTCGCCGCTGGCAGGGGTACCTGCTGCCCCGACGAAATAATGGAGTATGACGATCTTATCGGTAAGCGGAACGTCGGTCTTGCCATCTGCTGCTGAGATGTCGCCATCGGGGACGCTGATGCGGTATGGCTCACCCACATAGTCGATGATTATCTCACCGGGGCCCAGGTAGCGCGCGCCGGCTTTGCGGCATTGCTCTTCCAGGTCACTGATCTGAGCCAGTTGCTGGCGGGCGAGGCGGTAGGACAGCTCGAAACCCTCTTCACGGGAACGGCGTGCCGGAGAGCGATCGTCTTTCATCATGCGCTAACCCCGGGGCGAGGCAGCAGCCCGGCGGCCGCTATTATCTCCGGCACCACCTCCTCCCACTCAATGGCCATCAGGTGAATACCCGCCACGCCCTCGATCTGACGCACCTGTTCGATAATGTCAACGCACAGCTTGATGCCCTCCCTGGACACCTGCTCTTTGGGCACCCCCTGGAGTCGCTCGAGTACTGAGTCCGGGACATCCATGCCGGGAACCCTGGTCTTCATGTATCTGGCAGCACCCATCGACTTTATGGGAGCAACTCCGGCCAGGATCTTGACCTTTTCGTGCAGCCCCTTCTCCCGCACATCTTTCATCCACTCCGCAAACTTGTCCACGTTGTATATGATCTGAGTCTGGATGAAATCGGCCCCGGCTGCCACTTTCTTGGCCAGGCGCGTCACCCTGAACTCAAAAGGGTCGGCAAAGGGATTGGCGGCTGCGCCGATGAAAAGGCAGGGCTCAACGGACATGTCGTCGCCTGACTGGAACTTTTTCTCGTCCCGCATGTCCCTGACCATCTTAACCAGTTGAATGGAATCGACGTCGTAGACGCCCTTGGCCGTGGGGTGGTTGCCGAACTTCTGATGGTCGCCGGTAAGGCACAGCATGTTGTTAATGCCCAGGGCCGCGATACCCAGCACGTCCATCTGAAGGGCGATGCGGTTCCGGTCACGGCACGTCATCTGGACGATGGGCTCCAAACCCTCTTCTTTGCCGAGGAGAGCAGCGGCCCACGAAGCCATGCGCACGACCGCGGTCTGGCCGTCGGTGACATTGAAAGCATCCACATTACCCTTCAGGAACTTCGCTTTACTCCCGATCACCTCCGGGTCGGCGCTCGGCGGAGGTCCCAATTCGCCTGTCACGGCGAAGTGTCGGGCCTCCAGTACTCGCTCCAGATTGCTTCTGGTCTTCATTGCTCCTCCAATCGGTTCGTCAGCGGCAGGATCAAGGCAGGTGTCTCCGCTGCCAACTCAACTATGAAGCCGGCTCCACGCTCCAGTTCTTCGGCGCTCCCAGCCTCTCCAACAGGTGGAGTTGTCCTCGCCTGGCAAGCCGGTCGATGATGTCCTGCCAGGCGCACGTCATATCGGGATCAACCTCACACTTGCCGTCCTGTGAGCCACCGCAGGGACCGTTAAGGATGTGCTTGGAGCATAGAGCCACGGGACAAATCCCACCGGTATAGTTCAGGTAGCATTCGCCGCATTGATCGCAGTCGAATTCCTTGGCCGTGAGTCCCTGGAAACCGTGCAGGTAAAGGGTGTCGCAACCTGTGTAGACGAGCTTATCCTCCAGCAGGGAGGAGATGACCTGGGCTCCCACCCCGCAGGAGAAGACGAGGACTGCCTGTGCCTCTTCTATCTCGTCTGCGTACTCGTCGATGTATGCGCGGGCGAATTCTCTATTGCAGAGGTAGTCGAGCGTTGCCCTGCCGGTGACTTCCTCCTTCAGGTTTCCCAGAAACTGCGCCGCCTCCTCCACCGGGTAATGAACCTCGCGGCATCCGAGGCATTCGAATACGAAGAGCTTCTTTGACGAAATCAGCGGGACTACCTCTTCTTCAGGCTTTACCTGCACTGCGAGCATACGCTTTCTCCTCTTTGATGAAACTCAAAAGGGCAATCTTGGCAGCACATATGTACTCACAACATCCGCATTCCACGCACTCCTCTACCCTGTGCTCAACCGCCTTCGCCAGGTCACCCTTTTGTCCGTAATAACCGTAGTAGAGGGGATAGAGCTGCATAGGACACACTTCCACACAACGCCCGCACTTTATGCACTCCCTTTCCCGGGAGGCCGTCACGGGGTACTTCCTGAGGATGGTGAACCCGGTGGTGCCCTTTATGACGGATGAATCCAGGTT
>PWRA01000046.1 GCA_003556385.1 Dehalococcoidia bacterium | reverse complement strand
TGAGCGGCCCCTCCGGTTGGCGCCGCACCGGCACCAAGTGACGCGCCGCACTTGGAACAGAATTTGGTCTCATCCGGGTTTTCGGTACCGCATTTTGGACAAAACATATTCACCTCCTAACGAGAATCTACACCATTCGTCGGTTACGTGTCAACAGCCTTGCCGGTCTTGTTGCTACCATGGAGGAAGTCTGCGGAACGGACAAATCTCCGGGCTTGCTGAGAAGCATGGGAATCCGGCGTTTGAATGACGGAAGCGAACTCCCGCGGGCGAGATGACGGAGAGAAAAACGGTGTACTTAGACGAACCGGCGTGGCAGGATGATACATGCCGGAGGGCAGTCGGTGCTTACAGAGCTTCGTCCTGCGGGGAGACCCAGGTGACTGAAACCACCTTATCGTCTTCACCCAGGCCCATTAGCCGGGCTCCCCGGCCGCCTCTACCCTGGACCGAAACCTGAGCCATAGGGATGTTCACCACGTTGCCCTTGCTGGATAGCATCACCAACGAGCCCTGGGGCGAAACGAGTTTGGAGGCAACCAGGTTGCCCGTCTTCGGGCTCACCCTGTAGGCGCGCACCCCCTTGCCTCCCCTGTTGTGTACAGGGTAGTTCTTGATCGGGGTCAGCTTGCCGAACCCCTTTTCAGTTACGGTCAGAACATAAGCATCGGGGAACACGATACCCATGCCGACGACATGATCATCGACGAGGCGGATGCCGCGTACGCCTCCGCTGGCGCGAGAAGCAGTCCTCAAGTTTGAAGCCTTGAATCTAATAGCCTGGCCGTTTCGAGTGACCAGGATAACCTCGTCTTCGCCGCCCACCACGCCGACCGAGATGAGGGCATCTTTGTCTTTCAGCGCCATGGCGATGATGCCGCTTCTCCTGATCGAAGCGAAGGCGCTGAGAGTGGTCTTCTTTATCACACCGCCCCTGGTAGCCATTAACAGGAAGTAATCGGAAGGAAAGCTCGTTATCGACAGCACCACGTTTACCTCGTCTTCCAGGTCGATGGGTAACAGGTTAACCAGGGCTATCCCCTTGGCGGTGCGGGATGAATCCTGAGGGATCTCATAGCACTTAAGGGAGTAAACCTTGCCGGCGGCGGTGAAGAAGAGCAGACTATCATGAGTATCCGCGATCAGAATATGGTTGACCGTATCGCGGTCCCGGACTACCATGCCGATGACCCCCTTACCCCCGCGGCGTTGCAGCCGATAGGTGGTGGCAGGAATCCTCTTGATGAACCCCCTCTCGGTCAGGGTAACTGCCATTGCCTCGTGAGGGACAAGGTCTTCCGTGCGGAACTCTTCGACTTCCTCTTCTTCCACCACGGTACGCCGGGGGTCACCGTACTTGGACTTAAGCTCCTCAACGTCCCGGGCTATGAGCGACAGTACCTTCCTGGGGTTGGCGAGCAGGTCCTCGAGGTAGGAAATGTTCTTTATCACAGCGGCATACTCTTCCATTATCTTGTCCTGCTCAAGCTTGGCGAATCTACGAAGCGGCATATCGAGGATGGCTTGCGCCTGAATCTGTGAGAGCGAAAAGGCCGCCATCAACTCGGCCCGAGCGGACTCCACAGTCGGCGACTGTCGGATGATCTTGATCACCTGCTCTAGGTTATTGAGAGCAACTCTGAAGCCTTCGAGGATGTGGGCCCTGGTTCTCGCCTTCTCGAGCTCGAACTGAGACCTTCTGGTGATGACCTGAAAACGGAAGTCGATGTAGGAGGTGAGCGCCTCTTTGAGGTTGATTACCTTGGGTTGTCCGTGCAGCAAAGCGACCATGTTGATGAAGAAGGCGGTCTGCATCGCGGTGTATTTGTACAGGTTATTAAGCACCTGTCGGGTCTGGGCCTCTTTCCTGAGCTCAATCACGATGCGCATTCCTTCCCTGTCCGACTCGTCGCGTACCTCGGCTATTCCCGAAATTCGCCTGTCCTTGACCAGCTCCGCTATCCTCTCCACCAGGGCTGCCTTATTCACCTGGTAGGGAAGCTCGGTGACCACTATCTGCCTCTTTCCTCCTTTGCTGGTCACCTCGCCGGCTCTCGCCCGAAGCACGATTTTGCCCTGCCCCGTGCTGTAAGCGCTGTCTATGCCTTCCCGGCCCCGGATGATTCCGGCGGTGGGGAAATCGGGCCCTGTGACCAGTTCCATCAGTTCTTCCACCGTCGCATCGGGATTATCGACCAGGTGGCCGATGGCGTCGCATATTTCGACCAGATTGTGCGGCGGTATGTTGGTGGTCATGCCTACGGCTATGCCGGAGGACCCACCAATAAGCAGGTTGGGCAACCGGGCCGGCAAGACCGTCGGTTCCTCGAGCGAACCATCGAAGTTGGGGGCAAAATCGACCGTGTTCTTGTCGATATCAACCAGCATTTCCTCGGCGATCTCAGAAAGGCGGGCCTCCGTATATCTCATGGCGGCCGGCGGGTCATTGTCGATGCTCCCGAAATTGCCCTGCCCGTCCACGAGCGGATATCTTAGAGAAAAGTCCTGAGCCATGCGCACCATGGCCTCATACACCGGCGAGTCTCCGTGGGGATGATACTTGCCGAGAACTTCGCCGACGATGCGTGCGCTCTTCTTGTACGGGCTGTTGTACCGCAATCCCAGCCCGTGCATGGCGTACAGAACACGCCGTTGTACCGGCTTCAGCCCATCACGCGCGTCGGGCAAGGCCCGGGAGACTATGACGCTCATGGCATAGTCGAGATAGGAGCTCTTCATCTCCTGTTCGATGTCGATGGGCTTTACGATTGCTGCTTCTGCCAAATTCAGATTCCTCTCTCAGTTTCTTCGCCGACAACGGTGAACCCCTCAGGCAGAGGTTCCGTCTCGCGGCCGGTTTCCTCTTCATCCTCGAAATCGCCGAGTTCCAGCATGCCCTCACTCTCCTCGGCGATGGCACCTCGTTTGAGGAGGCTTTCCTTGATGCGTGTGCGTAACTGCTCCTCTGCTTTAACCGGGAAAGAGGGACGTCCGACCTGGCTGGGGTGTTTGTAGACTTCCTTGATGACTACCTGCACCTTGTCCTCCTCTAAATTGAGGATTGCTGCCTCGTACCTGTTCCCACCCTGCATCAACTGAACGAGGCGCGACCCCTGTTTCGGCTCCACCTTTCCCAGGTACTCTCCGTCGTCACTCTTCACAAGTAAGTGCTGCCCCTGCACTTCCAGGTGCACCTGGTCGCCGAACGACGTTTTCGCCAGGACATCCCTCGAAGCCGGCCTGTGCAGACTGACCACAGCAGCTTTGCCCGTCTCAGTCATGAACAGGTCAAGCGCAACTCTCCTTGTTGCCCCTTTTGCCGCGGCGCTCTTCTGCGCGCTCTCATCCAGCGCCGCCATAGACTCCGAGAGACTGGTCAAACGGGTCAGGTTCTTCTTGGCAATGCTATTGTCGGGGGCAAGCTCCAGGGCTCTGTAATAGGCTTCCTTAGCCCCGTCCAAATCTCCCAACTCCGTCAGGGCCCGACCAAGACGGTTATACGTCTCCGCATCGGCGGGAAACTGCTCGATTATACTCCTGTTTGTCGCCTCCGCCTCCTCCCACCGGCCCTGCAGAGCCAGGTCTATGGCTTCCTTGCTCAGCCTCTGTTTTAACCGAGCTTTTTCTTCCTCTTGTTGTCGGTAGGCCCCCAAATACATTTCCATCCCACTAACTTAAGATTTCGGGCCGGGATTGTCAAGTTCGCTCTTCGGTGCTTCATCCTTGCCCCGATAAGTAAAGAATCATATAATAGCACAGAAGACGGGGCGTGGCGCAGTCGGTAGCGCGCAGCGTTCGGGACGCTGAGGTCGGAGGTTCAAGTCCTCTCGCCCCGATTGGTTCCACACCGACCACCGGTGTGCGGGGTTCTGGTCGGGCAACTGCCTCACCAGAGTGACACGTCTCCTTGATGGCGTCATTGGCGACACGATTCGAACACATCTCTTTGTTGCCGACAACCGATGGTGTAGAATGTGCTGATGAGTGGCGAGCGGACGAATACCGAAGCCGATACCTGGGTAAGCGTAAGGCGGGCTGCCGGCGCCGCCGTCACCTCAATCCGTGGATACAGAGTCACCGATGTGACCTTTTCCGAGAACGAAACCTGTCCCACCTTCATGCTGGCCAATATCAACCCCAGGTTCGACGTAGGCCACAACCTGGCGCGCATGGAAAGCATTGTACAGATAGCCCACGAGCTGAACGCCGATATCCTTGTCTTTCCCGAGTTGTGTATCTCCGGCTACGTTTGGGATGCCGAGCACCAGGTGGAGGTGCAGGAGGAACTGAAAGCCAGTGACAACCACCGGCCGGAGGTCAAGCGGGTGCTTGACCGCATAGATGCCGGGCTGGTCGATGGCGGTGATGGGCCCAAGATGGTCCTGTTCGGGAACGTAAGAAGGGACAGAAGCCACGGGAAGACCCACGATAGCACCTTTGTGATGGCGTCGGGCATCGATTACAACGACGTGTTCTATGACAAAGTATTCCTGACGCCACTGGAGAAGCTGTTTTTTGACAGAGGAAGCGACAGAAGGTTGGTGCTGGAGACCCGTTGGGGAAGGACCGGCATCCTGATGTGCTACGATCTGTGTTTTGTCGAGATGGGTAAGAGGTATGCCTTCGGCGACGAGGTAGACGCCATGATTACCACGGCTTGCTGGCGGACCGAAGCGGTGCGTGAGTATCCTTCGCTCAAGCTCAGACTGGATAACTACTATCAGTTCATATGGCGACTGATGCACTCAGCGCTGGCTGCCCATAACCAGGTTTGGAGCATAGGTGTTAACTGTGTGGGCAGCTTTGAAAAGACGGGCGGGCGCTTCTGCGGCGAGAGCGGCGCCTGGAGCCCTTCAGGGATCCCGCTGATACATGCCTCAGATGAGGAGGAAGAACTGATCGTTATCCGGGATCTCGAGATACGCGGGCACATGAGGCACCAGGCGAAGGAAGACTTTGACTACAGCCTCGACTTCGACGAAGTCTACCGCCACATACGGGACATCCAGCCCAGGCGGGTGTCTCTCGACCATCTGTGAAGTAACCCGGCCACAACGCCCCCTGCCCCCGGCGTGGCGATGTGTGATTACACGGCGCCCGCTTGATTCGTCTGAGCACACTGTATCGGTCTGTAGTGCCAGGCGTCTGCTACTTCGGTCCTGTGCCCGGTGCTGGAGTCGCCGGGGTTGCTGCGATCATGGCTGCGCCGAGGGCGGTCACGATCTGGGGCTGGGGTGGCACCAAAAGGTTAATGCCGAGTTCGTCCTCTATGGTTCTGACGAGAGCATCGTTGAGCGCGCCGCCGCCGCAGAGGGCGCATGGCTCCTCCAGTCCGGTCCTCCTGACCAGTGAGGCAGCCTTGCTTGCCAGGGCGCGGTTGACGCCGGCGGCGATGTTCTCCTTCCGGATGCCCTCGCTTACTCTGGTGATAGCTTCAGATTCGCCGAAAACAGCACACCCTGTGCTGAATGTGATGGGACTATCCGATCTCGCTGAAAGCGGGCCGAACTGGCTCAGGTCCACGCGCAGTACATTGGCGATGACCTCGATGAAGCGGCCGCTGCCCGCGGCGCATTTCTCTGTGAAGGCGAAGTTGGTCACCATGCCTTCTTCGCTCAGGCGTATCGCTCTTGTGGACTGACTGCCTATGTCGATCACGGTTCTCGCTTGCGGGAAGACGTTCTTGATGCCCCGGGCAGTGCAGACTATGTCGCCCGCCTTCCGGTCGGCAAAATAGACGTTGTCGGCGCCGACCCCGGTGGCGACGGTGCCCGTCAGGTCGTCTTCGCTCAGTCCCGCCTGTCTCACCAATTCCTTCCTTATGACCTCGGCGGATGCCCGGTAGTTAGCCCCCGATGAGATTACGTGCCAGCCCACCAACTCGGAGTCTTTGGTTATGACTCCCTTGCTGTAGGCCGAGCCCACGTCGACACCCACAAACCAGTTCACAGGTCCTCCTCAGCGAAGAAGGTGGCTTCCTCCAGTCGACGTGTTCCGGTGGGCAGGGTTCCGTCCTCTGCCGCCTCTCTGTAGGCCTCGTTTGCGATAATGGCAGCGCCAAGTGCGCCGGTGAGGAGCGGTTCTTCGGGAACCAGAACGTCGCGGCCCAGGCTTTCTCTCATCGCCCTCACCATGCCCGTGTTCATGGCTACGCCACCGGTGAGCGCCAGGTCGGGCTCTATTACGAGTCTCTGTGCCAGAGCGGCTACGCGGCTGGCCAGGGCGATGTGGAGTCCGGCTACGATATTCTCCAGGGGTTCACCGCGGGACAGCAACGCAACCACCTCCTGTTGTGCGAAGATAGTGCACAGGTTGCTGATCTGGACTCTTTTCGTGGCTTTGGACGCAATGTCTCCCATGTCTTCGAGCCTGATACCGAGCGTGGCCGCAGTCGCTTCCAGGAATCTGCCGGTTCCGGCGGCACACTTGTCGTTCATAACGAATCCGATCAGTCTGCCGCCATTGATCTTCATGCACTTGACATCCTGGCCGCCTATGTCGATAGCAGTCTTCACGCCGGGGAAAAGGCTGAACACGCCTCTGGCATGGCAGGAAAGCTCTGTTACCTGGCGGTCTGCGAAAGGAACGTTGACCCGTCCGTAGCCCGTTGCTACGATATACGAGATGTCGTCGATCTGCAGCCCTGCCTGCTCCAGCGCTCCTCGCATGACCTCGTTGGCAAGACGGCGGTGCTCCGGACCCGTGGGACCCTTGACGGCCGAGAGCAACTCGCCGCCCTCGTTTGTCAACACGGCCTTGGTCATGGTGGACCCTACGTCAATACCGGCGAAGTACACGCGAACCTCCTGGCGGGCTGACTTCAGGCGATCGTCTCAAGGAAGGCCTCGACCCTGGTCCTCAACGGGGCCAGGGCTCCTGTTGTGTAGTCGTATTCTATGTAGGTGCTGGGGAGTCCAAGGCTCTCGAAATAGTCCTTTAGCGCCGGCATCTCAAAGGCAAAAGGATCACAATACCTGACGAGCAGCATGATGGCGCCATTGATATTCCATTCCCTGATGATGTCATCAAGGTAGCCGAAACGGCTTTGCAGGTCTTTGGTATACGCCTTGCTGGTCTCGCCCGGGCTGGCCTGCCTGAAGGTGCGGGCACATGTAATCTCGTTGAGGTAATAGCGGGCCAGGTCCTCCAGCGGGTCGGCGGTCAGTTTCACATCGGCTCTATAGGCCCTGACCCCGCCACAGCTATCGTCCATTACCACGTTTGCCTTAGCTTCGAATACCTGCATGACATCGGCGTCGTCAAGGGTGCTGCCCCAGAGGAGCAGACGTGCCGGCTTCTTCTCCGGTCGGTCGGTACGATCCCTCGCCTCACCTATGACCTCAGTCAACAGGTCGTTCCCTTCAGCCACCGGCAGGCCCATTACGGCCTTCACTACCTGGAGGATCTCAGTCCCTGAGATAGCTGGCGGAGAGGTCTTCGTAAGATCATATAGCTGCCTTACCAGACCTCGCTGGCGGTTATGATAATCGATAGCTTGCTTGAGCCTGTCGGCGGACAACTCCCTGCCGGCGAATGCCTCCAGAGTCTTTCTGAAATCGTCCAACTGGCTCGTGAAGTACTCCACGGCCTCCGGGCGAACGGTAACCGGCATGTCTATGAAGTGGAAGTAGGGATGGTCGGTATACGACTCCCAGACTCGGGCCGTCTTCTCCTGGGGATCGCTGGAGTGAATGGCAACCATTCCGTCAAGGAAGTCGTTCTTTCCCTTCAGCGCACAGTCCAGGCAGCTGCGCATGACGGCGCAGAACGACCCCGGCAAAGCCCTGTCTGCTTCAGTGACCGGCTCCCTTATGTCGCCGCATGCCCGGTAAGGTATAAGGTCAAGGGCCGTAAGCATCTCGACCGGCACGTAAACACAGGGGTAGCCTATGAGCTTTCGGCCTTCTGCTTTGAGTTCCCTGGCTCTGCGCGAACGATTCGAGTATATCTCTTGGGCTTTGCTGAGACCGCTGCTTTGATCTGACATCGCTTCTCCTCGTGAAATCGGGATCGTGGTTTCGCTCACCAGTCTAACCCTTCCTGCTGCCTGACCATCCTGTAGTGGTCCATGGTTTCCTCGAACGGCTCGGCCCTGGCCAGAGCGTCCTCCGTGTTAAAGAGGCGCAGGTCTACGATATCCCCTTCGATACTCAGTGACGGCACCTTCAGTTTCTCCATGAGCATGTCCGCGACGTAGGGCAGGTGCGTGGAGGCGCTGCGGCAGCTGATTAGGGGATGGAGCATTGCCCCGTCGCACTTCCACTCCCTGGCATACTTCAGATAAGGGTAAGCGAAGGCTCCGCCGAGCACTTTCTGTTGCCGGGCGTCCTCGTAGTAGCCGGCGAAGAACTGCAGGCTGAATCTGGTGATGCGCTCCAGCGGGTCGCTGACTGCCATGACATCGGGGTCGATCGGAATGGGGGGACGATAGCCGAAGCTCTCCACCACGAAGCTCCATCCTCTCTCGGCCAGCTTATCGAAGAAGGCCAGGCTATGCCAGGGGGGGAGTTCCGCGAACACCAGTCTGTACTTCTCCTCAGGGACGGCGCCTATTCCGCTATCGACTCTGGCTTTCACCTCCCTGTACATGTCCTGATAGAGTCTGAGCGAGTCCTCGAGGTCGCCTGCCAGAAACAGGGCGGCCGGCATGGCGCTCCAGAAATCGCGGCTGTGCATCGGACAAGGCTTGACTTTCCGCAACTCGTTGACTTCATGCCAAACGCGGTTGACCTCTATCATCAGATTCGTGATTCTATCCAGCCTGTCCCAGTCCATCTTCCTGCCCACCATCGTCTCGACAAAGGCAACGAAGTCCCGCAGGTGCTTGACGCCTAGAGTCACCATCGCGTCATAGTATCCTTCCATAAAGAATTCCTTGACGCCGGGGGTGGGGGCCTCCAACGTCCAGACCGGCGCATCCATGTAACGACCCAGCGCTTGGAACCATTTGTATCTTGCGTCGCAGATGGCCGCCGAGGACATCAGGAACAGGGGTTTCGGCATTCCGCCTAGGGGTGCCTCCGGAGGTATTTCCCCTCCCAACTCCTTCATCATCCTTGATGCATAGCCAAGCGTGGTCAGGCTGTAGCCGCAGAGGTGAGTGGGAAAGCCCTCGGCGTCGGCCCGGTCCAGATATTGCTGGGCCACGCCCATGGCTGCGGCTATGGCCCCGTAGTTCTCAGGATAGACCACTTCGATGTCCATGGCCTTAAGGATGGGATCGCCGTAGTAGAAATTGAGCATACCCCAGACAGCGGGTTTGCCCGACTGTATCGCTTCAACGCTCTTCAGATAGGTTTCGTTAACCTTGGCCCTCAGCGGACGCATCGATTCCAGGCGGTTTATCGCCCTCTTCTCTTTATCCTGGGCTGTCACTGATGCACCTCCTCAAAGAGTTCACGTGTGGCGGTGATGGTTGGCGGACAAACCGGCATTGGAAAGCGATGCTAGCACAAAAAGGGGAAGCAGTCGAGTTACGTACTGCTGGTTGGCCGACTGCCTCGAGCGGTTAATGCGAGCGTCGACGACCGGGGGGTTCGCGGAGTGCCTGATAGCATTCATGGTGCTATAATTCTACCCGGCAGCGATGAACGGTCCGTTGCAGGAGAAAAGATGGGGAAAGAGAACAGGCTCCTGTCATTCTTGGCGCTGGTCCTTATTGCCGCCCTGATGTTCAGCTCGCTCCCTGCTGAGGCAGGCGGCAGTGCTGATCGTGTCGTGTCACTGGCGGCATCCAGAGATGCCCTGCAACAGGAGTTGTGGTCCCTGGTTGGCAGCGGCTTTGTCGGCATAGCTCATTCGGAGGAAGAGGGCGAGGTGATCGTCTTTGTCGAGGACGAACACGCGAAGCAGAAAGCACCGAGCTCCTTCGAAGGCTACCCCGTGCGGGCGGAGGTTACCGGAAGACTAGAGGCGTTTTCTACGCAGGCCGCCCCCGTGGTCGAACTCAGTGCATGCAGGCAGGAAGAGGTTAGGCCTCTGATGGGGGGGGCGAGTCTGTCGGCCTGGATTACGAGAGGACCCTGGCCGGTCCTGTACGCGGGAACCCTGGGCATGGTTACCTATGACAACAAGGTGCTCTCCAATGCGCATGTTATCGCCATGGAATCCGATACCCAAGCTTTCATTGATATCGGGACACCCATCATACAGCCGGGAAGCCGCGATGGAGGAAGACTGGCCGATAGGGTGGGGGAACTGGAGGCGTACATTCCTATCGACTTCGGGCCGGACGCGCAGAACTACGCCGATGCCGCTATCGGCAGCATTGATACCGGTGTTAGCGGTTCTGCCGGTGAGCAGTTTGATGAGCGAGGCAATTACTGGATTGAAGGGTGGACGGAGGTGTCCAGGGGAGACTACGTACGGAAATCAGGGCGGAGTACTGGTGTTACCACGGGTAAGGTGGTCCATACCAATGCCTCGGTTTGGATCAACTACGGCGATGAATCGGCCTATTTCGTGGACCAGATCGTGGTAGAGCAGGAGGACTGGTCGTTCGGAAAGCAGGGCGACTCAGGGGCAGCTGTGGACAAGGACGGCCGGTTTGTGGGACTGGTTTTCGGTGGTTCTGAAACCCGGGCGGTCATCTGCAAGGCGGAGTACATTATCGATGGGCTTGGAATCGCCGTTGAGGTTCCGGAAGGCCGGTCCAGTCTCGACATCTCAAGCACTTCCGGCGGGTTGGTCGCTGAACCAGGCGAGGGGAGGTTTATCTACGATGACGGGACAGCGGTCGGTCTCGTCGCCGAGCCTGAGCAAGACTTCCAGTTTGTGAGATGGGGCGGCGACGTGGATACCGTCGGTGATGTGTATGCCAAACAGACCACCATCACCATGGATGGTTCGTATTCGATCACCGCTGAGTTCGAGTTGCGGGACGGTTTGTCTCGCCTCGCCCTGTCCAGCGCTCCCGGCGGTCAAGTGACCGTGCCCGGCCAAGGCACGTTTGTGTACGAGACCGGGACAACCATCGATCTTGTTGCCGAGGCCGACGATGACTACCGGTTTGCGCAATGGACCGGAGAAGTGGACACCATCGGCGATGTCTACGCTGTCGCAACCAATATCACCATGGATGATTCTTACTCCGTAACCGCCGACTTTGAACTCCTGGAGGACCGCTCTAGTCTGAACATCTCCAGTACTTCAGGCGGCACAGTCACCGCGCCTGGTGAGGGGGTATCTATTCACGATACCGGCACGACGGTTGATCTTGTAGCTGAGCCGGAGGAAGACTTCCGGTTTGTCAAATGGACCGGTGACGTGGAGACCATCACCGATGTCCACGCTGCGGAGACTACTATCGCCATGCACGACTCCTACTCCATCACTGCCAACTTCGAGTCATGGCAACCTGCCCCACAGGTGCAGTTGACGATATCGAGTACCGACGGTGGCTCCGTGGCAGATCCGGGCGAACGGTCGTTCGCTTTTCCGCTGGGCACACAGGTAAACCTTGTTGCTGTATCTGAAGAAGGCTACCGCTTCGTCGGTTGGTCGAGCGATGCCGACACCATCGCCGACACCACTGCTGCTTCAACGACGATCGTAATGGAGAGTTCCTACTCCGTGAGGGCCGATTTCGAGAGGATTCCCGCGCGGTGCTTTATCGCCACCGCAGCCTATGGCACTCCGATGGTCGAGGAAGTGCAGATCCTGCGTGACTTCAGAGACGGATATCTGATAACCAATCCGCCGGGACAGGCCTTCGTATGTCTCTACTACAGGATCAGTCCACCGGTAGCGGAGTTCATAACCGATCATCCCGGTCTCAGGCCGATCGTCAGAGCGGCTCTGGTACCTGCTGTGATCATGAGCGGCGCGGTGGTCAACACGTACCCATCCCAGAAGGCGGCCGCGGCCGGTCTGTTGGCCCTGTTATCTGTGGTCGTGATGGCGTGGGTGACGGGGTCGCGAGGCAGAGACTCAGAGTCTACTAGCGTGTGAGACCGGGTGTGAGCGTGTGCGGGTCGGGGATGGTGCCAGGTAAGATACTGTAGCGTTCCGGCGAGTGCCGGGCTTATGATTGAAAAGGGATGTCGCAGAGAAACTTGACAGTATGTCGGCAGGCATATAACATAGTTTGTGAGCCCGATGCTTCGGAGGAAGCAACTGCTGTCGGAGGAGTTAGGACATGAGTAAACACATCGGTGTCGTGCTGGCGGCTTTGCTGATTGTAGTTGTGTCCCTGGTCTTCTTACCCTTCGGCCATGTCAGCGCCGGGGGATGGGTAGCCAACCAGGGGTTCGAGGCGGGCGAAGAGGGATTTCCGCGTGAGTGGGCCGTGACCGGAAACGCGAGACGTGTGGATACGCCCCCCATCTACTCAGGTAACTGGAGTGCCCAGCTAACTGGGCCGGGTGACACGCTCACCCAGTGGGTCGGAGGAGTCGTCGGGCTGACGCGCTATGATGTTTGGGGGTGGATATACGCATCTCGAAATGTCACCGGTGTGATCCGTGTCGACTTCTGGCAGGAACAGGGGGGGAGGCAACTGAGTCCGACAACGACGCTCTCCGCCACCGACACCGCTGGTGCCTATGTACAACAGGGCACTACCGTGAGCGCGCCCGCCGAAACGACCCATGTAAGGATCCGTCTCATGGGCACCGACTGGGGCACCGGTGGAGAAGTGCGGTTCGATGGAATCGGTTTCTATCCGGTACGGCGTGACTGTTTCATCGCCAGCGCAGCCTATGGCACCCCGATGGCGGAGGAGGTGCAGGTGCTGCGTGAATTTAGAGATGGCTTCTTGCTGACCAACCGGCCGGGACAGGCCTTCGTGGAGTTCTACTACACGATCAGTCCATCGATATCGGGCCTGATCGACGAATACCCTGGCCTGAGGCCGATCGTGAGGGCCGCTTTGACGCCTGCTGTGGCCATTAGCGCCGTGGTGGTCAACACCACCCCCTCTGAGAAAGCGGCTGCCGCGGGTTTGGTGGCCCTGGCCTCGGTCGCAGTAGTCGTGTGGACAGCGAGGCGGCGCTACAAACGTACACAGCGAGTCTGCAACTGAAGTTGCGCCGTGGCTTTGTGCATCGCTTGTGGCCGTACCGATGAGGCGCCACGATCCTCTTTACTGCATCCGCACTGAATTCACACGTATGCCGGGTTCGTTCTGACTCCGGTCCTTTGCGGGTGACGGACAGGCAAGAGAGTCTGCGGCGGGCCATGCGCGATCCATGATGCTATCGTGTCCGTACGCATCATATGTACGACCGGGCAAGCTTGAAATAGCTCTGGGCCGCGGATAATACTCTTGCCTTTTCCTCCTCGGGGATATAGGGGTCATCGAGCTTGAAGCTCTCCACCTTGCCACGGACGTAGGCCCGGTAGCACTTATAGAAATCCAGCAATCCGAGGAGCCCTTCATCACGGCTCAGCCCGACATAGGTGTCTACCAGGTGTACCGATAGGGCCGACTGCTGGTAACGGTCCAGGTCCATGGCTAAGAAGGCTATCTCAGAAGCTACGTCGGAATACCGGAACCTGTCGTTGAACTCGATGCAGTCGTAGATACAGATATCGTCGGTGAAGCAGACGTGGGCGGCATGGAGATCGCCGTGGCAATCCCGTATCTTGTCCTCGGCGACCCGCCGGTTGAACAGTTGCCTATTGGCATCGATGAAGCGATCGGTGTAATCGCGGATACGCCGGTATTCCTCGGCAGTGATCGATGAGCCGATATACTTCTCGGTCTGCGTGAAATTCTCGTCACAGTTGCGGCGGATAACATCCAGCCTGCCGAAGGAGGCGATACTTTCGTCTGTTTGTGTCGCCTTGTGAAACCGCACCAGCTTAGCAGCTACTGTGGCTACCATATCCGTAGTGACCTGACCCTGAGGCAATAGGACATCCATCATACGGTCACCGGGCAATTGCTTCATCTTGACGGCGTACTCAATCGCCTCGCCCGGCCCTTCGAACGAGAGACGGCCCGCTGACTCGACAACGGGCACCACGGCCAGATAGGCCGTAGGGCAGAGGCGCCTGTTCAACTCCAGCTCCTGATGGCAGAAGAACCGTCGCTTTTCCAGAGTGGTGTAGTCCAGGTAGCCCAGGTCGACCGGCTTCTTCACCTTATATACATATTCGCCTGTCAGAAAGATAAAGGACATCTGGGTCTGTGCCAGTTCCACCTCCCGGGGGTTGTGAGGATAGGCTTGAGGCTCAAGAAGGGTTCTCACGGCAGACGGCGAAATCGACACAGTACCTCCAGCCAGAATCAGGTCCGTTCCCAAACGGCTGCCATACCCTGGCCTCCGCCGATACACATTGTTTCCAGGCCGCGACGCAGGTTCCTGCGCGCCATGTCATGGACGATGGTGACCGCTATCCTGGCGCCGGTACAGCCTATGGGATGACCCATGGATATGCCGCTGCCGTGGGGATTGACCTGGTCGAGATTCCAGTCGAGCTCTTTCATGCAGCCCAGTACCTGGGCGGCAAACGCCTCGTTCAGTTCGATGACATCGAAATCCCCACCGCCGAGCCCCGTCTTCCTGAGCACCTTTCTTACTGCCGGCACAGGGCCCAGTCCCATGTACTTCGGGTCTATACCTCCTGAAGCCCAGGCCCTCAGGGTCGCCAGGGGCTCGAGACCCAGTTCTTCGGCCTTCTCCCGGGACATCAGGATCAGCGCGGCGGCGGCATCGTTGATCCCCGACGAATTGCCCGCGGTGACCGTGCCGTCCTTGCGGAACGCCGGAGCGAGCTTGGCCATCTTCTCCATGGAGGTGTCCATAGGCCGCTCATCGGTATCGAAAAGCAGGGGCTCTCCCTTCCTCTGCGGGACAGGGAACGGCACTATTTCGTCCTTGAACAGGCCCTCTGTTATGGCTTTGCGGGCGCGCACATGACTGAGATAGCCTATCTCATCCTGTTGTTCCCGGGTGAAGCCGTATCTGGCAGCTATCTCCTCTGCGGTATTGCCCATGTGGTAGCCGTAGAATATCTCCCACAGCCCATCATAGACCATGAGGTCTATGAGCTCCCCCCTGGCCTGGACATCCATGCGGTAACCCCAGCGGGCCTTGGGGAGGAGGTAGGGGGCGCGGCTCATGGACTCCATACCGCCGGCCACCACGACATCGGCCTCGCCTAACATGATAGATTGTGCTCCCAGGGTGATGGCTTTCAGACCGGACGCACAGACCTTATTCACTGTGAAGGCCGGCGTTTCCCTGGGTATGCCGGCATAGAGGCAGGCCTGGCGAGCCACGTTCTGTCCCTGTCCTCCCTGGAGGACATTCCCCATTATCACCTCGTCGATCTGGACGGGGCGCAGCTTCGAATCATATGTATGATGCTTCTTCTCCAGCTCTATCGTTCTGTCGCTTCTGAGTGCGTCCGGCCCGCAGGCGACCAGTTCTTCGCCGGACTGTGGCCTCAACCCCGCCCGCTCGAGCGCCTCTCTGATCACCGCGGCGCCCAGGTCCACAGCGGATATATCCTTCAGGGCGCTACCGAACGCCCCTATCGCTGTCCGTGCTGCGCTGACGGCAACTACTTCTCTGTGCATGCATTAACCTCCTTCTACAGGAACCTGCACTCCGGCAGGATAATCCGCATTTGTGTTCCGGTTTGGGTGTCCGGCCGGCGCCCTAATGTCAGCCTATGAAGGCCTGAACGCCAGCACTGTGGTTGCGTGCTCTCCCGCTCCACGGTGTAAAAACTGGGATTGCAGGGGGGTGCCGATCTTGATCGTCTCCGGCTTCGTTCCATCGACGCCCTCGATGCGGGCTACAACGCGCGGGCCCTCCTCAAGCTCCACGACCCCCGAAACGTAAGGGCATGACCTGTTGTAGCCTTCCTCTATCATGTGCGGAGGGCATACCGCTATCGAGGTGAAAGCAGCCAGTTTGCCTCTGCCCCCGCTCTCAACCCACTCCATTTCACTGCTGTGGCACTTGATGCAGACCGGACGTGGGGGCACGTAGAGAGCCCCGCACTCCTTGCACGTAGAACCCATTAGCCGCTCCTCCTTTAGAAACTGCTCGTAAGAAATGTCGCTGAACGGTCTATCGTCCACTGCCTTCATCTCCTTTCCAGTATGGTGAACGTGCAGGTGCCGCCCGTGCCGCCCAGGTTGTGGGTCGCCCCGATTCGCAGGTCCTTGATGGGGACCTGCCTTTCGCCGGCCTCACCTCTCAGTTGCTTCCAGATCTCGACCACTTGTCCTGTGCCCGTCGCGCCCACCGGGTGGCCCTTGCATTTGAGCCCTCCCGATGTGTTGATCGGCTTGGAGCCATTCAGCCTCGTCAGTCCTTCCTCCACCGCTTTGTATCCTTCGCCCGGTGCGAAGAACCCCAGGTCCTCCAGGTGAAGGATCTCCGCTATGGAGAAGCAATCGTGCACCTCGGCGATCTGGACGTCCTCCGGCTTCAGTCCCGACATACCGTAAGCTTCCTGTGCCGCATATCTTGTGGCTTCAAAACAAGACAGGTCTTCCTTGGCATGCAGGCCCTTGCCGCTGCCCTGTCCGATGCCCACAACGTGAAGCGGGGTGTCCGTGAACTCCCCGGCCAGTTCTTCTGCCACGAGCAATACGGAGCTTGCTCCGTC
>PWRA01000027.1 GCA_003556385.1 Dehalococcoidia bacterium | reverse complement strand
CCAGTACCTTGTCGCCGGCCTTAGCTTGCTCGAGGGCAGCGACAAGCATCAGTAAGGCATGAGCACAGCCGGTAATGCCCACGTTCCCGACCAGCAGGTCCTGGAGCTGAGTCGCAGCATCAAGGCCCAGCCGGCGTGCCAGCTGTTGTTGCGCCCGTGACGTCGGCGCGTAAAGGACGGCCCTGTCTATGTCCTGAAAGGAGAGCCCCTGCTTGCGCAGCAGGGCCGAGATCGCCTTCTCCATGTTGTCCAGGTAACCGTGCTCTATGATGAAGCGCTCCTCCCAGGCCTGGACATAGGTGTCCTTATCGAGCCTCCAGACGTCATAGAGCTCGTTGGACAGTGAGTAACTGGCGTCCACCGTGACGGCAGTCTTGGCGGTGTTGCCGATCAGCAGTGCTGCCGCGCCATCACCAAAAGCCTGTTCATAGCTCGATCTGGGGTAGCCCATTCGGCAGTCGGCTGCGGCAACCAGGACGCGGTTCGCCGAGCCGCTGGATACTGCATCCAGTGCTGCTCTCAGTGCGGCCGTTGCTGCCCTCAGACTATTGCCGAAGTCGGCCGTTATGATGTCAGTTCTCAGGTCGATGGCCGTAGCCACCAGAGTAGAGCACTCCTTCTCGCTGTAGGGTGAAGTGGTGGACGCGAAATAGAGGCCGTCCACCATGTCCCGGTCTGAGCCGGCCAGACAGTCGATTCCTGCCGCGGTCGCCATGGTGACCGCGTCCTCGTCGTGGTTCGCGACGCTTCTTTCACCTCCCGCCGAAGCGCTACCCCAGGCAGCCGCGATGGTGTCGCGGGCAAGCCGCCACAGCGGTATATAGGCGCCATATGAGAGAATGCCGCTCATGGGCCGGGTACCCCTTCATGTCTTTCGGCCATGTCGCTGTCACGGTCGTGAAGTGTTCCCGCCTGTGAAGACTCATCAGAGGCGGAGATGACTGCCGTTCGTTATGCCCCGGCTACTCGACGGACAGTATCCGGCTGCAACTGCTGCACTGTACTATGTTTCCGGCCTTGGCCTTCTGCCATTGACTCGTGGGTACCGTTATGTGGCACCCCTGGCATCTGCCGCGCTGCACCTTGACTACGGCCTGATCTCTGGTTCGGCTGGTGCGCTCATAAAGACTGATTGCCCCGCTGTCGATCTGTTTTGCCAGCCTATCGCGGTTTTCTCTAAGCTCGACCAGTGCGGTTTCGACTTCGCCTTTCCTCTTTCCCAGCGTCTCCTGCCTCTCAAGCCATTCCTCGTTCAATCGTCCGAACTCCTCCGCGCTGGCCCGCGCTTTGGCCTCCATCTCCTCCCCCTGGTCGATCAGTCCCAGGAGGGCGTCCTCTTTGTTGCTTATCTGGCTTCTGAGGCTCCTGATCTCTTTCTCCAGGTTGACCAGTTCCTTGGGATTCTTGGTTCCGCCGCCGTACAGCTTGCTATCGGTCCGCCTGGCCTTCTCGTGCAGATCGTCCACTTCCCATTCCAAGGCCTTCTGCTTCTTTCTTGCGTCTTCCAGTTGTTCTCTCTGTGAGGCTAGCCTGGATTCGGCAGCCAGCAGGGACTCGTTGTCACTCAACCGGTAGGCAATATCGTCTAGCTCCTGTTGCATTTTGTGAATAGCCAGGTCGATCTGCTGCAGCCTTAGGAGTTGCTCCGGCAAGCTCATTTCAAGGCCTATTGTAGAAGCGCAGCACGAGTGTTGTCAACGAACGGTCGGCGGGCCTGGCAATAAAGCGCATGCTAAAGCTTCACGACACGAGGCTTCACGCGGCATTTCTCGGCGGTGACGATTGCGTCGATCTTCGACACTGCATCGTCGATCCTACCCTCGTAGTTTGTCACGGCGTAATCGAACAGCGGCAGACTCTTCGTCTCCTCTTCAGCCGTCTTCAACCGCAGCTTGAGATCGGCTGGAGGCTCACTGAGCCGGCTCCTCAGCCTCCTCTCCAGTTCTTCTTCCGAGGGATGCATGAGGAAGATGAACACTGCCTCGGGCAGGATGCCCTTGATCGCGCCCGCGCCCTGGACATCGACTTTGACTATTGTGTCCTCCCCCTTAGCCAGAGCCACCGTGATCTCTTCCTTGGGCACACCATAGCAGTTGCCGTACACAACGGCCCATTCCAGAAATCCGCCTTCGTCTACCGTCTTTTGGAACTCATCCGGCGAGATGAAGTGGTAGTCGACTCCGTTGGTCTCGCCGGCGCGCCTGGGACGGGTAGTGGCGGTAACTACATAGTGCAATGGTCGACCCAGCTCCCTCATTCTGGAGAGGAGCGCATCCTTCCCTACGCCCGACGGCCCCGACAGAACGATGAGTAGAGGTTCGGGTCTCCGGCTCCCTGTCGGCCCGGCCCGCAGGGTCGACTCAGGGCCAGGGTCGGATCCTTCACACTTCAACTCTCTCCTCAGCTGGCGACGATGCAGTGGCCAACCTATGTGCGATGGTCTCCGCGGTGACGTGCGCCAGTATAATGTGACCGGTGTCAAAGAGAATGGCGGTCTTGGCTTTTCTGCCGCGGGTGGCATCTATGAAGAGCCCGTTCTCCTTTGATTCCCGCAGGAGGCGCCGGGTAGGCTGCTGCTCTACCGGAAGGAAGGCGATCACTCTATTCACAGCTATCACACTACCGAAACCTATATGAACCAACTCTGTAGCCATATTGCCTCCTGGTACAGCTCCTAGCCTCGTCTGGTTATGACGATACCTGCTGCATAGCCTGCCAGAAAGAGGGATACGAAATCCGGGCCGCCTCAGCGTGCTTGATTGTGGTTTCGCCACTTGCGATCAGCGCTGCCACCGCCAGGCTCATGGCCAGTCGATGATCAGAGTGACTGTCTACCTGTGTGCCGGACAGAGGCGTGCCCCCATAGATGACCATCCCGTCTGGTAGGGGATCGACTCTGGCGCCCAGGCGCGAGAGTTCACCAGAAAGAGTGGCAATCCTGTCCGATTCCTTCACTCTCAGTTCGCCGGCGTCCCTTATCACCGTCTTTCCCCTAGCAGCACAGCCGGCGACGGCGAGTACAGGAATCTCATCGATGATGCGAGGGATCATGTCGCCGCCGACTTCTATCCCCTTTAGGTCGCTAGATTCTATCACAATATCAGCCAGGGGTTCATCCGCTTCAACCCGTTCGTTGCACACTCTCAGGCGGGCTCCCATAGCGATAAGCACGTCTATTATGCCCGTGCGTGTAGGATTGATCCCGCAATTTCTTATTACTATTCGGGCGTCCGGGTGAACAGCTCCGGCAACGAGGAAATAGGCCGCCGAACTGATGTCGCCCGGGATGTGAAGCATTACGGGAGAGAGCGGTCTGCTCAGAGGTCGCAGGGAAATCAGGGCGTCCCCGCGCTCCAACTCGGCCCCCATCAGCGTCAGCAGTCTCTCGGTGTGGTCTCTGGAAGCGACCCGTCCGCTAACAGCTGTACCGCCCCGGGCAAACAGGCCCGCCAGCAGAATCGCCGTCTTGATCTGAGCACTGGGAACAGGTAGCGCATAGTCTATGCCGTGCAACCCTCTTCCTTTGATGACCAGGGGGGCGCGCGAGTCTCCTGCTCTTCCCGAAATGTCGGTGCCCATCAATCTGAGCGGCTCTATCAGCCTGGCCATTGGTCGATTCCGAAGAGAGGCATCGCCGGTGATGATCGACAGGAAGGGCTGCGCCGCCAGGAGGCCGCCCAGGAGGCGCATCGTGGTGGCGCTGTCCTGCGCATTAAGCACATTGGCCGCCTCTGTGAGTCCTGCTTCGCCTGTTCCGGATACAGATAAACTCGGAGAGTCCCACGTCCCTCTCCTATCGATCTTGACGCCCAGGGCTTTCAGACACCTGATCGTTGCCAGGCAATCCCTTCCGGGAGCGAAATTGCCGACAGTTGATGTGCCCTTGGCCAAACTGCTGAGGATGACCGCCCGGTGTGAAATGGACTTGTCCCCAGGTAGGACCACCTCCCCCCGTAATCGGGGACAGGGCTTGATGGTTCTTGTTTCGGCTCTTGCCGAGAGCATGTCGTTGGAGATCTCTTTTTCCGCCAAACCGGACCCGAAATACCCGTTGAGATCCTGATCCCGGTCTGCTACCTCTTCAGTCAAGGCCCGTTCGAGGCATTCGGGGCCGGAAGCACTAGGCGGCGATACTGTTTTCATTATAGCACGGTCTATGCCCGACAGGAACGCCGTTGCCAATGCGATTAAGCAGGGGGGTCACCGTCGTAAGGTCCGCTGTAGGACCTGAACGCATTAAGGCAAATCACCCATTTTCGGGGCCGGAATCGCGACCGGGCGCCGGTCCGGGCTTGGCTAGTTCGCGTACGCTGTAACACAACGCCGGTGCTATCGTTAGTTATATGCCGTGCCGAGGCAGCCGAAAATGGGGAAAAAGGTCGAAAATTTACCAGACCTATCAAATCTTAACAGGATTTTAACATTTAGGTGCTATACTCATGGGCGAAGTAGCGGCTCGTGCGCCTGGTCCAGGGGCTAGAAGCCTCTGATAGACAGGATGCTAAATGAGCTTTTTCACTTACCTCCTT
>PWRA01000040.1 GCA_003556385.1 Dehalococcoidia bacterium | reverse complement strand
GCGAATGATATGCGACTTACTGTGAAGAGAGGCCCTCCCGCCCGGCGGCGATTGACTTGATCAGTACAAAACGGATACAGTTATGTCATCACCTGGATTCCCGGAGATCCGTAGCGCCCCGAGACGAGAGTCTCCGCGGGTTTGATGCAGACGCTCTTCGGGATGCGCGCGGCGTTAGGCCGGGGATATGATGCCCGGTCGGTAGGCCGGCGGAGGAGGCACCGGATGGGAGCCCGAGGGAGATCGAAGGCAGAAACCAAGAGGGGGCAGGGGACTGGTGGGGGCAGGGAGGGTAAGACTGCGGGGAAGCAGCCCCGCAAGGGACCTGCGGCGAAACAGTTCCCGGTCATCGGCATAGGCGCCTCCGCCGGCGGGCTGGAGGCCTTCGGGGCCGTGTTCAACAGGATGCCGGAGGACACCGGCATGGCGTTTATCCTCATCCAGCATATCGAGCCCAGCCATGTTGCCAATATGGTCAGCCTCATCCAGAAACAGACCAGGATGCCGGTGGTCGAGGTGAAGGACGGCGGTGTCAAGGTGGAGCCCAACCACCTCTACATGATCCCCCAGAACCGGGAGATATCCATCACCGACGGTACGATAAAGCTCTGCGAAGAAGTCGATTCCGCCGTGCGGCACAGCGTCGACCTGTTCTTCCGCTCGCTGGCTGAAGACCTGAAGGATCGGGCCATCTGCATCATCCTCTCCGGCACCGGCACGGACGGGACGATCGGCGCGCGGGCGGTGAAGGCGCAGACCGGGCTGGTGATCGTCCAGGACCCGGAGCAGGCGGGCTATGCCGGAATGCCCCAGTCAGCTATCGACGCCGGCGTAGCCGATATGGTCCTCCCCGCCGAGCATATGGCGGAGAAGCTGTTAGAGTATGTGAAAGGGGCTTACGGGAGGCCGGCGGAGAGAAGGCGCCAGGCACTTGAAAAATCCAGCGATTCACTTCAGACCATATTCAGGATCATCAAGCAGAACACCAGGCGGGACTTCTCCGGCTACAAGGTCTCCACGGTGAACCGGCGCATCGAACGGCGCATGGGCATCAACAGGATCGACGCGATCGACGATTATATCCGGCTGCTCAGAGAGAGCCAGGATGAGGTCGAGGAGCTGGTCAAGGACTTCCTGATCCAGGTCACCAGCTTCTTCCGGGACCCCGAGGCCTTCCAGACAATGAAGAAGCATCTGAAGGCGCTCATCAAGGAGAAAGGGCCGCGCGATGAGGTGCGGGCCTGGACGGTAGGCTGCTCGACCGGTGAGGAGGCGTATTCGGTGGCCATTGTCATCGACGAGTGCCTGAGGGAACTGGACCGCGACAATGCTTTCCACGTTTTCGGGACAGACCTGGACGCGAACGGCATCGATACCGCGCGGGCAGGTCTATACCCCGAGAGCATCGAGGCTGATGTGAGCAAGGAGCGTCTGAGGAGGTACTTCACTAAGGAAGACGGCCACTACCGGGTCAACCGGGACCTGCGCGAGCGGCTTGTCTTCGCCGTGCATGACATCATCACGGACCCTCCGTTCTCCCACATGGACCTGGTGCTGGCACGAAACCTGCTCATCTACCTGCATGCCGATACCCAGAGCAAGGTGGTGCCGATGCTGCACTATGGCCTCAGGCAGGGAGGCATCCTGTTCATGGGTACTGCTGAAACGATAGGCGAGTCGCACGAGGAGATGTTCGAGACGCTGGACCGTAAGTGGAGGATCTACAGGGCCCGCGCAGATAGACATGGAGCGCTGCCGGTGCCCTCCTTCGAGGAATATGCCCATCACGCAGCAGGCGCCGCACAGCGGACTGAGAAAGAAGAGAGGCCCGCTCCTGCGACGGAGGTAGAAAGGACGCTCCTAAAGGCCATGCCTCCGGCGGTGCTGGTGGACAGAAACCTGAATATCCTGTACGTGCATGGTGAGACCAGGAAATACCTTCAGCTCAGGGAAGGAACGCCTTCCAACAAACTGCTGGAGCTGGCGCTGGAGGACCTCCGGATGCCGCTGGCCACGGCAACCCACCTTGCCCTGAGGGACGACCGGGAGACCGTGCGGGAAGGTATAAGGGTCAAGGCGAACGGAGCCACCATCAGGGTGAAGATAACAGTGAGACCGGTCCGTGATCGGGACGTCCGCCTGGCGATATTGTTCGAGGATATGCCCGGGCCAAAGCGGAAGAGAAAGCAGTCGTATCGGAGTGAAGAGGACGAGCGCTACAAGGCCCTGGAGCAGGAGCTTCAGTTCACGAAGGAGAACCTGAAGAGCACCGTCGAGGAACTGGAGACCTCCAACGAAGAGCTGCGGTCGACCCTTGAAGAGCACCAGTCCACCAATGAGGAACTGAACAGCACCAACGAGGAGTTGGAGTCGTCACGTGAAGAGCTCCAGTCCATGAACGAGGAACTGAACACGATCAACGCCGAGTATTCCAGGAAGCTAGAGGAGCTCTCTAACGTTGGCGACGACATGAGGAACCTGCTCAACAGCACCGACATCGCCACTATCTTCCTAGATGGAGACCTGACCATCAAGCGGTTCACCCCGGCCACGGCCAGGGTACTGAACCTTCGTGACAGCGACGTGGGCAGACCCATCACGGATATTACCTCCCGGATGAAGTCCGACGATCTGGCTGGAGGCGCGAAGAAGGTGCTGGACGACCTTGTTCCGGTCGAGACCGAGGCACACGCGAACGACGGTCTCTGGTACTCGGTGCGCATGCTGCCGTACCGCACCTCGGAGAACGCCATCCAGGGAGTGGTGATCAGCTTCATCGATATCACCGGCCAGAAACAGCTCCAGGAGGAACTGAAAGAGGCATCGGACGAGCTTCAGAGGGCCCTCACGTACTCCAACAGCATACTGGACACCATGTGCGAGCCGATGGTGGTGTTGGACGGCAAGCTGAGGGTTGAGTCTGTCAACCAGGCATTCTGCCGCACGTTCAAGGTGGACCGTGAGGAGACCGAGGGAGGGTTGATCTATGACCTGGGCAGCGGACAGTGGGACATACCGGAACTGCGGAGGCTTCTTGAGAATATATTGCCGGAGAACTCGACCTTCGAAGGTTACGTGGTTGAGCATGATTTCCCGGCGGTTGGCCGACGCAAACTGGCGCTGAACGGGCGCAGGCTGCAGATGGACGAGCAGGCTGAGTCGAAGATACTGCTCGCCATGCAGGACATCACCGGACGGAGCGGTCCGGCCAGGAACTGACATCCCGGGGGAGGGCCGCCGGGTGCTAAGGAGGTTTGATCTTGAGCCGCACAGTGAATACAGACAGGGAGATCCAGGAACTTGAAAAGGCCGCCTCGCATATCTCGGGTTTCGACGAGATACTGTCCGGGGGGCTGCCGGAAGGGCGCACGACGCTGATCGAGGGCGGGCCGGGTACAGGTAAGAGTATACTCGGGCTGGAGTTTCTCTACCGGGGGGCGGTAACCGATCAAGCCGGTGTGTTCGTCTCCTTTGAAGAGCAGGGCCAGGCGATACGGCGCAACGCCCTGACGCTCGGCTGGGACCTCGAGGCACTGGAGGAGGCCGGCAAGCTGAGCATTATCGAGGCCCATCTGGACCCGGGAACGGTTGTCTCGGGCGACTTCAGTATCTCGGGCCTCCTAAGCATCATCGAGGGGCAATCGACATCCCTCGGTGCAAGTCGCATTGTGCTGGACGCCATGGACGTGCTCCTGCGCCTGTACAATGACCCCGCACGCGAGCGTTCTGAGATGTACGCCCTCCATGAGTGGCTGCTCGCTCACCACATGACGGCCATCCTGACGGTGAAGGCGTCCGACGGTAACAACGCGGCCGGGAGGTACGGGTTCCTGGAGTATATGGCGGACTGCGTGATCAGGCTCGGGCAGCGCTCGGGCGAGTGGGCCTCGGCACGGGAACTCCAGGTCGTCAAATACCGGGGCTCCGATTTCGGGCGGAATGCCTATCCCTTTGTCATCCAGCCGGGTGGCGTCCATGTCATCCCCATCTCCGAGTTTGCCCTGCAGCACAGGCCCCTGGGCGGCCGTATGACGACCGGGAATGCCGGGCTCGATGTTGTTCTAGGGGGCGGGTACCGCAAGGGATCGAGTATCCTGATCGTCGGTTCCTCGGGGACGGGCAAGACAACCGTTGCCAACACCTTTGTCAGGGCTGCCTGTGCGCGGGGAGAGAGAGTGCTTTTCGTCGGCTTCGAAGAATCGCAGGAAGCCATGGTGGACACCATGCTCAGCCCGGGCATCGATCTGCGACCGGCCATCGAGGCGGGCAAGCTGAAGGTGATTACGGCTATGCCGGAGGCGTTCGGAACAGAGAAGCACCTGGTCCGCACCTTCGGAGCAATCGACCAGTTCCGGCCGGACCACGTCGTCGTCGATGCCATTTCGGCCTTCGTGCGGATGGGATCGTCCCGGGCGGCCTTTGAGTTCGCCATGCGGTTGGTCAGCATGTGCAAGGACCGGGGGATAACCGTGATGCTGACCAATCAGAGTCTCGGGGCAAGCGATGACCGGGAGTCGATTACAGGCCTGGGCATTTCCTCCCTTGTGGACACCAT
>PWRA01000162.1 GCA_003556385.1 Dehalococcoidia bacterium | reverse complement strand
GGGTGTGTGGCAGGAAAATGCCCGGCGCGCCCCACCGATATGGCACGACTGGTTCACCAGCGACAGGCTCCCGCGCACTATGGTCATCCGTCTCGATGATGCCATAATGACCGCTGAGCCGATCGGCGACGGTATGCAGCGCGTGGAGATCGTTCTCCCCTTCAACTACGACTACGATCGCTTCCCCAAGGAGATCAGTTTGTTCACCGAGGCAAGCTTCGAGGCTGGTTTCACGTTCATCTCCCTCTACTGGCTGAGGCCGGACGGGGAGGTGATTACGCTCCAGGAGGACCGCCGGGCCGGGGAGGGCCACGGCTACCGCATTTCTCAGGATGGTGTGCTGCGCGGCCAGCTGGGGGCGCATCCCCATGTGGGCCTTTTTGCCGAGGACTTGGAAATGCCGGCCCGCGAAATGGAGATTTTGCGGGGAGACTACCGGCTGCTGATAGAGGCCGAGATTGCGGAGGGGGACGAATTCCGCGCGACCGACCTGGTGGTGTACGGGCAGGTGGAGGGCTGGGCCGGCACCGACCACCGGCGGCGCGACATCACCGTCGCCCTCCTCTGGGGTACGCCGATCGCTCTGGCCTTCGGGGTGATCGGCGCCGTCGGTGCCATGTTGAGCACATTTGTCCTGGCCGGCATCGGTACCTGGTGGGGTGGCAAGGTGGACGCGCTCTTCCACCGCCTGACCGAGCTAAACATGATTCTGCCCATGCTGCCCATCCTGATCGCGTTTGCCCACTTCTACTCGCGCAGCCTCTGGGTTATGCTGGGTTTGATCATCCTGTTCAACATCTTTAGCGCAGCCATGAAGACGTACCGCGCCATGTTCCTGCAGGCCAAGGAAGCGTCCTATATCGAGGCGTCTCAGGCCTATGGAGCAGGAAACTGGCGCATCGTCTTCCGTTATCTCCTCCCGCGCACCCTTCCGGTACTGCTTCCCCAGTTTGTGATGGCCATCCCGACATTCGTGTTCCTGGAGGCCTCGCTGGCGGTGTTGGGCCTGGGCGACCCCACCCTCCCCACCTGGGGCAAGGTCATATACGACGCGCGTGTGAATGATGCCCTGTACATGGGGCAATACTACTGGATGGTTCTGCCGTCGCTCCTTCTCATGGGCATCGGACTGTCCTTCGCTCTTCTCGGTTTCTCCCTGGACCGCGTCGTCAACCCCCGGTTGAGGACGGTGTAACCGCGGATTATGAAGCAACGCGCGAATACGGCTACCGAAATGCGGCGGACTCCGCCGGCAACCGATGGACCGCTTCTCCGGGTCGAAGACTTGTTCCTGTACTTCCATGCCACCGCCGGCATCGTGCGGGCGGTGGAGGACGTCACCTTCGAGCTCCAGCGGGGCCGGTCGATGGCCATAGTCGGTGAGTCCGGGTGTGGCAAGACTTCGCTCGCCCGCGCCATCCTGAGGCTCCTGCCGCGCAACGTACACACATACAAGGGCCGTGTCCTTCTGAACGGCCTGGACCTGATGAAGCTCAGCGAGGAGCGCTTCCGACGGCAGATACGCTGGCGGGAGATCTCGATGGTCGCACAGGCGGCGATGAACTCGCTCAACCCCGTCGTCAGAGTGGGACACCAGGTTGCCGAACCTTTGCTGCTCGACCACAACATGACTAAGCGGCAGGCATTCGACCGCGCAGCCGAGGTCTTCCGGATCGTGGGCATTGCCTCGGATTTCCTGCAACGCTATCCCTTCGAGCTCTCTGGGGGGATGCGCCAGAGGGCCATCATCGCCATGGCGCTGATAACCAACCCTTCCCTGATCATCCTCGATGAACCGACTTCGGCGCTGGACGTGCTGACACAGGCCAGCATCATGAACACGCTCAAGGGGCTCAAGAAGGACCTCAGCCTCAACTTCATGCTCATCACGCACGACATCGCCACCTCGAGTGAGCTGGCCGACGAGGTGCTCTGCATGTATGCCGGACAGGTGGTGGAGCACAGCAAAGCCCAGCGGTTTTATCCCTCCCCCCTCCATCCTTATGCCCAGAAGCTCATGGCCAGTGTGCCTACCCTGCGGGTGGAGAAGAAGCCGGAGTTCATCACCGGTCAGCCGCCCAGTCTGCTCAACCCGCCCACGGGTTGTCGCTTCGCCGCCCGCTGTGAGAAGCGGTTCGAGCGCTGCGAGGAAGAACCGCCGCTCTTCAGAGTCGGAGAGGAATCGGTGAAGTGCTGGCTGTATGAGAAAGGTTGACCAGATGAAGCAAGAGACGCTTTCTCCGGTGAAGTATCGCGAGACGGAGGACAAGACGCTCCTCTCGGTGAGGGACCTGCGCGTATGGTTTGAGTTGAAGCGCTGGGGATTTCTGCACGCGGGGTTCGTGCGGGCGGTGGACGGGATTAGCTTCGACCTCCAGAAAGGACAGGCGATTACCATCGTGGGCGAGAGCGGTTCGGGGAAGACCACCCTCTTGCGGACGATACTGGGACTGGCCGTGCCCACCGGCGGCGAGATCATCTTCGGTGGCAGGAAGCTGGACTTCACGAAGGACAGTGACGTCACCTGGCTGCGCTGGCAGGTCGGTTTCGTCCAGCAGGACCCCTACGGGGCGCTCGCCCCATTCATGACCGTCTACCGCATTCTCAGGGAGCCCCTGATCATCAACAAGGTGAAGCGAGGGGAACACATGCCGCGTATTCGCGAGGCGCTGGAGGAGGTGAGGCTGACCCCGGTTGAGGACTTCCTCAACAAGTATCCACACATGCTCTCCGGAGGGCAGCAGCAGCGCCTGGTGGTCGCCAGGGCCCTGATACTGCGTCCCATGCTGATCGTGGCCGACGAGCCGGTTTCCATGCTCGACGCCTCGGTGCGGGTGGAGATCCTGGAGTTGATGAGGAAGATACAGAGGGACTACGACCTGAGCGTGATCTACATCACCCACGACCTGTCCTCGGTGCGCTACTTCTCGGAGCGGGTCTTTGTCATGTATGCGGCAAAGCTGGTGGAGATGACCGAAGTGAATGAGGTCATAAGTAACCCGCTCCATCCTTACACGCAGGCGCTGCTTCACTCCATTCCTGACCCCGAGCCTGAGAACCTGACCCAGATCAGGGACGTTCCGGCCGGGGAACCCCCCAGCCTGGTCCATCCTCCCCCGGGCTGCCGGTTTCACCCGCGCTGCCCGCACATCATGACGGGCCTGTGCGATACGGAGGAGCCCCCGGCGTTCGAGCCCTGCCCCGGGCATCTCGTGGAGTGCTGGCTCTACAAAGACGGCGGTTTGCCAGAGAAACGATAACGCCGCCTTGTTTTACAATGCCCGGGCCATGACGGGCAAACCCTGACTTCCGGCATTTAGGTTCCGGACAATGTCAAGCGACCGAAACTCCGATGAGAAGACAAAGAAAGGATGCTGCCGTTGTCATCGTGGGTCCTGACATTCTTCACACGGCGTACGCAACGGGCCCTGCCATCTCCACTACGCTCGGCATCACAGGGAACCCGGCGCGTTTCGACTTGCCGAGGTGGTCCATGGAGGCTAAAATTGACCTGGGATTCATGGAGGTGACTGTAGAATGACAACCGGTCTGAAGATGATCTTGGCGGCTTTCATCCTCCTTATCATCGGCGTTATCCTGCCCTTTATGATAGTCCTCGGTCTGCTTGAGTCGACCTTATTCCTGAACTTCATATCGTTCGCCTCATCGACCGCGGGCCTTCTCCTGGGATTCATAGGTATAGCGCGGGTTCGCGCCGGGAGGTGATTCCGGCGGAGGAGTACGCCCGCCGGCATCGGCATGTGACGGCCGTTTTCCGGCGTCCCGAACCCTCGCGTTTCGAGCTGCCACCGGGCTGCGCAGTATAGCTTCGCACGTTGGTTCGGCCTGTGGACCTGGTCTGTGCTGGCTGTCGGTAGTCGCGTTTGAAAGGACACGTGAGTTGTGCGATAATTACCGTCGCCCGTTGAGTGGCGAGTACACAGTTACAGGAGGCTAGGAGCATGTCGAAGAAGCGCCTAATATTTGCAGCGGCGGGAATCGCTTTAGTGATCGTCCTGATAGCTACGGTGGGTCCGGGTCGTACTCCGGGACCGCCCGAGGGCGATCCGGTGGAACTGACTGTGGTCATCCGTAGTGACCTCTCCCCTTATCCCGACGCCGGACACTACGTGGCCGACCAGTTGGAGGAGATCGGCTTCCGGGTTGTGCGTCTGGTCAGAGAAGGTGACGAGGCGAGGGCATTGTGGCAGGACACTCCGCCGGGTCAAGGGGCCATGAGTGTCTACACAGGTGGCTGGCTGTCTCCTTCGATTCCCAGGGACCAGGGCGACGCCTTCGACTGGCTGTACACCCACCGGATCATGCCGTATCCGTTGTGGGGAATCCTGTCGGAGCAGCTCGCCGAGTTTCCGGAGTTCGATGATGCGTCGAGGGCCCTCCGGTTCGGGGATTTTTCCGACATGGCGGAGCGGGAAGAGCTGTTCGAGATCGTGCTGTGGGAGGCGATGAGGTTCTCCAACTGCATCTGGACCGTGGATGTGGCGGGCGCCGGCCCGTTCCGTAGTGAAGTGGCGGTGGCTGTGGATGCTGCCGGTGGCATTGGCGATCCGAACTGGGTACACACCGTCCACTTCCATGATGAAGGTGTGCCCCGGGTGCCGGACGGGACGACGAGGCTCAAAGTCGAGCAGCCCGGTCTGATGATGCACCCCTGGAATCCGGTGGAGGGTTCAGCGTTTGCCTATGACCTGTTCATTACCGGCCGCGCCCTGGGCGATGCCGGCTGCTTGCCCGATCCCCGTGAGGGTGAGGAGGGCGGCCTGTTCTGGCCTCACCGCGTGGAGTCGGCCGACGTTTGGGCCGATGGGGCTCTGCCGGTGGTGAGCAGCCTTCCCTGGTTAACGCTAACCGCTGCCGACGATCCGATACAGACCCCACACACTGCCTGGGCGGACTGGGATGCCGAGGCACAGCAGTTCATCACCGTGGGTGAGAAGCTGGATACGGGTTCTGAATACTATGACGAGGAGTTCGACCCGGTGGCCCTGACGAAGGTGCGCGTGGAATACCCGGCGGACCTGTTCGACATACCGCTCCATGACGGGAGCACCCTGTCCATGGCCGACTTCCTCATGAGCATGATCATGACCTTCGACCGCGGGAAGGAGGACAGTCCCATCTTCGACGGGGCCGAGCAGGCCTCCCTGGAACTCTGGCTGGATAGGTTCAAGGGAGTGAAGATCATTGAAACAGCCCCGCTGGTGATTGAGACCTACTCCGATGCGTGGCATCTTGACGCAGAGCGGATGGTCAATGAGTCGAACTGGTTCCCGCGTTATGGCACTTACGATTGGACCGGCTTCTGGCACATGATCACGGTCGGCTGGCTTGCTGAGCACTGGCCCAGACTCGATGGCTTTCCGACGGATATTGCGAGAATGGCCTTCTCCAAGGACAAATCCGATGAGTTCAACGTGCAATGGATGGACTATACCAAGGGGGACAGTCTTCCCGTACTGAAGGAGTGCCTGGACTGGGCTGCCGACCACAGCTACATTCCTTACGAGGATGCCATACGTGAATTCTATGCCGGATACTTCGCCGACGGCAGCGACTTGCTGGATTGGGAAATTGCGGAGCGCTGGCAGAACCTGGAGGAGTTCCACGACGAATGGGGTCACTTCTGGGTCGGCAACGGCCCTTACCTCCTCACGGAGACGTATCCGGTGGCGAAGATCATCGTCATGGAGCGGTTCGCCGATTACCCTGACGATGCCGGGAGATGGTTGTTCTTTGTGGAGCCGGGGCCCGTCGACGTCCCCGCGCACACAGGCGCCTGGGTGGACGAAGTGGTTGTCACGGCCGAGCCGGACCATGCCAAGGCCATCCTCAAGCTGGCGGCCAACGACATCGACCTGTACGCTGCTGCCGTCACCGATCTCGAGCTCTACGATACCATTGAAACAGACCCCGACCTTCAGTACAGGCTCAACTACGGTGCGTACCGGGATCTGAGGTTTAACACGTACAGGAACCCCGACACGAAGGAGCCGTTCTTTGTAGACGGACGGTTGAACCCGTTTGCCATCCCCGAGATTCGGGAGGCGATGAACTGGGCGATCGACCGCGACTACATCGTTGATGAGCACCTGGGTGGCATGGGGAGTGCGAAGTGGACCGTGCTCGGGACGGCCTTCCCCGACCATGCCCGCTACTACGCTGACATCATTGCGCCCATCGAAGCCTATTACGAATACGATTTCGCCCGGGCCGATGCCGCCATCGAGCAAGCGATGCTGGCCATCGATGGGGTATCGCGCGATGAAGACGGCCGCTACCGGTACTCGGAGCCCGAAGACTAGACGGACTGAACCTGATGGAGGGGCCGCTGCTGAAGCAGCGGCCCCTATCTTATCCTCTACAATGCCGGAGTGCAAAGCCCGGACGGGCCTCGTAACTCCTGCCGGTTCCATTGAGCACACCCACCAGAGCCGGGGCCTTAGTCCCTCTCTACACTGCAGGGAGGATGAGCGGAATGACAAATGCCAAAGCTCAAATGCCAAACAAAGCTCAAAATCCAAAGGCCAAAGAGAATCGCACCGCCTTCGTGATTGCTAGTCGCGACGCAGTCGGGACGAAGGAATCCGACGGAGTCGTTGCGAGCGAAGCGCGGCAATCTCGAAACACCGCAGGCCCTCATCAGAGATCGCCACGCCCCGACAAGTCGGGGCTCGCGATGACCCGAGCGCCTCGCTGGTCGCCGACGGCAATCCCCCTCACGCCGACAGGCATTCGATCCGGGACCACTCCCGGTCCACGTTGGCCTGGATCACCTCTATATCCGTCTCGTCCAGGTGCCGGAAGCGGCCCTGGAGCTTTAGATACTCGCTGACCCGCGTGTCGTCGGGCTCGACCGTGACGCGATGGTTCCCGTCCTCGATCTCGTACAGGGGGAACACCCGGCTCAGAACGGCCAGCCTGGCTATCTTGATGGTTAGCTCCGAGGGGTGCCTCCAGCCCGGCGGACAGGGTATCAGGATGTGGATGAACTTGGTCCCCCTGATCTCCTTCGCCTTCCTCACCTTGGCGATTAGGTCGGCCGGATAGGCCACCGACCCGGTGGCGATATACGGAATGTGGTGGGCCATCATGGTGGCCACGATGTCCTTTTTCGGCGTCTCCTTGGGGGTGTTGGCCGGCGTGGTGGATGTCCACGTCTTCCAGGGGGTGGCCGAGCTCCGCTGGATGCCCGTGTTCATGTACGCTTCGTTGTCGTAGCAGATGAAGATTATGTCGTCGTTCCTCTCGGCCGCGCCGGACAGGGCCTGTAGCCCGATGTCGAAAGTCCCGCCGTCCCCCGCCCAGGCCAGCACCGTTGTCTCCGTGTCGCCCCTTATCTCCAGGGCCGCTTTGATGCCGGCCGCCGTGGCCGCCCCCGTCTCAAAGGCGCAGTGCATCAGCGGTACGTTCAGGGTGGCGTAGGGAAAGGCTCCGGCGATAATGGACCAGCAGCAGGCCGGTATGGCCACGACCGTCTTATCTCCCAGGCCCTTCAGCACGTGACGCATGGCCAGCACCGCGCCGCACCCGGGACAACCGGTATGCCCGGAGAACAGATATTCCTCCCGCGGAATCTCAATGCTCATACTTTCACCCCCATCCAGATGATGTCCTCGGGAATGTCTGTGGCCAGGGCTTCCTCTATGACCCGGTGGACCACGTCCGTTGTGATGTCACGACCCCCCAGCCCGACGACGAAGCCGTACACGGGCGGCCTGTCCGGCGTGTTGCACAGGGCCGACCTTAGCTCCTGGGCCATGATCCCCCCCTGCCCCGGGGACATATTCCTGTCCATCACCGCTACCCGCTGTGCCCCCCGCAGGGCGTTCCTTATTTCCTCGGCCGGGAAGGGCCGGAACATCCTTATCCTGAGCATCCCCACCCTTTCACCCCTCTCGCGCAACTCGTCGATCACCAGGCGGGAGGTGCTGGCGGCCGTGCCCGAGGTGACCAGGACCAGCTCCGCGTCTTCCATCCGGTATTGCTCCACCAGGCCGTAACTGCGACCGAACATCTCTCTAAACTCGTCGTCCGCCTCCCTCGCGACCCTGATGGCGTCCTCCATCGCCTTGTGCAGCTTGTAACGGAACTCGTAGTAGAACTCCGCGGAGGTAACCCCGTAGAGGGTGCAGGGATTGGCAGGGTCGAGCCTGTACACCAGGTTGCACTCCGGCAAATAGGAGTCGACCAGCGCTTTGTCCGGGATGTCCACGATCTCGGCGGTGTGCGAGATGAAGAAGGCGTCCAGGCAGATCATGCTGGGTACCAGTACCTGTTCCGATACCCTGTAGGCCTGGATCACGGTGTCCAGCGCCTCCTGGTTGCTCTCGCAGTAGAACTGGAGCCAGCCGGTATCCCTCTGGGAGAGACTGTCGGTCTGGTCGGCCCACAGATTCCAGTTCGTGCCCAGGGCCCGGTTGACGTTGGCCATCACTATCGGCAGCCGGCTGCCGGCAGCTACGTGGAGCATCTCGTGCATCAGCGCCAGGCCGTGTGAAGAACTGGCCGTAAACGCCCGGGCGCCCGCCGCCGAAGCGCCGACCGAGGCGGCCATCGCCGAGTGCTCCGACTCGACATTGATGAACCTGGCATCCAGCTGCCCGTCGGCGGTGAAATCGGCCAGGTGCTCGACTATCGTCGTCTGCGGCGTTATGGGGTAGGCCGCTATTACCTGAGCGCGGGCAAGCATGGCCCCGTATGAGACGGCATGGTTTCCCGTGATTACCTTCTTCATCGTTCCTCCTCCACCAGCGAGATGACGTTCCCCGGGCACTCCACCGCGCAGATGCCGCAACCCTTGCAGTAATCATAGTCGATCTCATAGCTATCGTTCAGCCTGATAACCGCTATGTCGGGGCAGAAGATGAGGCAGTTGTCGCACAGGTTACACACGCCGCAGGAAAAACACCTCTTTGCCTCCTCCAAACCGTCCGTCAGCGGCAGACCGCGGTTGACCTCGGCAAAGCCGGACACTCTTTCCGCGACCGGCACCTCGGGCATCCTGACCGCGGGCTGCCTGGCGAAACAGGCGGTGTTTACGCTCTCGAAGGGCACTACCGGCCCGGGCGGTTCATGCGCAACGCCGGCGCCCGCCAGGCGGCTGATGATGGCCCGTGCCCCCCGCCTGCCCGATGCTATGGCATGCACCACGGTGCCGGCGCCGGTAAAGGCGTCGCCACCGCCGAAGACGGGCGTTCCGTCAATCTCGCGCGGCTCTTCGGAAAGCCCTGCGTGCTCCGGAAGGAAGGACAGGTCCGGTGCTTCACCGAGGGCGGTAATCACCGTGTCGGCCTCGATCATGAACTCCGAGCCGGCGACCTCCACCGGCCGTCTTCGGCCCGTTTCATCCGGTTCCGCCAGCTCTGTCTTGATGAGCCCGACCTGTGCCACCCGGCCGTCCTTTACCAGGGCCATCCTGGGGGTTGCCAGGTAGAGTATATCGACTCCCTCGGCGAGGGCGGCCTCGATCTCTTCCTCGATGGCCGGCATCTCCTCTCTTGTGCGGCGGTAGACTATGGTGGTCCGGGCACCGAGCCGGAGGGCCGACCGGGCGGCATCGATGGCGGTATTGCCGCCGCCGACGACGAGGACCCTCTCCCCGGCCTGGTTCTTGCCACCCAGGTTCAGGTTCTTCAGGAATTCCACGCCCGGGATCACGCCCGCCGCGTCCTCTCCCGGTATGTTCAGCGACCGGCTCTTGTGGGCGCCGGTTGCCACGAATATGGCATCATAGTCGGCTAGCTCGCCTATGTCCCCGATCCTGGCACCGGTCTGGAACGAGACTCCCAGCGCCTCGATGTCGGCGATCTCCTTGTCCAGGACCGTGCGCGGCAGACGGTACTCCGGTATGCCGACCCTGAGCATCCCGCCGGGACGGGGCAGGGCCTCGAAGACCGTGACCCCATAACCTTCCCGGCCCAGGAAGTGCGCACAGGACAGCCCGGCCGGTCCGGAACCGATAATGGCCACCCTCTCTTCCTCCTTCGGCGCACGCGGTTCTTCGCCTACGCCTTCGTTGAGGGCGCGATCGGCCGCCAGTCTTTCCAGGGCATGGATGGATATGGCTTCGTCAAACTCGCCGCGGTTGCATGACCGTTCGCAGGGATGCGGACAGACCCGGCCGCAGACTCCGGGCAGAGGACTGCTCTCCCTGATCAGCCTCCACGCCTCCAGGGGCTCGCCCCTGGCTAGCATGTCCACGAAGCCCTGAATGTCGATGCCGGCCGGGCAGGCGTCGCGACACGGCGGCGTCTTCTCCTCATATACGGGGCGGAGATACCTCCAGGAGCCGGTCTTGTTGATCAACACCGTCCCCATAGACCTCGTCATCGGGGGCAGCTCTGCCTCGTGCCTGAAGACGATCTTCTCAGCTTCTGTCGTAGGTTTCCCTCGCAGCGGCAACGTTTTCCTCCTTCTTGGTCGAGACCATCTCTTCAATTGCCCCGACGACGGCGTCGATGCCCACCAGCCCGGTGATCCTGGCAAAGGAGCCCAGTATCGCCGTATTGGCAATGGGCTGCGTCCTGCTTCCCAGCTTGTGCTTCACCGCGACCGCTCCAGCGTCAACTGTGACCACCCGGAACCTGTCACCCAGGTCGAAGGACTCCGGCGGCTTGCCGCTGTTGATCACGACCCAGCCGCCTTCCTTCACGCCGGCGGTGATATCTATCGCGCGGACCAGCGAGGCGTCCAGCACTATCAGGTGGTCCGGGTTGTATATCTCGCACCTCAGCTTGATCGGCTCTTCATCCACCCTGACGAAGGCGGCCACCGGCGCGGCACGCCGCTCCGGGCCGAACGTGGGGAATGATTGAACGTATTTGCCTTCCCTGAAAAAAGCCGAGGCCAGCAACTCAGCGGCAACGACCGCACCCTGTCCACCCCGACCGTGGATCCTGACTTCAATCATGCTAGTTCGCCGGCTTTGCCTCCGCTTTGGCTCTGCGAATCCTGTCTTCAGCCAGCCTGATCGTCGCCATGTACAGGGGCATCTTCTCTTTGTGCGAGATCTCGATCATCTCTTTGCCCCGATCGTAGATCCTCCTCACGTCGGCAAGCGCCCTTTCCTGGGAGTATCCTTCGGGGTGGAATTCATGGGCAACGTTTATCACCCCTCCGCCGTTGATCCAGAACTCAGGGGCATGCAGGATCCCCCTCTCCTGTAGCATTGCGGCATGCCTTAATGGTTCCCACAACTGGTTGTTCGCTGCTCCGGCCACGATGCGGCACCTGAGCCTGGGGATGGTATCATCGTTCAGCACGCCGCCAAAGGCATTGGCGGAGAAGACGTCACATTTCTGTTCGTATATCTCGTCCGGCGGGACCAGCTTCGCGCCGATCTCCCGGGCTATCTCCTGTGCGGCCGCATCGTGAATGTCGCAACCCACGATAATGGCGCCTTCCGCGGCCAGCGTTCTGGCCAGGGTGGCGCCTACCTTTCCGGCGATGCCCTGAATGGCGATCGTCCTGTCCTTGAAGGAGGCCGTGTCGTACACCGCCTCCAGGCAGGCCTTCAACCCCCAGACTACGCCCATCGCCGTTACGGGTGAAGGGTCGCCGCTCCCGCCCATTTCCTGAGGCAGTCCCATTACCCATCTGGTCACTTCTCTCATCGTTATCACATCGTCAACAGAGGTGCCCACGTCTATCGAAGTGACGAACCGGCCGCCGATACTGTCCACCAGCGCAGCGTAAGCGTGTAGCTGTTCCTTTCGTTTGCCCTTGTCCTGGGTCGGCTCGCCCCTGAGCACCGCCTTGCCACCGCCAAAGCTGACGCCGGCTTTCACCAGCTCGCTATCCTCTCCCAGAGCCAGGGCCAGCTTGTAGGTCATATCCCGGGCCAGCCGGCTGTTATCGACAAGCGCTTCCGTCCTGGTAGGATAGGCACACCACCGCGTGCCGCCCAGACCCGGACCCAGCGTGGTATCGTCGATGATGATACTGCCTTCCAGACCCAGCTTCTCATCATTCCACAGGACCATCTGGGCAAACTTGTGCTTCGACTCCAGGTATTCTATTAGTACCTGCTCAAACTTGTTCACTCCGGCCTCCTGTCTGTCAACGAAAAATCAGGGACCTCCAGTACCTGGAGCTCCCTGTTTACCGTAGTCGCGGCATTGATGGCGACACCATACCGGCTATCAATATACCGGTGTCCGCCCCGCAAACGATTCCTGATTCCCTTGGGTGACACGTCAAAGACCCGACATCCCTCCGGGATCCTTCCTCATCGGTCATCGCCCTCAGCCCCGATAATAGCCGATGCACGATAGTTTGTCAATTTGCCGCGTATCGACGCGGGCCGGTCTCAAACGGGACCCGGCGGCGCGTCACAACGGCACACACGTCAGTAGGCCGCTTCCATGAACTCGGCTATGCCCTCGAAATGGACTTTGTCGACCATCAGCCCTAATGGAGCGTATACGATCTGGTCGGCAGCCCATAGTATGGTCGGCCGCGTCTCAGCCGTCATCCCCCGGATACCCATCAGGATATTCGCGATATTGTCATTGATCCTGAGCGTGTTGACCTTTACCGGCGCCTTGATCTCACCGTCCTCGATGAAGTAGGAATCTGCGGTGAGCGTGCTTGTGAAGTCGCCGGCCCTCAGGCCGTGAATCGGGTAGGTATACCAGAGCCTGCCCACCAGGATTCCTCTCTTGATCTCCTTGATCAAGGCTCCCAGGTCGCCGCTTGAGGGCGACTCGAAGACGACGTTGGTGGCGGAGGCGTGCGGTCTCACATTGAAGTTCCTGCCACCGCCGCGGGCGAATCGAAAACCGTTCTTGGGTACCAGGGCCGGCGCCACATCCTCAGGCCTGGCTCCCAGTTTCTCTCCGGCAGCTGGATCGTGCAGCATTCGCTGATACTCGTACCAGTCGCTCAGCAGACCGTTGAGCACCCCGTTCTTGATCAGGGTGGTCTCACCGGTCGGCAGACCTTCGCAGGTGATGCCCTTGGAACCGATCAGCCCGGGACCGTTGCCCTTGTCGGTGATGGTTACCATATCTGAGGCCACCTGCTTGCCCAGCTTGCCCAGGAAGCATGATTGCCGCGCGTAAAACGAGCCGGCGGAGCACGACGGGATAACCAGGTGACTGAGCAGTTCTCCGATCGGCTGTGGGCCCAGAATAACCGGGTAGTCCCCCGATGGCACCCGGATCCCGCCCAGCGAGCTTATCGCGTTCTCGGCCGCCTCGCTTCCCGCTCCATCGTCCAGTTCACGGAGCTTCAGATGTACCGAGTAACCGCTCCCCTTGGCCTCGGCCTTCTCCACCATGCTGGTGACATGGGCCAGGATAGCTGCCGACTCGTCGCTCTGTACTTCGGGCATTTCGTAGGAGCCGACGGCCATTCTCTCCTGCAATACGGTCAGATCACCGCCTACCGTCAGTCCCAGGGCATGCAACGCTCCGCCGGGAGCCATGTCTCTGAGCTTGTCGGAGCCCAGGAACGACCATATCGCCCCGTCCAGAATCTTCCAACCCCCCTCCACCAGGGCCTGGTCGGTGATGCCCATGACCATCGGGTCGTGGTAGGCAAAGAGGCTCCTCTTCTCGCCGGTCGGCTGCGGCAGGCACCGGAACTCGGGATCGACCAGCGCGCCCTGCCTGGCCTTCTCCAGCGCCAGCTTTACGCCCTCCAGTGAGAGGTCTCTTTCCTCCGAGCCGAAACCGACCCTGTTGCCCTCGGGGCCGTCGAAAACCACCTGGACCCCGATCCCGTAGTCGATCGTGGACTTCGCCTCTTCAACACCGTTGCAGGGAATGTGCGAGGTATAGTTCAGCCTTGTCCACATGCGGTTATTGGCGGAAGCGAATGCCTGGGCCGACTTGATCTCGGGCTGCGTCTTCAGGAAGGCGATCGCCCCTTCCACCGATTGTTCTAGTTCCCTGAGCTCTTTCACTTTGTCCCTCCTACAAGCCTGGCATATCCTCTCAGCGTGGGGCCCCCGTTACCCAGCTTCTTTGCCTGCATCGGCTGGCCCTTGCCGCAGTTGAATACCGGGTATATCCTGAGGTCGTTTCCTACAGCATCGATCGACATCAGGTAGTCCCTGGTATTGGCCATTATCCCCCCATCCCGGAACATCTCCCCCACTTGACCGTTCTTTATCTCGAACACCTTCCTGGCTGTGATCCGGAAGTTCTCTCTGCTCTCTGAAATAGACGGGATTCGATGGCCGACCAGGTAGTATCCGTGGTCGACCTCCCTTATCATCTCCTGCGGGTCCTGCTGCCCTGCCCCGAACACTGTCGTCGACATTCTGATCAGGGGAACCAGCGATGCATCGGTGGCTTTGAAATGGCCATTGGGACTGACCCCGAGCGTGGCCGCAGTTTGCCGGGAGTTCATGAACCCGGAGAAGACTCCTTTGTCGATCAGCATCACCCTTCTTCCCGGTGTAGCCTCATCGTCGTACTCGTAGTGACCGAAACCGGGCAGCAGGGGATCGGAATACGCCGAGACGAGGGGTGAAGCGATCGGCTGGCCCAGCATGTTCTCCTTGAGGTTCCTCAATAACCAGCTTCTGCCGGCATAGGCTGTTTCCAGTTTGAGGGCCCGGTCGAGTTCGGTAGGATGGCCGACGATCTCGTGGACGAGTAGCGTATTATAGTGGGGATCGGTCACCGCTATAACGTCCTTGTCTGAAGACGGGCACGGCCTGGCTTCGGAGAGCGCAACGTTATCGGCGGCCAGGTCCAGAGCGAACTGCATGAGGGGCTTTGACTTGATCAGCTCTTCGTCGATCCCCTCGGTTATGATCTCCCACCCCCGCTGGTGTCCGAGACAATCGTAGTGGCTTTGCTGGGCCCCGCTATTGCCGATGGCCACCACGGCGCAGAGCGCCTGTGTTAGAGCATAGGTCCGGTCGATACTCGCCCCTTCCGAACTGACGATGAGCTCCCGAATGAGCGAAGTCTCCACCATGGCCTGGTTCACCTTGACCCTCGGGTCAGAAGATGCTACCGCCCTGGATACTTCCTGGGTAAGCCTGCTCACTTCCTCCAGCGGGACATCGACCGGGTTGATCTTACAGACGGCGGGGATGGTATCCTCACGCACGTCGATCGGTGCCAGTTCCGTATTTTGCAGGGGATTCCCCAGGGATTCCCAGCGGCTCTTTCTGTCGCCTTTGAGAGCGGAGTTGGCCATCGCCCTTTCATAGGCCTGCTGCACACCCTCCAGGATCACGCGGGGAAGATTGTCCACATCTGCCGATCCCAGGCTCTGGCCGAAATAACCGGCAGCGCTTATGTCCCGGCCGGCGATCACCCTCAGGCCGTAGGACAGCCTGTAGTCCCCGAGGCTGAATTTTCTCATTCCATCCTGAGCAACTGCCCGCTGTCCCTCACCGACTCCGATTCTGAGATCGATGTAGGAGCAGTCCTTTAGCCTGCCCCTGGTCTCGGATACCAGGTTCGAGAGCTGGGCTTTCACTCTGTCGACCAGGGCGACGTCTACCTTCTGTGCCATAAATTAGCCTCCCTTCCCGGCGGTTATATTTCGCATTGCCTTTTCTAAGCCGTCGGCCAGGGTATGATACCCGAAAACCGACCGGCTGTTCAAGACATTGTCCTTAGAGGTAATAATCAAATACAGTAGTCACAGCAAAGATCGAGACCTCCATCCTTCACTCCGACTGTCTGTCGGCGTCTTCTCGCGGCCCTACGGCTCTCCTGTGTTATAATGCCGGACAGGACCAGCAGGGAGCACATGCAATGCCTGAAGCCAGAATAGCGATCATCGGAGGCAGCGGGCTCTATAAGATGGAGGGGATGACGGAGGTGGAGCCCGTCCGCGTGAGCACGCCGTTCGGAGACCCCAGCGACGCCATCTTCCTCGGCAGTCTTGAGGGAGTGCGGGTCGCCTTTCTCCCCAGGCATGGCGAGGGACACCGGATCGGTCCCGGAGAGCTGCCGGCGAAGGCGAATATCTATGCCCTTAGATCGCTGGGGGTCGAGAGGATCGTCTCTGTGGGCGCCGTGGGTAGCCTGAAGGAGAACATTGAGCCGGCGGATATCGTCATTCCCGACCAGTTGATCGACCGCACCAGGGGGAGAAGCAGCACCTTCTTTACCGGCGGGATCGTGGCCCATGTCTCGATGGGCGAGCCTTTCTGTCCCGTTCTGAGCCGGATTTCCTATGAGGCGAGCACGATGGTCGGGGCCAGCGTGCATAAGGGCGGCACATATCTGGTCATGGAAGGCCCGCAGCTGTCGACCAGAGCCGAGTCCGAGCTCTACCGCTCCTGGGGAGCGGCGGTCATCGGGATGACGGCTCTGCCCGAGGCAAAACTGGCCCGGGAGGCGGAGATATGCTATGCCACCCTGGCTCTCGTCACCGATTATGATTGCTGGCACCCGGTTCACGAGTCGGCGACCGCCGATATGATCTTGACCAACCTCCGGACGGCGGTCGATACTGTGAAGAGCGTCCTCAAGCTGTTACTGCCTTCCATACCCCAGGTCAGGGACTGTGATTGTGGTGACGCTCTGGCGTGTGCCATCGCCACCGACGTAGAACACATGTCGGAGAAGAAGAAAGAGGAACTGGGGCTGTTGATCGGCAAGTATCTGGATGGGGGACAGAATGGCAGCCGGTCGTGAATTCGGCTGTCTGCCCACCGCCATCGGCAGCATGCCGCATACAGAACCGGACGAGGCATGCTCGGTCGTTATGAAGCATCTTCCCCACATTCCCGCCTGGCCGCAGCTGCCGAGGCGCTCCCGCGATGAAGGGATGGCGATCCAGTTCAGCGAGGGTTTCCCGGGGATAGTCATCGATGGAGACAGAATCCGCATCGAGGAGTCGCCGGACTTCGGCAGCGAGCTTGAGCAAATCTATATCGACTCTGATGAGGATAACGTCCGCGGGTATGAGGTCTCGGCCCGGTATGCCGCCGGATTGCCTGCCTTCCTCTCTTGGGCGGCCGGCAGCCGGATGGTCAAGGGGCAGGTGACGGGACCGATCACCTGGGGTCTGACCGTCACCGGGAAGGATGGCCTGGGCATCCTCTACG
>PWRA01000063.1 GCA_003556385.1 Dehalococcoidia bacterium | reverse complement strand
CGGCCGCTCTGCCACTGAGCTACGAGCCCCTCGTTCGAGCCGCGCGACGTTCCGCCGTCCACGGCAGTTGAACTTCGATGGAGCGGGAGACGGGACTCGAACCCGCGACACCCTGCTTGGAAGGCAGGAACTCTACCACTGAGTTACTCCCGCAAGCCCGCGTCTATTTTATCTTAAATCCCGTAGTTGGTAAACCAGAACGAAGGGAGACGCCCGACAACCATGCCGAGAGGCCGATACGGGTTCGAGAGGGACCGACTCCGCCACGGCGCATCACACCAACACCGATCAGTAGCAGAGGCGCTATAATCAGCTACCCTGCGAGAGGCGTGATTCCCGGATCAGTGCCTTAGTCGCCCATCGCTTTGATGATGACGCGCTTCTTCCTCTGGCCGTCGAACTCGGCGTAGTAGACCTGCTGCCACGGGCCGAGATCGAGGCTGCCGTCGGTTACAGGCACCATTACCTCGTGATGGATGAGCAGGCTCTTCAGATGAGCATCACCGTTGCTCTCGCCCGTGGCATGGTGACGATAGTCCGGCCGGTATGGCGCCAGCTTCTCCAACCACTCGTCGATGTCGGCGATCAGGCCCGGTTCGGCATCGTTAACGTATACCCCGGCGGTGATATGCATGGCCGAGACGAGAACAAAGCCTTCCTTGATGCCGCTGGTCTTCACCAGTTGCTCAACCCTGTCGGTGATATTGATGAACTCGCGATGGTGCTCGGTGTTGAACCAGAGGTAGTCCGTTGCCGTTTTCATAGTTTGCCTCCTTGTGAATTATCTGTCGTCTGCTACAGGTGCGCGGCCATACGGCCGGGCTGATGCGCTATACCAGGTTCCGTAACCAACCTCTCAGCAGCCACCTGGCCAGCGAGAGCCCAACAGCCGAGGCTACCACAAAAAGGACCCCGGTCCACGTAAGCCCTTGTAGGACGATACCCAGAGCTGTACCTGCCGCCGGAGCGTGCTCGGTATTGGTAATTGTCATCAAAAAGATCGCGAGTCCCACCGCCAGGGCACCGGTGAGTACAACCACCAATGTATCCGGTATCAACCGTTGCTGCGGAAAGAGCCAGAAGAACGGTATATAGCAGGCAGCCCCGCTGAACAGGCCTACCAGATGACCGCCAACCAGAGAACGCGGGTAGGCCTGTCTTATATGAGGCATTGTAAAAACTATGAATGTACTGGAGCCTATTGCAGCGATCACGATCAGGTGCGCTCCCGTTTCCAGGATAGCTAATATGACGAACAGCACCACGGCTGCCATAAGGCTCTGCAGCACGTAGCGCCCGGTGAACCGCCTGAACCTCGGGTCAAATAGCCGCATAGCGTTACGCGCTCCCCGTTCACCGGTATGGTCGGGACATATCGGTCTTCGAGTACGCGCACCCGCAGTATACTTGTCTCAATCTCCTGTTTCAATGGCGCCCTCTTCCACTTCGGGGCACCTGACCGGTTAAGCCCGCTGCCGAAGAAGGGTTGTAGATCCGGCATGCAATGGAAAGGAACAGGGCCGGGGTCGAGGGGGGCCTCAGCTACATGGCTTTACGTTGTCCCTGACCCAGGTTGTTATGTCGTGAAGGGACGCACCGGGCAGGAACACCTCTTTTATGCCCAGTTCTTTGAGCTTGGGAATGTCTTCCTCCGGGATGATCCCGCCGCCGATGACCTGCACGTCCTCCAGCTTGTTCTCCTTTAGCAGCTCGATCACCCGGCCGAACAGGTACATGTGGGCCCCGGAGAGGCAGCTGAGCCCGACGAGGTCGACGTCCTCCTGTAAGGCGGCGGCGACGATCTGCTCCGGCGTCTGATGCAGGCCGGTATAGACGACCTCGAAGCCGGCATCACGGAATGCCCGGGCTATGACTCTGGCCCCGCGGTCATGTCCGTCCAGGCCGGGCTTGGCCACAAGGACTTTCATCTTTCTCTCTAAATCTGCCATTTCGTCACCTTCGCTTTCAGGTTACGGCGGTTCAGGCGGGGACAAGCCCGGCCACTACGGGGTGAACTCACCCTCGTTGTCACCCTCACCCTGACCCTCTCCCGTCAAGGGATAGGGAACCCCAGTCACCCTCACCCTAACCCTCTCCCGTCAAGGGAGAGGGAACTAGACCCGGCCGTCTCACGACCTAATAGTAGCCCGGGTCCCGATACTCGCCGAAGATGCCTCTCCAGATATCGCAGATCTCCTGCTCGGTAGCGTACTCCTTGACCGCCGCTATCACGTAAGGCACCAGGTTTTCGTCGGTGGCGGAAGCGGCCCGCAGATCGTTCAAGGTCTGGGTCACCCGGCGGTTGTCCCGTGTCCTCTTCACCTCGTTCAACCTGGCGATCTGCTCTTCCTCAACCCTGTCATCCAGCTTGAGTATTTCGGTGGGCGCCTGTTCGGTGGCAACGTATTTGTTGACGCCGACCACGATATTCTCTTTGTCGTCCACTCTCTTCTGGTAATGGTAGGCTGCGTCGGCGATCTCCGTCTGCGGGAAACCTCTGTCAATGGCGGCCAGCATGCCTCCCATCTCATCTATCCTGTTGATGTACTCCCAGGCCTTCTCCTCCAGTTCATCGGTCAGGGACTCTACGAAGTATGATCCGGCCAGGGGGTCTATGGTGTTGGCGACGCCCGTCTCGTCGGCCAGGATTTGCTGGGTCCGCAGGGCGATGGTCGCAGCGAACTCAGAGGGCAGGGCAAGCGTCTCGTCCAGAGCGTTGGTGTGGAGCGACTGTGTCCCGCCCAGGACCGCAGCCAGAGCCTGGGTGGCGGTCCTGACAATGTTGTTGTAGGGCTGCTGCGCGGTGAGAGAGCACCCGGCGGTCTGAGTATGGAACCGCATCCACCAGGAGCGGGGATTCTTGGCCTTGAACCTGTCTCTCATGATCCTGGCCCACATCCTCCGGGCAGTCCGGAACTTGGCTATTTCCTCGAAGAAATCGACATGGGAGTTGAAGAAGAAGGAAAGGCGGGGTGCGAAGGCATCGACATCCAGCTTCTTCCTCTCCAGGACGTCCTCGACATAGGCGATGCCGTCGGCCAGCGTGAAGGCCAACTCCTGGACAGCTGTGGAGCCAGCCTCCCGGATGTGATAACCGCTGATGCTGATAGGGTTCCACATAGGGACGTGCCGGGTGCCGAACTCAATGGCATCGCTTATCAGTCTAATGGATGGCTCGGGGGGCAGCATAAATGTCTTCTGGGCGATGAACTCCTTCAGCATGTCGTTCTGGATTGTGCCCCCGATCCTGTCCCAGCCTATGCCTGCCTTGTCGGCCACACCCAGATACATGGCCCACAGCACCAGGGCAGGCGGGTTGATGGTCATGGAAGTGGTGACGCCATCCAGGGGAATGCCGTGGGTGAGGACTTCCATGTCCTTGAGGGTGTCGATGGCCACCCCGCACTTCCCACACTCGCCGCGTGCACGGGGCGAATCCGTGTCGTACCCCATCAGGGTGGGGAAGTCGAAGGCGGTGCTCAGCCCCGTCTCACCTTCCCGGAGCAGGTGATGCCATCTCTTGTTGGTATCCTCTGCACTACCCATGCCGGAGAACATGCGGAATGTCCACTCTCGCCCACGGTACATCGTGGGCTGGCATCCCCTGGTGAACGGGAAGACCCCCGGATAGCCGATGTCACGGGCGAAGTCCAGGTCTTTGACGTCCTCCGGTGTGTAGAGGGCCTTGATCTCAAGGTCGGAGACGGTCGAGAACCTCTCTTTCCTCTCAGCCTTCTGCCTGCGGACCTTCTCTACCTCTTTCTCCCACGCCTTTTTACCGTCCTGCGCCTCTCGCAGAGTCTTCTCCGTGAACATAGCAAACTCCTTCACTTCGTGCCCAATACCTGCCGGGCAATAGTCCACCTCTGCATCTCCGAGGTTCCTTCGTAAAGCTCGGTTATCCTCTGGTCCCGGTAGTAGCGCTCCACGGCGAAGTCCTTGGTGTAGCCGTAGCCGCCGAATATCTGCAGGGCCTTGTGGCAAACTCTGTGCGCCGCCTCAGAGGCGAAGAGCTTGGACATCGCGGCCTCCCTGGGCGGAGCGTGACCCTCCTTTTTGGTCAACCATGCACCCCTGTATGTGAGCAGGCGAGCGGCGTCTATTTCGGTAGCCATATCGGCGATCATCCACTGGATGGCCTGGAAGCGGGCCAGCTCAGTATCGAACTGCTTCCTCTCCTTGGCGTAGGCCACGGCCGCATCATAAGCGGCCTGGGCAATGCCCAGGGCCTGAGCCCCTATACTAACCCTGCTGGCGTCTATCCCCTGCAGCGCAATCTTGAAGCCTTTCCCCTCCTCCCCCAGCATGTTAGCCGCCGGTATCCGGCAATCGTCGAAGATAAGCTCCGCCACCGAGGCAGGGTGCAGGCCCATCTTCTTCTCTACCTTGCCCAGCGAAAAGCCCTTCGTTCCCTTGTCGACGACAAAAGCGCTGATGCCGCGATAGCCGAGCGATTTGTCTTTCGTGGCAAAGGTGGTGACGAAATCGGCCTCGGCGGCGTTGCTTATGAAGATCTTGTTGCCGTTAAGGACGTAGTGGTCGCCATCGCGCACGTATTTTGTCTCCAGGCCGGCAACATCGCTGCCGGCCATGGCCTCGGTCAGGGCGAAAGCCACTAT
>PWRA01000105.1 GCA_003556385.1 Dehalococcoidia bacterium | reverse complement strand
GACAGGGAACATATAGAGGTGGTGCTGGACCACGAAGAGAAGTGGGAGAAGAGAGCCGGCTATGTGCCGGAAAGGGCAGGCGAGAGACAGAAGGTGCAGTTTATACTATATATGGACGGCGAGCCCCGTTTCGAAGACCCGCTCCATCTGTGGATAGATGTGGAGGAAGCTTAACGGCAGCGTTGCTGTGATGGCGACGGCGCAGGCCCCGGTCATTTTCGCCGGCCCAGGGCGTTGAGGATTACGCCGGTGAAGACGGCCAGCAGGCCGGCGATGATGAAGAGGGCCGTCAGTACCACGCCGGCCACAGCGGGGTCACCGCTGCCCGTGGCTATGGTGTGAACCCTCACGCCGATGGCGATACCGATCGCCAGGAGGATGGCGCCCAACACTCCGAAGAAGAACAGGGGCCGCAGCCGTGCGATCATGACCAGGACCCGGCTGAGGACCCCCACGCCGTGTCTGACGGGGTTCAGGGTCGAGCCATCCCGGACGTATATGTTTGAAATCGGCACCTCGGTTATCCTGAGGCGCTTGCTTGCTGCGGAGGCTATCATCTCCGATTCTATGGCGAATCCATTCTCCTTCAGTTCGAGTTCGTCTATGGCCTTTGCCGACAGGGCCCGGAAGCCCGATTCGGAATCGGTGATATTGCTCCTTGAGGCAAGCCGGGTCGCGTGCAAGAGGACTTTCTGCCCCAGGCGGCGGTAGGCGCGCGTCTTCTCCCTCTGCGCTTCCCTGGAGCCGATGACCAGGTCGTAGCCTTCCAGGACGGGCTTGATGAGGGCGGGAATCTCGTGGGGGTCGTGCTGGGAGTCGGCATCCAGGAGCACCAGCGCGTCCGGCTTCCTCTTCCTGGCCTCAGCCAATATGCTCTGAATGGCGGACCCTTTGCCCCTGTTCTCGCCGTGCCGGATCACGGCGGCGCCGGCCAGCCCGGCGACCGCGGCGGTGTCGTCCGTGCTCCCATCGTCGACCACGATGACCTCGTCCGCATACTGCCCGGCTTGGAGCACTACGCTCCCCACGCAGCTGGCTTCGTTATAGGCGGGTATCCCGGCTAGGACCCTGACCTTGTGTTCTGTGCCGGAGGCCTCCAATCCGCAGTCTTTCATGAGAGCGCTGTGTAATATCATTCCGGAGATCCCGACGCGATCGGGACGACGAATCTCTGACGTCCCTCACCCCGCTCAGAATCACTCTACTTCACAGTTACTGATTTGGCCAGGTTGCGGGGCTTGTCGGGGTCGCATCCCCGGCTGATGGCGATGTAGTAGGCCAGGAGCTGAAGGGGCACCACGGCCACCATCGGGTAGAGCAGCTCATCGACTTCCGGAATCCTGATCCAGGAATCGTAGATGTCGCTATCTCTGTCGGAGACGCCGATGATATAGGCGCCGCGGCTCCTCGTCTCTATGGCATTGCTCAGGGTTTCGGCGAACGTGTAGTCGGCCGGGCAAATCACCACCACCGGCGTGCCCGGCTCGATCAGGGCCAGGGTGCCGTGCTTGAGTTCCCCGGCCGGCATCCCCTCGGCGTGGACGTAGGAGATCTCTTTGAGCTTCAGGGCGCCTTCCGACGCGATGGCGAAGTTGATGCCCCTGGCTATGTAGTAGGCATCGGTCTTGTCTTGCAGCCGGTCGCTGAGCTTGATGAGCTCGCTCTTGTTCCAGTCCAGCACCCTGGTTATGTCACCCGCCAGGTCGCTGAGCCTGGCGACCGCTGCATCAAAGGAGTTAACCATGGAGAACGCTAACAGGTAGAATATGGCCAGCTGACAGAGGAAAGACTTGGTGGCGGCTACGGCTATCTCAGAGCCGCAGTTGAGGTAGATGACCCGGTGGCTGAGGTCGGTCAGTATCGAGTTGGGCCGGTTGACGATGGAGATGATCTGGGCCCCGGCCTCCCGGGCGGCCTTTACCCCCTCGACTACGTCGGCCGTCTCGCCGCTCTGCGAAACGGCGATAACGACCGTGTTCTTGTCCACCGAGTCGGCGAAATAGCCGAACTCGGAAGCCATGACTACGTCGCAGAACTTCTTGCCCACTCTGGAAAAGAGGTATCTGCCCACCAGGGCCGCGTAACGGGATGTGCCGCAGGCGGTTACGATTACCTGCCTGGCCCGCAGAATATCCAGGGCAATCTCGGTGAACATCTTCCCATCCTGCTCCACTATCCGGCTCAGCACCTGGGCCTGCTCCATTATCTCCTTGAGCATGAAGTGCTGGTAGGCGCCCTTGTCGCTCACGGCCCAGCTGTGGTCCAGTTTCCTGGCCTGCTTGGCCACTCTGTTTCCCCGGGCGTCGACGAAGTGTATTCCTCCCTGGGCCAACACCACCACCTCATTGTCCTCCAGCCCCATCACCTGACCGGTATATTGAGAGAAGGCCAGGGCATCGCTGCTGATGTAGTAATCATGGTCATCGATGCCCACGATCAGGGGATTGTTCTTCCTTGTGCCTATGATCCTGCCGGGATCGTCCAGCGACAGGGCCAGAAGGGCATATGAGCCCTCGATCTTCGGGGCTATGCTTAACACGGCCTGTTCAAGGGATCGCCCGTTCTTGAGCTCGTCTTCCAGAAGGTGGGGGATGACCTCGGTATCGGTCTCCGAGCTGAACCGGTGCCCCCTGGCGGTGAGTTCCTGGCGAAGCTCCTGGTTGTTCTCTATGATGCCGTTGTGCACCACAGCCACCCTGCCGCCGCAGTCGGAGTGGGGATGGGCGTTTAGTTGGCTGACGCCCCCGTGAGTTGCCCAGCGGGTGTGGCCGATGGCTACGTTGCCGGGGAGGCCTGCCAGTTCATGTTTCTGGATCACTTCCTCAACCTTGCCGGCATCTTTCCTTATCAGCAGCTCGCCATCGCATAGCGACGCCACCCCTGCTGAATCGTAGCCCCGGTATTCCAGGCACCTCAGCGCCTCAATGATAACCGGGACCGCCGGCTTCCGGCCACAATACCCGATGATGCCGCACATCTTAGCCTTTCTTCACCTCACACCCCCGGTTCCCTGGGTTGCCCGGGTTCATTCTGTAAATCCCATACACTCGACAAACCCTGGGGACTCTACGGGCCCGCCAAACGCTTCAGTAGCGCCTGCCTTTTCGCTTCGTCGAGGCTTATCTCGTTGTCCTTGATCTCATGTCGGGGCTCAAGCAGGGCCGTCTTGTTGGCCCCCAGGTCCTCACGCAGACATATCTGGGGTCCTACGAAGGAGTCGGGGCCTACTCGGACCCCGGGCATGAGACTGGCATTTACTCCGATGCGACAACCTCGACCCATAATTGCGCCTAGTTTATCATATCCGGTGTCCAGCAGGCTGTCGCCAACTCTCACCCGGATGTAGCCTTCGTCGAGACGGAAGTTAGCCAGCACGGTGCCGGACCCCAGAGAGCAATCATCGTCTATTATGGAGTCGCCGATATAGTTGGAGTGGAACCAGCAATTATCGCCGATGTAGGAGTGCTTGACCTCGGTGGAATAGCCGACAACGGAGTTAGACCCAACGTGGCTGTAGTCTCGCACCAGAGCATTGTTGCCGATGACGGTGTTTGCTCCAATATAGGCCGGACCCCGAATTACCGCGTTTTCCAATACCCTGACATTATCGCTCAGGATGACTTTTCCTGCAATAGTCGCTTTGTCCGAGACGCGGGCGGACGGAGCCGTATAGGGTTGAGCATTGTCCAGGAAGTATTCCATTACTCTGAAGATATGCCAGGGATATTTTATCGGTGCCCAGAAACCGTCGTAGGGAACAACCTTTATCTTGTGTCCTTCCTTTACCATCTTGTCCAGGGCGCATTCATAGACATCGTCCCTGGTGGTCTCCACGGCTTCAATAAAGCGCAATAGCTCTGTCGGGTTACTGTGGCAGTGAATCAGGATGTTTACCATGTTGCTGGGTTCCTCACCGGGGGTGGGCTTCTCCACGATGTGCAGCAGTTCATTCTGAGAGTTTACCTCGAGATAGCCGCCGGGGAAGTATTCCTCGACTTGATAGCCCAGTATATAAGACGAGGCAGTAGCCCTCTCCGCCTCGGCGATGATCTTGCTGCACGCGGAGCTTGCGAAGACGTCGTTGGGGTTTATCACCAGAAGCTGCCCGTGCAGAAACGGTTCCGCGCCTTTCAGGGCGTCGGCGATGCCCAGTGGCTCCTTCTGCAGGGCCAGGTCCACTTTTATCCCCTGCATCTGCTTCGTCATCTCCTCTATCCTTGCTATGTTCCCCGGACTCCCGATGATTACAAAGTGACTCAGACCCGCCTCACGGGCGGTCGTTATCTGATGCTCCAGCAACGGCTTGCCCAGAAAATCAAGGAGAAACTTGTCTTCAGTGATCGGAAACATCCTCTTGCCGCTCCCACCGCAAAGAAATACTGCTCTCATCTGTTGCCCCTCGCCACACTTCCCACGAGTTCGCTGCCTTTGCCGATCAGCTCCCGGGTCTGCTGCTGCGAGGCCGACTCGCCGATCACCCGGATGATAGGCTCGGTGCCGCTGGCTCTGATAAGCATCCAGGAGTCGGCGAACTCCAGCCTCAGGCCGTCAAGCGTATTGACCTCATCGGGGTGCAGAAGATGGGCTTTGTCCCTTACCCGGTCCATGACCGATTCTTTGAGT
>PWRA01000128.1 GCA_003556385.1 Dehalococcoidia bacterium | reverse complement strand
TGCCCTGGAATGCCGCGCTATCAAGCGGGTGCGCGACGTAATGGGACTGGACAACGTGATAGTGATGATCCCCTTCTGCCGCACTCCTGAGGAGGCCGAGCAGATCCGGGAGGTACTGGCCGAGCATGGCCTGGAACGGGGCAAAGACGGATTGCAGCTGTATATGATGGCCGAGCTACCGTCCAATATCATCCTGGCGGAGGACTTCTGCGAGTACTTCGACGGATTCTCGATAGGCTCGAACGACCTTACCCAGCTTGTCCTGGGTGTAGACCGGGACTCCACGGAGCTGGCCTTCCTTTTCTCCGAGCGGCACAAGGCGATTAAGAACTCCATTGGCGAGCTAATAGCCTCGGCTCACAGGAAGAAGCGCAAGGTCGGACTATGCGGGCAGGCGCCGAGCGATCATCCCGAGTTTGCCGCATTCCTGGTGCAGGCCGGCATCGACTCGATCTCGGTCAACCCGGACAGCGTTCTGCCGGTCATACAGGTGGTCGCCGAGGCGGAGCAGAAAGGGGGCCGGTAGCATCAGGGCAGTGCCTGGTACGGGCCAGGCGACTATAGAACGAAGAGGAGGTCAGTATGAAGGTGTTAGTGTACAGTACCCGTCCCTATGATAGGGAGTTCCTAGAATCGACGAGCCAGGGAAAGCACGAGCTGAGCTTCACCGATGCGACCCTGGATGAAGGCACGGCGGCATTGGCCAGGGACTATCCGGCCGTTTGCTGTTTTGTCCATGACAAGATCGGGGCAGAGGTGCTCGAGCAGTTGAGCGATGGCGGTACGAAGCTGGTGACGCTGCGGGCTACCGGTTTCAACAACGTGGACCTGGAGGCGGCGAGCAAGCTGGGAATGACCGTTATGCGGGTGAGCCATTATTCCCCTCACGCCGTAGCCGAGTTTGCGGCAGGGCTGGTCCTCACCATGAACCGTAACATACATCGTGCCCATCAACGCGTGCGAGACGGCAATTTCAGGCTGGAGGGGCTGATGGGATTCGATGTGCACGGCAAGACGGTAGGCGTGGTGGGCACCGGCCGCATCGGCACGGCGTTCAGCCATATCATGAGGGGCTTCGGGTGCAATCTGCTCGGCCACGACAAGTACGAGAACTCCGAGTGCATCGAACTGGGCATGCGGTACGTCTCATTGGAGGAGTTGCTCCGTAATTCGGACATCATTAGCCTGCACTGTCCCCTCACGCCGGAGACACATTACCTGATCAATGCAGACACCATCGCCCTGTTCAAACCCAATGTGATGCTGGTCAACACCAGCCGTGGGGCGCTGATCGACACCGATGCACTCATCCCGTACCTGAAGAAGTGCCGCACCTGTTCGGTATGCCTCGACGTATACGAAGAGGAAGCGGACCTGTACTATCGCGACCTATCGGACAAAGTCATCGAGGACGATGTCATTATGCGCCTGTTGACCTTCCCCAACGTGTTGATCACCGGGCATCAGGCGTTCTTCACCAGGGAAGCGGTGGAGACCATTGCGCAGACCACGATCAAGAACATCGACGATTTCGCGGCCGGTCGTGACAACGAGAACGTTGTGAAGCCAGAGGCTGTGATGGGCTGAGGATGATGACCCGGGCGTCTCGCTACCTAGCAGCCGGAGGGATGAGCGGAGTGTGAACCCGGTCCTGGCGATAGTGGCCGCTCTGCCCATCGTAGTGGTCGGCGTCTTGATGACCGTCTTTTCGTGGCCGGCCAAGAAGGCCATGCCGGTCGGTTGGGTCAGTGCTGCGGTCATCGCCGCTGTTGGATGGAACATGCCGGTGCGCTGGCTGGCGGCTGCTACCCTGGGCGGCCTCATCAACGCTCTCGATATCCTCATCATCGTCTTCGGCGCCCTCCTGATCCTGCAGTTGCTGAGGAGGAGCGGCGCCGTAGCCAGCATTGCCCGTTCGATGACTGCGGTCTCGCGAGATAGGCGCGTACAGGTGATCATCGTTGCCTGGCTGATGGTCTCCTTCTTCGAAGGGGCGGCCGGGTTCGGTACGCCGGCCGCGATAGGGGCTCCTCTGCTGGTGGGTCTCGGTTTCCCGCCCCTTATCGCCGTGGTGGCCACCCTGATCGGAGATAGCACGGCGGTCACTTTCGGTGCGGTGGGCCTGCCGATCTGGGGAGGCTTTGAGCCGGTGCGGGACATGGTGAACCTGAACGGGATGGCCGGCTTCACGGAGTTCCTTCGAAGCATCGGAGCCCTTTCCGGCATCCTGCATCTTGCGGTCGGGGTGTTCATACCGCTGGCCATGGTCTCCATAATGACCCGGATCGCCGAGGGGTCTTTCAGGAGGGGGCTGGAAATCTGGCCTCTGGCCCTGTTTGCGGGGGCGGTATTCACGGTGCCTCAGATGCTGATCGCGGTCTTCGTCAGTTTCGAGCTTCCCGCCCTGCTGGGTTCGCTTGTGGCTCTGCCTGTCTTCGTCTTCGCCGTTTCTCGGGGCTTTCTGGCGCCCAAGAGACAGTGGGACTTCCCGTCCCGCGAGCAGTGGCCCGACCAGTGGGAAGGGGAGATAAAGGCGGGCACCGGCAAGGAGACGGCCGAACGGGAGATGAGTACCCGGCGGGCATGGTTGCCTTACATAATCATCGGCGCCATCCTGCTCATCACCCGTCTGGAGTTCCTCGGGCTGGCCCCGCTTCTCCAGTCGGTGAGGGTATCGTGGGAGAACATGCTGGGCACCGGTATCAGCCAGGGCATAGAACCACTGTATAACCCGGGCATCGTGCCCTTCTTGCTGGTGGCAGCCATCGTACCGCTTCTGCACGGCCTCAGGATGCACACTGTATTCCAGGTGGTGAAAGGCACGTTCCGGATGGTCGCGCCCGCTGCGGTGGCCCTGGCATTCACGCTCGGGATGGTCTTCATCATGATGAACTCCGGTGAGGCCGCCGATCAGGACTCCATGTTGATCGTGATGGCAACGGCTGCCGCCGGCCTGGCCGGTAACGTGTGGCACCTGGTGGCTCCGCTGGTGGGAGCTCTGGGCAGTTTCATCTCGGGGAGCAACACTGTATCCAACATAATGTTCGGCGCTTTCCAGTTGAGCACCGCCCGGGAGGTGGGCCTGTCCCCCGTTTCCATCCTCGCGCTGCAGGCCGTTGGGGGCGCAGCGGGCAACATGCTCAGTATTCACAATGTCGTAGCCGTGCTTACTACGGTAGGGCTTCTCGGGCGGGAAGGACCGGTTATCCGCATGAACCTGCCCGTGGCGCTGCTCTACGCCTTGGCCGCCGGTGCGCTCGCCTGGCTCATCACTCCGCTGGTCGCAAACCTGCTCTGATGACCGTGTGGTTTTGGGTGGTTAGCGGGTGTAAAGGCCGGTGTGGGTTGCCTGTCTGATAGGGCAGGGACCGCTCCCGACCACCGGGGAGGGACCTCCAAGAGCGCCGGACCGCTCAAGGGCTGTCCGACCTTGATAGACGGCCGATGGCCTATTAGCGGCTGAGGGTCTGCAGGTAACGGTGGGCCTGCAGCGAAGCCTTAGCCCCCTCGCCGGTAGCCACCACAATCTGCTTGGCGGGAACGTTGGTGACGTCGCCGGCGGCGAACAGTCCGGCCACGCCTGTCTCGTTGGCGCAGCTTACCTCGATTTCTCCCTTGTCGTTGAGGCCAACCGCTTTTCTGAAGGGCTCCGAGTTGGGAATAAGACCGATCTCGATGAAGACGGCGCCGACCCCCAGCTCCTTTTCCTGCCGGGTGATCAGGTCCCTCACGCTCATCTTCTCGACGCTGTTCTCCCCCTTTATCTCCACCACCTCGTGCTCAACCAGTGTGGTCAGGTTCCCGGCTTCGGTTACCCTGTCGATGAGTACCCGCGTGCCGGTTAGAGGAGTCGTCGATATGAGGTAGACGTGTTCGGCGATCTTCGCCATGTCATCTGCCGCCCCCAGGGCAGAGTCGCCTCCCCCGACGACGGCGACGCTTTCCCCGGCGAAGAGAGGGCCGTCGCAGATAGCGCAGTAGGTCACCCCTCTGCCCCTCAGCTTCTCTTCACCGGGAACGTTCAGGTGACGGGGGCGCTTGCCTGTGGCGGCTATGACGGCCCTGGCATGATAGGTTTCGCCCTTCTCTGTGCTTACCGCGAAGACCTCGTCTGTGTGCGACAGGTCGGCGGCACTGTCTCCGATCCTTGTCTCGATCGGGAACTGGCGCATCTGCTCCTCGAACCGCTGTATAAGCTCCGGGCCCTCGATGAACTGATATCCCATGTAGTTCTCGATGCGGGTGTTCCACAGGACCTGTCCGCCGATGTCATCGGTTAGGAGCAGGGTGTTGAGTTTCTTCCTGGCAGCATACACTGCGGCCGTCATGCCCGCAGGACCGCCACCGATGATGATCAGCTCGTACACGACTCCCCCCAAGATCAGAGGCCCAGCTTCTCTCTCAGCGCAGCCTCATCGAACCCGACCAGGATCTCGCCGTCAATGCAGATCGTCGGCACAGTCATTGAGTTGCACTTGTTCCTCATCTCATCACGGGCCGCCTTGTCCTCTGCCACGTTGAACTCCTGGTATTTGACGGCGCTGTCGTCCAGGAATTTCTTGGCCCTGGTGCAATAGGGGCATGTGGGTGTGGTGTAGATTTTGACTTCACTTGCCATTCTTACCTCCTCCGATCTTGT
>PWRA01000072.1 GCA_003556385.1 Dehalococcoidia bacterium | reverse complement strand
AGCTTTCGGCAAGAGAGAACCTCACATATTTCGCCCGTCTGCTGGGCTACTCGAGGAGCCAGGCCGAACAACTCACGGTTGAAATGCTGGAGAGAGTAGGGCTCTCCCAGGACCTGGGTAAGAGGGTAGGGGAGTACTCCGGAGGTATGAGAAAGAGGCTGGAAGTCGCCACCGCGATGTTCCCCGGGACAAGAGTGCTCATTTTGGATGAGCCAACGACAGGACTCGACCCCGGCGCCAGAAGAAGCTTCTTCGGTATGCTTCAGGAGAAGGTCGACAAGAATACGACTATACTGCTGGTCACTCATATCGGAAGCGATGCTGAGCTGGCTTCAAGGGTGGGCCTGATTGACAACGGTAGAATCATAGCCGAGGGTACGCCCGACGAACTCAAAAGGAAATACGCCGTCGAGGACGCCATCACGGTGGAGACGGCTGCGAAGACCGAAGGCGTGGTCTCAGTGTTGAAGGGCTTTGACGTCGGGGGAGAGGTGGCAGAACTGGAGGCCGGCTACCGAGTGTACTCGCGAAACGGGGATAGAGTGCTGGCGGATATGGTAAGGACGCTTGACCAGGCTGGATATAGGGTGCTGCGGATTGAAATGGGGCGTCCGACGCTGGAGGACGTCTTCTTCAGATTGACCCAGAAAACCCTGCAGGGGGTAACCGGATAATTGGGGCAGATACTTGCAGCCTACAGTAGGGGACTCAAGGAGGCAATCAGGGACAAGGCCTCGCTGTTCTGGACAATGTCCTGGCCCTTAATCTGGCTGATCATTGCCGCTCTCACGTTCGTAGGTGATGTTCCTCAAGAGGTGGTTCCGTATGTGAGGGCTTCCATGACCGTTTCAATGATGGTCTTCGCTCTCATGATAGCCGGCATGTCTCATCTTCCCGCCGGTATTGCCTGGGATAGGAAGAACGGTCTGTTTGCCAAGCTGAAATCAATGCCCATCGAACCCTACAGAGATTTTATCGGTAGAGTCTCAGCCGTCGGCACGTTTGCTTTACTGGCAGCAGCCGTAGTCCTAGTACTCGGTTTCGCGCTGGGTGCGCGTTTCACGGGAAGCGGAGTCGCAATCCCTCAGGCCATCGGCTTCCTCCTTCTAACGATCGTTGCCTCTGCCGGAGTGGGCCTTATTGTCGGCACATTGATTCGAAAGCCTCAGGGCGCGGTCACGACAGGTGTTGCGATCGCGGTGATACTGGCCGCCCTGTCAGGTGTGTTCGCCCCGGCTGACCTTCTGCCGGCGCCGCTTCAGGTGTTTGCTCGAGTGTATCCCATTTCCTCGGCGCGAACATCCATCGTGTACTTGCTGGTCGGACCGGATGCGGTTGGATATAATCCTTTGACCTCCGGTCAGATAACCCTTACCGTGACCCTTTCCTTTGCCCTTCTCCTTGTCGGCACCCTATTGTACTCAAAGCGTGGCTGGAGTCTCGAGTAACCGGCCGGCGTTGTCAGACGGCAACCATAGCCCTGCTCGGTGCCCTGATGGATTACCGGCCTCGTTCGCTAGCGTGTCACTTGCTGCGCGCCGCGACGTGAGTGAAAGCCTATGGCAGACTATGGGGACCGAACTGTGAAGCCTTTGTGATCGGGCGGCGCATCTACGCCGGAGGTACGCAGACCACCCGTGGTAACCGTGCCTGAATCTGCCCATCGTTTGAACCGACGGGCAGATTCAGGCTAAGTCCTGTTAACTACCGGACGATATCTCCAACTCGAGGCGCTGTGCCGCCTTGTCCTTTATCTTCCCGAGCAGAGTGATCAGGGTATCTGTCTCAGCAGCTGATAGATGCGACATGATATCCTCGACGAGTCGTGAAGCTGCTGTGGTCGCGGGTGCAAGGGCTCTTTCCCCCCTCTTGGTGATAACGAGGCGCACCGCCCTGCGGTCGGCTAGGTCTCGTATCCTTGTCAGTAGACCGGCGTTGACCATACGGTCCACTATCATACTCACGGTGTTGACCTTATGCCCCACCACCCTGCCGACATCGGTCGGCCTTACAGGGTCCTCCAGACATCTTATCGCTGTGAGCACCGAGTATTGCTCAGCGGTCAGTCCGAACTCTGCAACTACCCGGTCTTCACATCTGAAGAGTAGATGCCGTGTCCGCTGGAGCAGCATCCACGCTTCCAGGCTTGTATTTCCGCCTGTGAGTGCTTCGGTCGTGCGTGGATCATCTCCGTTGTTCTTCCCTGGTTGCCTGCGTCCCTGTGCCGATGCCGAGTGTGATTTCCCCCTCATTAGTTACCTCCGTACATGTATTAGTATTTGCTCTCAGTGAGCATGGACTAATTCTAGCATGACGGAAACAAGTTGGCTACCGTGCCAACCCTGCATTTACGGGCCGCACCAGTATGGTGTACAATGCCAAGGTGACACGGTATTACAGGTAGAGACGAACATGACCGTTCACAACCGGGTCCACAGCCTGAAGTCAACGAAAGCACCGATGGCGAAAATCAGGGTTGTCATAGTTGAGGATGAAGCCCTGTTTCGAGAGATGCTGGTCGGCGCGCTCTCCCACCAGGCTAATCTCGAGGTTGTCGGTACGGCAGACGATGCAGAAAAGGCGATTGCGCTCGCTCGAACGGCCAAACCCGATGTGATGCTGATGGACATCGAGCTCGTCGGGGAGATGGACGGCATCGATGCGGCGCTGGCGATCAAACGCGAGAGCCCGGAGATCGGCATACTTATCCTTTCCTCACATGATAATCCCAGATACGTTACCAGCCTGCCTCTGGGAGAGAGCACCGGATGGGGGTACCTGTTGAAGCAAACGGTGCGGGACATAGCTACACTGCGGCAGGCCATCGAGGGGTGCGCCCGCGGCCTCGTAGTCATGGATCCGGCCGTGATGGCGAAGCTGCATCCACGGGAGGAGTCGGCCGCGGGAGCGTTTACGCCAAGGCAGCAGGAGGTGCTGCGGCTGCTGGCCGAGGGGTTCAGCAATGCGGCTATCGCCAGGCAGCTATCCCTGGAGGAACGGTCGGTGGAAAGCTACATCAATGTTATCTACCAGCACCTGGGACTCTCCGGTGAATCGGAGATCAACATGCGGGTAAAGGCCGCGCTGGCCTTCCTGAAGTCGCTGCAGGCACGGTAAGCACGGGCGTGACTGTCGGGTAACCCCAGCCCATTGCCATGCTACCACACTATTCTGAGGCCCTGGCCTATGTTAGTCTAGGTACATCCAAGGGAGACAGGCTAGGCGCATAACGCTCAATGTACCGGACAGTTCTAGTTGACGACGACCCGGCATTTCGGGACTGGCTCCGCCCTCTGCTCGAGCGAAGCGAGCATTTCGAAGTGTGCGGCGAGGCCGGCAATGGCGCCGAGTGCATTGCCTTCCTTAATCATGAAACGCCGGATGTAGTCGTACTGGACGTCTACATGCCTGGCTGTGACGGACTGGAGCTGGCTCAGCACATAAGAGAGCATTATCCGGGGATCATGACGATAGTAACGAGTTCACACAGCGAGCGCGTCTACTCCAGGCTGGCCAGGCAGGAGGGGGCCGCAGCCTTCATCCCGAAGGCCGACCTCTCTGTCGCTGCGTTGCTTGAGGCTCTGCAAGGGGTATCTGCGCAGTGACGCGGGTGCCCTTTCCGGGAGCGCTCTTGACGATACAAGTGCCCCCAGCCGCCGTGGCATAGTCCGATGCAATCGCCAGCCCGATCCCCACGGAAGGGCTGGCCGTGTCGAAGCCGGCACCATAGTCCCTCACGGTAAGGCGCAGTATTCCTGCATCGGACAGCGACAGCTTGACCACTGTGTCCTGGGCTGCCGGGGCGTGTTTGAGGATGTTGGCCAGGGCTTCCTCCGCGATGCGGTACAGGGCCAGCTTTGCGTCGTCCGCAACAAGCTTCCTATCGGCCTGTTCGCTTTGTCTCAGCCGTCTGCTTATCTGTAGATCAACCGGCAGCTTGCCGCGGTACTCGTCTACCAGAGACTCCAGGCCGACGGTTATACCCAGGCGTAGCACGGAAGGAAAGAGGCGGTGGCTGATCGGTCGTATATGCTCTGTCTGCAGTTCCTCGAGTTTGCCGCGGATATCCGCCAGTTCGTCGGCTGTCCATTCTGATGCAGGCCTGGTCTCGAGGTCGGCCAGCCTGTGCGCCAGCAATATGAGGCGGTTCTGCACGGTACCGTGCAACTGGCTGGCGATATCTTTGCGCAGGAGTTCCTGCGTGCTGATAAGACGGCGCCGGGACTTGCTCATTTCCTGGGCGCGCGTCTCGGCTATCTCCCGGTCGTGTTGTCTTATCTCTAGCTGTTTCTGCTCGGTGATGTCGCGAAAGATGCCCAGCAGACCGACCGCTCTACCGCTTTCATCCTTGACAGGGGTCTTGAACGTCTCTACAAGTCTCTCTTCCCCGTGTTCGAGGTATCGCTCTTCGATCCTCTGGGTAGTCCCGGACTCGATAACTCTCTTGTCGTCTGCCCGGTACTTGTCGGCCAGCTCCCGGGGATAAAAGTCATAGTCGGTACGGCCGGAGATCTCTTCGGTTGCGATGCTCAGGTCTGCCGCGTAGAGGCTATTGCAGGAGATATAGACGGAGTCACTATCCTTGAGGAACACCTTCTGCGGGATGCTTTCGACCAGTGTCCGGTACTTCTCCTCGCTTT
>PWRA01000148.1 GCA_003556385.1 Dehalococcoidia bacterium | reverse complement strand
CCAGGGAGGTAAGATCGATACGGTAATTTCGTTCGCTACAGGTGATGCCGACGGTGCCATGAGTTTCAAGCTAGACGAAGAAGTGGGGGAGATAGCGGTAGAGGGTGGCAGAATACTGCCCTCGGCAGTGATAATGTTGGATAGTCAAACGTGGCTGGTTTTCGTTGACCTCGATGAGGGTGAGGTTGCCAGGATATTGGACCCCGAATCCTTGGCAGAAGCGGTTGCATCCATAGAGACGGGACTGATATATCACGCAACTACAGAAATCCGGAGGTGAAAGGCCCCCAAAATGCCGAAAATTGAACGGAAATCAAAATTAACCAGCCTGCTTTAAGATACTAGGTGATGCTTACTGGGTATTGTGATTCTGCTTTCCTAGGGAGCGGCAAGCAAAAAACAAAGAAGGAGGATTAGATGTCTAAGAAACTTCTCTGTCTACTGGCAGGACTAGCCTTGTTGATTCCAGGAGTGGTATCGGCAGCGGGGTCAGTTGAGGGTGAGGCCGAGTGGGCTGGCGTCTCGGAAGACGTTTTGCAGTCCATGGCCGAACGTATCTATTACTCCGCGGGAACGCCGGACCTTGACCGGGTCGAGGAATTTCACAGGACCGAGGAAGAGGTTTTTGGGCAGCGTGTGTGGTATTTGTTAGACCATAAAGCGATACCGGGGAGAGGCTCCACCGAGAGCCGTCCTATCATTTCGCTTGGTTACGGGATAGATGGTAATTATTGGGTTAGGTTAGATAGGGAGAGCTGGAATGACAACCAGGATATCATCGACAGGACGGTGGAACAGTTGCAGGAGCTTGGTGGAGAAGATTTCCCGATTGCTTTCCATGTAACTGCCATTGTTGCTACCATCGATGTTGCCGATCCACCCTTTGACCCCGATGAGATGACTGAGGACGAAGTGGTTGTGGAGTCCACTGACGCCACCGGTGGCGATTCTGCCTGGAGTCAGTGTCCCTCGACAGGCACATGGCAGAGGTTATACACTCAGTTTCCGGGCCAAGAGGCCCTCTGTTTTCCACAAGAGTAGGTTAGTTACAGTAGGACACCTCAGGGACTTTGCAGATCCGGAGGATCCCGAAGTGATAGCAATGCCGGTGACTACTGATGTCTCCGATGATGACGCGGAAGACTTGGGAAGTGTAGATTATGTGGTTGGTGAGGCAAGTGATACCGCCCGGGTGAAGAGCTGGTACTGGTGGAGTATCTTGCCAGGTGTTAGATACTTTGGTACTCGCATCAGGATAGAGGCCTGGGTTGATCCTCTCAAGAACGAATGGATCCGCAAAACAGGTACCGCGACTGGAACAACGGGGGGAACTGTGGTTGAGTTTGCTAATGTATTGAGTCCATGGCATGAGCATCTAATGGTTAACCAAGGTATCGCAAACTATGCCCTCGACTATGGAGATAGTGGGGCACCTGTCTTCATGCCATGGGGGACAGACTGGGTAAACTTAGGGGGCGTCCATTGGGGTGGCATGTTAGATGAAGAGGGCGAACTCGACCTTGCTGTCTTCAGTCTTATTAGCCAAGTGCTTGGTGAGCTGAGTGTAGAACCAATGACCGGATGGTAACGCTAGTAATGCTTGCCGCTCCCTAAGAGAGCAGAATAGAAGGGAGGAATAAATGTCTGAGAAACTTATGTGTTTACTGGCAGGGTTAGCTCTGATACTGATCCCAGGTTTGGCACTCGCAGGGCAATCGTCAGACAGCCTACCCGACCCACCTGGTCTTCTACCTGGTATATCACCGGATAACTTGTCAGAGGAAATCAGGGCCCACATACCGGAGGGTATTTACCGAACGGGGACTCCCGACTTTGACAAGGCCAGGGTGTTTCATATATCGCAATCAGGGGATGAGTCTTTGTTCCAGAACTACCCCATCATCGCACGTGGTTATTGGATAGACGGATACTACCAGGTTACGTTAGACGAGGAGCGTTGGGATGGGGACCTGGAGATCGTCGATAAGTTAGTAAGAGAGTTACAAGAACTCGGCTGTGAAGATCTCCCCATCCGAATCGCGGTTGGAACCATCATTCTTGCCGTTAAGGCAGTTGAGGTTGACGAGGTGACCCTGGCAGCAGACGAACGAGACTTGGCGGATTATGACGTTTTCCGCACAGGAACTCCGGATCATGACCGCGTCTGGGAAGCATATCTGGAGGTCGATCCTGGCGACCTGGAGTACCTAGCACGGGCAGGTACGCCCAGGCTGGATGGCTACTACTGGGTGCTGATACGACCAGAGGAGCGGGATGTCATTGACGACATAGTAGAGGAACTCCGGCAGATGATGGGAGAGGATTTTCCCATTGCTGTGAGCGTGAAGACGCCGGCTCAGGTAGACGAAGCTGCGGTAAGAGACATTGGTAAGATCGAAATCGATTGGGAAAAGTTTGATGGTATCGATTGGGCTGAGATTGACATTTATCGCACAGGAACTCCGGATTATGACCTAGTTAGGGAATTTCACGAAGGATTTGACGTTCGCAGTCTAACGTACTGGTCAGACCCTGTGTTCGTGCTTGGAGCCAGGCCCGATGGCTACTACTGGCTCGCGCTAGGCGAAGAGAACTGGGACGCTATTCATGACACGATACAAGAACTTCAGCGGATGATGGGAGAGGATTTCCCTGTTGCTGTGACCGTGGGTCGCACCGAAGTGGTCGTTGCTACAGGCAATACCGCGATAGATAAAACCACGATGGACGAAACTGTGGCCTCATCAAGCGATGTTTTCGGGGGGCATAAGGCCACTATAGTTGAAGGCTTCTTCAACTATGACGTCTCAGCGCTAGGCTTTGCTGCTGCATCTGATGGTGAAGTAGGCATGGTCACACATGGACATTGGCTTGACGACGACCCAATGCCGGTAGGGGCGTGGGTGTTTTCGCCCTATTATTACTATAATCCCTGTTCCTCATAGAAGGGCCGCCAATGCAACCTTTTTCGACCTTGTGCGTTATAGTAGTAAGGGGTGGTTTAGGGCGAAGAAAGAGCGAACCGTTGATTCGCACAGGGAGGTGTAAATCATGAAACGTCGTTTCGTAATTGTGGGGGTGGTTCTGGTAGTGGTCGGTCTGTTGCTGGGTGGTGTAGTGCTGGCTGGAGGGAATGAGAAAACTGCTGACCCGAATGAGAAAAGCGCCGGTCGGACTGAACCACTAGACGCAGTTCTTGTCGAAGAGGTCAGGACAGCAGACTTCATCCTGTCGGTGGAAGTCCCTGAGCAGATCAGAGCCGGGGAGGTTTTTACGTTGAGAGGAACGCTGGAGTATATAGGAGAGGAAGACATACGGTTGTTCCATGGGCACCCTGTTATTCGATTCTACATAGTTGACGGTAACGGACAATACGTGTCAAATGACCTCTTCGCCCACCCCAGGGGCTACACGTGTGAAGGGGTGTGGACACGACTTGGATCCGGACAAAGAATGAAGGCGCAAGACACCTGGAAAATAGACCATCCGGGTGAGTACGAGATAATTGCGGCAACTACTGTACTTGCCAATAACGATCCTTGGGAAGAGCTGTTTGAAGGCAAGAACTACGAACGCTTCCTGCGTGGTGATATGACCGAAAGAGTGAAAGAATTGACGAGGAGCAAGATAGCTACTGCTCCTATAGAGATCACCGTCGTCAATGGTTAAGAGGAGACTAAGGTCGCAAGACGGATGCAGTGGCCGGGATTGCCTGCCGCTCCCTAAGAGAGCAGAAAGGAGGATTGAAGATGTCCAAGAAAGTCATGAGTATCAGAATCACAGGTATCATAACGGCATTAGCTAGAGGCTGATGGGATTTTCTGCAAACAACGGAGCAAAACGCTTGACAGTGCGGGGTGGTGATATAACATAGTACAGATTAGGAGCTAGAGTTTTGGGGAAACTAAACTCTTATATACAAGGAGGTTGAAATGAGAGAGAAGATAAAGCTGGGTATTCTCACAGCACTGATTGTTCTGTTAGCCATAGGTGGAACAGCCTGGGCGGGTTCAGGGAACCCTGGGGAGGAAGACTTGCCCCCTCTAATCAAGGATGCTGGGCCCATACTCACCCTTGATGACCTTCCCCATTTAGAGGAGCAACCCTTTCTGCGGGGAGCTTCCAGGTTGCGTGAGGTTGAGTTGTCTTCTTGGGCTTATGAGCCTGACAAAGTTGAGGTAGGAGACAGGTTTACTCTGAACCTGTTTCACGATGTCTCGTACGTGGCGACAGTTTATGAAGTTCATGACCATCGTGCAACAGATGGCCCTGTTGTGCGGGCGCGTTTGTCTGGTCCCAATATACTTGATACATCCAGTGTGCGCCTGCGGTCTTGTGGGGAACGGGTCACTGCCACTGCGAACATCTACACCTGGCCTGCGGATGTACATTGGCGTTACCGGATATACCCCGACCCTCAAACTAATAAGCTTTATGTTGCAGAAGTGAACGTTGATGAGTGGAAGTCGACATTAGAGCCTGCCCACGACCACCACTTGCGCATCTGTCCATACGCGTTCGACTACCCTTATGAAGAGCAGAGCTCGGAAAGAATAAGTGAGTTTTATTCAGTCCTAAATTGCCATGTTTGTGCAGGTACAGGTACAGTCTGTGACAGAGATGAAACCAATGCAGACCATCCATAAGGTTACTGGTGGGAACGCATAAAGGGGTGATATAGCACTAAGAAGACTTTACGCAAACTATGCT
>PWRA01000113.1 GCA_003556385.1 Dehalococcoidia bacterium | reverse complement strand
GTGCTGGCCGGGATTACCGTAACGGCCATGCTTTCCCTGCTGGTGGCTCCCTTTGGCATCCTTATCAGCAAGTGGGCGGCGATTCAGGCGGCGCCGGCCATTGGTACATGGTCGGCGCTCGTGCTGGTGCTTCTCATCCTGAGCATAGGCGCCAGTACGGTCTTCTGGGCCAAGTGGATCGGACGGATTCTGTGCGAGCGTCCCGCGCCAACTCGGGCGAGCCGCGAACCGTTTGTCGCGCAGTATCACGGTATCCTTCTGGTGTTGGTTGGTCTGGCTGTGCTGTTCAGCCTGTTGATTGCGCCCGTATTCGACGCTATCGTCGGGCCGATTCTGGTGGATGCTGGCTATGATCCGGCTCTGGCTTTTATCACGGAGAGGTGGTTCTTGAGGACCGCCGGCGGGGTGTTCGCGGGTTGGCCGGTCTTCATAGGAGTGGCTCTGGCGCTTGTGCTCCCCTTGCTCACCGTGAGGCTCAGGCCTGAGACGGGCCGTGCAGCGTACATGTGTGGGGAGAACGTGGAAATGGGTTCGGATGAGTTCATTGCCGTGGGCGACGAAAAGACCGAACTCAAGACTGGCGGATTCTACATGGAAGGCGTCTTGGGAGAGCAGAGGCTGGAGCGGTTGATCGTACCCGCCGGCGTGGTTCTGCTTTCGATCCTGATTGCGCTGGTGGTGATATGAACACAGGCTGGCTGATCGGAACCGCGCTCATTGCTGTGATAGCAGCTCCTCTGATCGGAGGGTGGCTGAAAGGCATCGACCGCAGGCTGACCGCCCGCATGCAGGGTAGATGGGGACCGCCGCTTCTCCAGCCATTCTACGATGTCATCAAGCTGTTCGGCAAGAACCCCATGGTCGCCGGTCGAACACAGACTGTGTTTGCCTATGCGTTTCTCGGCCTGACTGTTACCGCGGTGGTTTTCTTTGCCTTGAGGCAAGATCTGTTGATGCTTCTGTTCATACTCTTTTTCGGCAGTCTGTGTCTTCCTCTAGGCGCGTTGAGCGTGAAGTCTCCCTATAGCCAGCTGGGCGGACATCGTGAACTGCTGCGATTTCTGGCCTATGAACCGATCCTGTTACTGGCGGCAGTGCCCATTGCGTTGAAGGTTGACGGCTTCTCCATTACCGCTATCCTGGAACACGGAGAGCCTCTACTGCCCGGGTTGTGGCTGACTTTCATCGCCCTTCTTATCGCGCTCGCTATGGTAATGAGAAAGTCGCCCTTTGACGTCTCTAGCTCGGAGCATGCACATCAGGAGCTGGTTGGGGGTGTGGTGACCGAGTACTCGGGACCGTACCTGGCGTTGATTGAGCTAGGGCACTGGTACGAGATGGTCCTGGTGCTGTCGGTGCTTGGGTTGTTCTGGGCGGCGGGCAGCCTGTGGTGGCTATCCATCATAATAGCTCTACTGGGCTGGCTTGTCATACTGCTGGTGGACAACATAAGCGCTCGCCTGACCTGGTCCTCGATGCTGAGATTCGCCTGGGGCGCGGGCATAGGTTTGATTGCGTTGAACATAGTATTGATACACTTAGGATGGATGTAAAGCGTTTCGCGTTAACGTCATTGCGGGCCGTGGCACTCCCACCGGATTGCTTGACTTGGCTCGCACTGACACACAGCGCTGAAGGGCTTTGGATGTAACGAAATGGGAATAATGAATAGAGCGAGGATTAAATCGCCCTGGCTGTTGCACTTCGATTGCGGTAGCTGCAATGGGTGCGACATTGAGATACTGGCCGCGCTGACCCCTTTCTACGATGTAGAGCGGTTCGGTATCGTAAATATGGGTAATCCGAAACACGCTGATGTACTCCTGGTGACCGGCCCCGCCAACCACCGCAATCAGAGGGTGCTGAGCAATCTGTACGAACAGATGCCCGAGCCTAGACGGGTCATAGTGGTGGGGACCTGTGGGTGCACGGGCGGCGTGTTTCACAATTGCCCTAACGTCCTGGGCGGCATAGACAGGGTCATACCGGTGGATGTCTACATCCCCGGTTGCGCCGCCAGGCCCGAGGCGATCATCGACGGCGTAGTGTTGGCATTGGAGAGCATTGGCGCACATGGAAAATGAGATTCTGGTAGACATGGGTGGGCTGGTAGCTGCAGTGCGGAAGCTGTTGGGTGTCGGAGCCAGGTTCGGCGCCATCACCTGTCTTGACCTGGGAGATGGGTTTGAAGTCATCTACCATTTCGAGTTACAGGACAGCCCTGCGCCACTCGGCCACGTCAAGGTGCGGATTGGGAAAGGGGAAGCGCTGCCCAGCATATCTGGCGTCTACCTCTGCGCTGCCCTGAGTGAGAACGAGATGCGCGACCACTTCGGTATCGAGATGGAGGGCCTGGCGCTCGACTTTCATAAGAGGTTCCTGCGCAGCAAGGATAGTCCTGAGAGCGAGCTTTTGAAACCCGCTCCCTATGAGCCTACACCACCGGAGCGTCTTCCCGTGAGGTGCGGCGACGCTTGTCCCGCCGGGATCGACATACCCCGCTATGTCCGGCTTGTCGGCGACGGAAGGGTTGCCGAGGCGCTTGCGGTGATAAGGCAGGCGCTCCCCTTCCCGGGCATCCTGGGCCGGGTATGTTTTGCTCCCTGCGAGGCTAACTGCCGCCAGGCAAGGCAGGACACCCCGATTGCGATCAGGATGCTGAAGAGGTTCGCCTACGATCATGCCGCCTATGACGAGGGAGTGCCTTCCAGGCAAACCGGGAAGCGTGTAGCGATAATCGGCTCAGGGCCGGCCGGGCTCACCGCGGCCTACTACCTTGCCAGGATGGGGCACGGAGTCACCATATATGAGGCATTGCCCGAGGCCGGAGGAATGATGCGGGTGGGGATCCCGTCTTACCGGCTCCCCAGAGCGGTGCTCGATCGCGAGATAGACATGATCAGGAGGATGGGCGTCGACATACTTACCTCTAACAGGATAGCATCTTTGGATACTCTCTTTGAGGAAGGGTATCAGGCGGTGCTCGTGGCGACGGGCGCTCACGTAGGCATTAAGATGGGGGTCGAGGGAGAGGATCATCATAGAGTAATGGATTGCATAGATTTCCTTAGAGACGTGAATCTTGGTGGCAGGGTCGAGCCGGGAGAAGCGGTCGCGATTATCGGCGGTGGCAACGCCGCCATCGATGCCGCGCGTAGCGCGCTTCGCCTGGGAGCTAGCGATGTTATGATGTACTACCGGCGCACACGGGCCGAAATGCCGGCCGATGCCTGTGAGATCGAGGAGGCGCTCAAGGAAGTGGTGAAAATCCGTTTCCTGGCAGCGCCGACAAGAGTATTGACCAGAGATGATACAATCCAACTGGAAAGCATTTGTATGCGCCTGGGACCACCCGACGCTAGCGGGAGGCCCCGACCGGAACCCGTTGAGGACAGCGAGTTCACTGTGGATGTAAGTGCCGTTATCGCTGCGATCGGGCAACACCCCGAGTTCTCGCAGGAGTTCGGCATCAGATTGGGACGGGGAAACGTTATCCTGGCACATCCAGAGACTATGGCTACGTCGCGCGATGCCGTCTTCGCCGCGGGTGATGCAGTACTAGGGCCCGCTTCGGTGGTTGAGGCCGTGAGGACCGGGAAACAGGCGGCGTCATCGATCGATAAGTATCTGGGCGGAACAGGAATCCTGGCGGTAGATGAGATCGAGGTGAGAGACCTCACTGCTCGGGATACTTTCATCGATAGGTGGACCAATGAGAGCATCCGGGTCGAGATGCCGAGTCTGCCCGTCGGGGAGAGATTGCGAGGATTCGGAGAGGTCGAGCTCGGACTGAGCGAAGAGGAGGCCAGGGCTGAGGGCCGGCGGTGCTGGAGATGCGACCTGGAGGAATGAGTATGATAATCGAGAATGATCGGACCAGACCGAGGAGTGTGATGCAATGGCGCGAACCGTGATCCCGTTCGGCCCTCAACACCCCGTGTTGCCGGAGCCCATTCACCTTAAGCTGGAGCTGGAAGATGAGAAGGTGATCGGTGTGATGCCCGTCATCGGCTACGTCCACCGCGGGATCGAAAAGGCCGCTGAGCTCAATACCTTCCGTCAAAACATCAACCTGATGGACAGAATATGCGGAATCTGTAGCTTCATCCACAGCCTGACTTACTGCCAGGGGATTGAAAGCCTGATAGGAGTTGAGGTTCCCGCCAGGGCCCGGTTTCTGCGTGTATTCTGGAGTGAACTCTCCAGGGCGCATAGTCATCTACTTTGGTTGGGGCTGTTGGCCGACGCCATGGGCTTCGAGAGCCTCTTCATGCAGTGCTGGCGCGCCAGAGAGATGGTCCTCGATATCTCTGAGATGACGGCCGGGCACAGGATAATTCAGGCCTCCTGCACCATCGGTGGAGTGAGAAGGGATATGGATGAAGAGATGGTGAGGGAAGTGGAGAAGAGGCTTATCGCTCTGAGGCAACTGGTGGATAGCTCCATTCATGGTGTGTTCCTGCACGATCCGACCATCAGGCAACGGACTGCAGGGAAGGGGGTATTGTCGAAGGACCAGGCCGAGGTGCTGGGGGCAGTCGGTCACGTGGCCCGGGCGAGTGGTGTGGCCGTTGATATGAGGCAGACAGGCTACGCGGCTTATGGTGAGCTCGGCTTCGAGCCGGTAGTGGAGACGGGGTGCGATAGTCATGCCCGCGTCGTGGTGAGAACCAGAGAACTGTATCAGTCTATAGATCTTATGAGAAGGTCGCTGACGGCGATGCCCGATGGGAGGATACTGATTAGAGTGGACGGTTATCCTGTGGGGGAGACGGTGTCCAGGTGCGAGCAGCCCAGAGGTGAAGTCATCTACTACCTGAAGGGCAACGGAACGAACCATCTGGAGCGACTGAAGATAAGGACGCCCACTTTCGCGAATATACCTCCTCTACTGGCCATGATGCCCGGTTGTGAACTGGCCGACGCACCGGTGATTGCCCTGTCGATAGACCCCTGTATCTCCTGTACTGAGAGGTGATGTAAATGCCGTGGATGCTTCCGACGATCTTGAGGAACCTGTTATCTCGACCCGTTACGCGGCGGTATCCATTCGATGATGTGAGGGAGCCCTTTGCGGGGTACAAGGGCAGGATCGATTTTGATGCCGATAGGTGCGATCTCTGCGGCGATTGTGCCAGGGTCTGTCCCTCGTTGGCTATAGAGGTGACCCTGGAGTCCCGACAGATAACGTACGACCCTTTCAAGTGCATTTACTGCGCGACATGCGTGGAGATATGTCTTCCGAGAGCGATAGGCCAGGACAGGCGCTATACGAAGCCGGCCCTGTCCAAGGGAGTGGAGACCATAGAGGTGCCGGTCTGATGTCTCGTTACACTTGACAACCGATGCCTTTGACTCTATATTTACCGTTGGGGTTGGAAGCAGGGCGATGACCTGGGAAGACAGCACATTAAGGAGGGAATGAATGCGGGAAAAGGTAGAAGCAGCGCTGGCTGAGGTGAGACCGTCGCTACTGGCCGACGGTGGAGATGTCCAGCTAATAGATGTCAAGGACGGAGTGGTGACAGTGAGGTTGACGGGTGCCTGCAGCGGCTGCCCGATGGCGAGCATGACGCTGAAAGGCGGGATTGAGAGAGTGCTTAAGGAGAGGGTGCCCGAGGTTGAAGAAGTGGTGGCCGTCTAATCGGAAGATCCATGTGGCGTGTCTCAGGAGACGGATGAAAGGTCCACCTCTTGAGACTCGCGGTGCTCTTTAGTCGAGGACGTAGGAATGCCCATTTACGAGTACTGTTGCCCCGATTGCGGGCTGAAGTTTGAGCTGCTGCGTCAGCAGACACAGGTAGACGCAGACGCAGCTTGCCCTCGCTGTCGAAGTGCTAGCAGGCGTATATTCTCGTGCTTCGCATCTTTCTCTAAGAACAGTGAGGGGTCGTCTACGCCCATCGGTGGAGCCTCCTCGTGCGGGACGTGTTCGGCGTCAAGCTGTGATACCTGCCATATGTAGGCGATTATCAGCCTTGCGATGGCGGCACAGCGTGCTGTGAATGCTCCACTCTGGGGCTCGCCCCTAAGTTGATGTGGGGGCGGCCATGGTGGTTGATTCCCGTGTTGTGTGCCCGGCTCTTGAAGTGGAGGCGCGAAGTAGTCTAGAATACCTTGCCTTGGCTTGGTTCACCATATGCATGAACTGGGAATAACCGAGAACATCGTCGATATTGCCTTGGCCAAGGCCGGTGAAGCGCAGGCCACCAGGATAACACAGATCAACCTGGTCATAGGCGAGCTGTCGGGATTCGTCCCGGACTGCATCCAGTTCTATTTTGATTCTTTTAAGGAGGAGACGATAGCTCAGCAGGCTGTACTCCACTTCGAGGTTGTGCCGGCGCAGCTGCGGTGTCGCGACTGCGCTGCTCTTTTTATGCCTCAGGACACCATGTGGTCCTGTCCTGAGTGTTTGAGCCAGAGCGTGGAGATAGCCAGGGGCCGCGAGCTCTATGTTGAGAGCATAGAAGTAGAATGAAGAAGATAGAAGTCATACAGAACGTATTGGAAGCCAATGAGGCCATAGCCAGGCGGAATCGGGAACTGCTGGAAAAGCACGGAATCCTTGGCATCAATGTCATGTCCGGTCCCGGTGCCGGCAAGACGAGTCTTATTCTGCAGACGATTGCCGGCCTGAGAGATAGGCTCAACGTCGCCGTTATCGAAGGCGATGTCGCATCCACTGTAGATGCCGAAAAGGTGCAGGACGAGGCACGTGCAGTAGTCCAGATAAATACGCGGAACATGCCGGAGAGTTGCTCCTTGACGGCTGCCATGATTGAGTCGGCTCTAAAGGAGCTGCCTCTGGACGAGGTAGACCTGGTCCTGATCGAGAACATAGGCAATCTCATCTGCCCCTCCGAGTTCGCCCTGGGTGAACACAGGCGAGTCGTGATTTCCAGCCTGCCAGAGGGTGACGATAAGACGGCGAAATACCCCCTGATTTTTGTCGACGCGGATGTAGTGATAGTGAACAAGATAGATCTTCTTCCTTACCTTGACTTCGACCTCGCCGCCTTTCGCGAGGCCGTCCGGGGACTGAACTCCGAGGCCCTGGTTCTGCAGCTGTCGTGCAAGACCGGCCAGGGGGTGGAAGAGTGGCGCTCCTGGGTGCTGGAACAGGCGTCACTGAACAGGTCTGGCCGATAGTCGGCCCATCCGATCAGTTTGAGCACTGCCTTCAACGCCATAGACCCATTCGGGCGGTTGCGGACTGGCTGTCCCGGTACTGCTAGTAAACCATCCCGTCGAGTGCCCAGCACGCAGTTGTGCTCGTCCTGGGGTGTGCACTCGGTAATCGAGACACTGATCGATCGGCGGCATTGCGTCTGCCTACGTGGTGCTTCGGCTGCTTAGCGGGCCAGACGTCCCGAAATGCGGTTACGGAGAGGCGGGGCAAAATGTCATACTTTCGTTACATTTTCCGGCCAAATGCCATGACTTCTTTATGTGCGGGCCGCTACAATGAGTGCTTGAATTCGCTTGCATACGGGGATATAATCTTCGGTCGAGGAACTGGAAACGGGTAGCGCAATACGGTCTAGTGAGGCTTTGCACGGATGATGAATGAGGTAACAAAAAAGACATGCGTGCTGGTGGTCGATGATCACGTGAAGGTGCTCAGGTTTGTGGAGATAGACCTGAGACTTCGCGGATTTGAGGTCCTTACGGCTGCCTCTGGCGACGAGGCGCTCGATCTTGTCAAGACGGCCAACCCGGATGTCATGCTGCTCGATATCATCATGCCCGAAATGGATGGATGCGAGGTGTTGAAGCAGCTGCGGGCTTTCAGTCAGTTGCCTGTGATCGCCTTCAGCGCAAGCCCGGGAAACCGTGACAGGGCGATACGCCTGGGCGCTGACAGCTTTGTTAGTAAACCTTTCAGGCCGGATGAGATGGCGAGGAAGATAGAAGAGCTTGCGGCTCGCTAGCGCTTGTTAAGGCTGAGACTCCCGTTTCGGAAGGGCGAAGGACAGTGTCGAGCTCTGCCCAATTTTGAATCCACCCAGGTCCTTTTCTTCAGGCTTTCACCAGTCGGTAGCGTGCAACCAGGTCCGGACCCAATCCCTGGATGGCCGTGTACCTATCCGCGAGATCTGGAACGCTGCGGGGGCGTACACCATGGCGACTCCGGGGAGAAGCTGGATCCGGCCGCAGGTTGGAGAGGTATTCTGTTCACGCAGTACGCGGCAGCTTAAGATCGGTTTGATCAGGATGCTATAATCGGTATAGGCGGAGTGTGCAGGAGATCACGACCGACGTTCGTTACGGGAACTGAGGAGGTTGATGGACATGAAAGAGAACAGGATAGGTATCCTGACCGGGGGAGGGGACTGCGCCGGCATTAATCCCGCCATTAAATGGATAGTGAAGACGGCGCTTGATGATCGGCTGCAGCGAGAAAGGATGACCCGATATACGCCGGTGGGCATCAAGGACGGATGGAAGGGACTCATTGAAGTCAAGCCCGGCGCAGCAGGCATGGAAGAGTACGTCATGCCGCTGGACCAGGCCGTCGTCCGGACGTGGGATAGGTACGGTGGCAGCATGCTAGGTACGTCGCGGACCAATCCCTACGATCCGAAGAACGACCAGTCCCGGAGGGTGTTGGCCAACATCGAGAAGCTGCGACTGGACGCACTGATAGCGATCGGCGGCGATGACACGCTGGGAGTCGCCCACAGGTTGGACCGTGAGGGCGTGCCGGTGGTCGCCATACCCAAGACCATCGACAAGGACCTGCCCGAGACCGATTATACGCTCGGATTCGAGACGGCAGTTAGCGTCATCACTGAAGAGATCGACCGCCTGCGTACCACGGCGGGTTCGCACAAGAGAATATTCGTTGTGGAGACCATGGGCAGGCATGGCGGCTGGTTGGCCTTGGAGGGGGGCGAAGCGAGCGGTGCCTTTATAATCCTCATCCCGGAACATGATTTTTCTCCGGACAGAGTCAATGAACTTCTTGTCGAGGGAAGAGAAGAGGGAGCCAGATACGAGATCATCGTGGTTTCTGAGGGCGCAAAGCCGGCAGGCGGCACCGAGTTTACCAGACAGGAAGGCGTCGATGCCTTTGGGCATAAGTTCCTGGGAGGTGTCGGAGATTCTCTGGCCCGGGAGATCGAGGCCTCGACCGGACTGGAGACGCGTAGCATCAACCTCAGCCACCTTCAGCGGGGTGGTGCTCCCTGTGCCTACGATAGGAGAATGGGCAGGTACTTCGGCATCGCTGCGATGGAGCTTGTGGCGGCAGGCATCTTCGGCAAAATGGTCTGCGTCCGCAACGGAAGAGTCACTATGTGCGCTATTGAAAATGCTATCGGGCGGGCCAGATTTGTTGATGTCGATACGCAGTATGACGTGGAGAGATATAACGGACGGCGGACGATACTCAGGCTGGAGGAGGGAAAGCATGAAGCATGATGACGAGAGACGGGGCGGGGATGTCGAGAAGAAGGGTGTGCCGCCCGGCGATATGGACGCCGTTGTGTACGGCGCCGTCTTTTCTCCCGGGAAGTCGGACAGAGAGAGGGCCCGGAAGACGATTCGCGAGTCTGCGCGCAAGCAGGATATCTGTCTGGCGAGCACTCACGGCCTGTACACCGCTGCCGGCAACGGGCTCTACGTCTCTAAGACCGTCCCGGCGATAAATATCCGCGGTATCACCTATCAGGTGGCAAGGGCCGTCTTCCGGGCCGCCCTGAAGCACAAGGTAGGCGCCTTCATATTTGAAATCGCCCGCTCTGAGATCGGCTATACCGACCAGTCGCCGGCCGAGTATGCCTCGTGCGTCCTGGCCGCGGCGGTCAGGGAAGGTTTCAGTGGGCCTGTTTTCCTTCAAGGAGACCATTTTCAGTTCAGCAGCGGCAAGTATGCCTCGGATTCACAGGCGGAGTTGAAGGCCGTCAGTGACCTGATTAAGGGGGCGGTCTTTGCCGGCTTCCTGAACATCGATGTCGACGCCTCTACCCTCGTCGACCTGGAACGGGAGACGCTCGAGGAGCAGCAGGAGATAAACTGCCGGGTAACCGGCGACATGACCCGCTTGATTCGCGGCATCGAGCCGGGGGGAGTCACCATCTCGGTGGGCGGTGAGATCGGAGAGGTCGGCGGCAGGAACAGCACCGTGGGTGACCTGAGAGCGTTCATGTCCGGGTACCTCCGGCATCTGGGGTCCGAGACGTCCGGCATCTCCAAGATCAGCGTTCAGACCGGGACGAAGCATGGGGGTGTGGTTCTGCCGGACGGATCGATGGCCGAGGTGGAGATCGATTTCGAGGCGCTCCGCGAGATCTCAAGGGTGGCCCGAGATGAGTACGGGCTGGCGGGGGCCGTGCAGCACGGCGCCTCGACTTTGCCGGACGAGGCGTTCGAGATGTTCCCGGATGCAGGGACGGCAGAAGTGCACCTGGCCACTGGATTCCAGAACCTGATATATGATGGCGGCTTTTTCCCGAACGACCTGCTGGAGCGCATCTATGAAGAGATCCGCCGAAGGTATGCAGACGAAAAGAAGCCCGGAGACACAGACGAGCAGTTTCTGTACAGCACGCGTAAGAAGGGCTTCGGTCTCTTCAAAGAGGAGATGTGGAACATTCCTGAGGATAGACTGGCGGGCATGAGGCAGATTCTGGAAGAGCGCTTTTCGCTGCTCTTCCGGAAGCTGAACGTTGTCGACACCGTCGACCTGGTGAACCTCTTTACGGTCGACAGGACGTCCCCCTGAGGCCGTATGCCGTCCATCAGAGTGTGGGCCGGTTCAGGCCTACGATTCCTGCAGCCGTCACACTGTCCGCGGTCCAGCGGGGTCCCTGCTTCCAGGCAGGCACGCCTCAGTATTCCCGCTCCCTGAGGAACTGCGCTATTCTGACGAGAGGAGCGCTGCGGTCGGCTCCCACGCCGCTGGCTTCGAGCTGCACTAATGCCTGGTGGAAGTACCCCTCGACCAGCCCCTGGGCGTATTCACGGGCGCCGGACCGGTCGAGGATCTCCAGGGCTACCGGTATATCGCTCCCCTTTATCTCATTCGCCGAGTAGATTCCCGCCAGGGTCGCCCGGTCCTTGCTCTCCCGCAGGGCATATACCACGGGCAGAGTCTTCTTTCTCTGGCGGAGGTCCGCCTCTACCGATTTTCCGGTGGTCTTCTTCACGCCCCAGATGCCCAGTATATCATCGCTGATTTGATAGGCTATGCCCAGCGCCTCGCCAAACCGGTGGAAATGCGAAACTCTCTCGCCGCCTCCGCCCAGGTGGGCTCCCATCGAAGTGGACGCTGCAATCAGGGCCGCCGTCTTCCTCCGCACCATGCCCAGATAGTCTTCCAGTGTAATATCGACTCTCTTCTCGAACTCGAGGTCGAGGTACTGCCCTTCACAAAGGTCCTTGCAGGCCTCGGCCAAGAGCTGGAAAGAGTGAACTATGTCCTCGCCCGGCACGTTATGGTCGCCGAGTCGCAGCAGGGCCAGGGACGCTAGGGCGAACAGGAAGTCACCGACGTTTATGGCCTGCGACGTGCCCCACAGGGCCCACACGGTTGGTCTGCCCCGCCTCTCGTGACTCCCATCCTGGATGTCATCATGAATGAGAGAGAAATTGTGAATGAGCTCCAGGGCCGCGGCGGCCGGTATCGTCTGCGCCGCATCTCCCCCTACCGCTCCACAACTGAGCATATGCAGGATAGCACGAACGAACTTGCCGGGCCTGGGCTGGCCGGCGTCCCCCTGCTCGTTCTCCCACCCCATGTGGTAGCGCATGATGCCGCGCAGCGGGGGAAGCGTCCTGTCGATGACCAGCTCCAGCTCGGCGCGGACGCTCTCCCGATAGTCGGCCCAATCTTCCAGAGGAAGATGCGATTTCCGATGGTTCTCGTTCATGTTCCGGTCATCTGACATCTGCATTTCTTATCGCTGTCCGGGTCTCCTGGTCATCATGAGCCTATAGGGTCGCTGCCACAATGAAACCCGCGGCAAGGAGGGTCTGAACGCCGAGCAGTACCGCGAGGTTGGCCTTCAGGCCGGGGAGGAATTTGCTCTCTTCCTCATGGTTCAGGGCTCCTGCCATGGCTCGCCATGCCAGCGGGATAGTCAGGAGCGCGAGCAGGGTCCATATGGGCATGAGCCCTGCTATCGACCAGGCGGCTATCCACGCATACATGGCTATCGTCAGCACAGAGTAGAGAACGGCTGCCCTGTTCTTGCCCATGACCACGGGGAAAGTCCTCTTCCCGCCCTTCTGATCGGCCTCCACGTCGGGGAACTCAAACAGCAGCAAACCATTGTGCAGCAGAATGCCTGAAGGGATAACGGCGACCACCGCTTCCCAGGTGTAGGCTCCCGACTGTACGAAGTAGGCTCCCAGTACGGGTAATGCGCCCAGCCCGAGGCCGGCACCGAGCTCACCCAGCCCCCACCTGGTCAGGTGGGTTGTATACAGCGCGAGGCAGAGTGCGCCTCCGACAAAGATGGGAAGGAGAAGCAAGCCCCTGACGACGACGAAGAAGACGGCTATCGGAACGGCCAGCAGGAAGCAAATCAGACCGAACCGTCGCACAGAGGCCGGAGCCAGGAGCCCGGCGGCCAGGATGCCGCTCCCCCCGCTGAAGGGGGTCCTCTTCACCTCCAGGTCTATACCGCTCTGGAAGTCGAAATAGTCGTTCAGCGTGTTGGCACTGATATGGACCAGGAGCATCCCGATAAGGGCCAGTCCGGCATGTAGCGGGTTGAAGTAGCCCTGATACCAGGCGATCGACGTGCCGAGGAGTATGAGTATTAGGGAGATTATCAGGAACTGTGGTCTGGTCTCCAGAAACCATGTCCGCATACTCTTTAAGGTTCCGCACAGCCGGGTGGGCGGTTGCTGCCCATTGCCATCCCATTATAGTCGATGTAGCCTGCCTGTGTCTTGCCCCCGCTCCCTCCTCTCCGTCATCGAACCCCGGCTATGTGCCGACCAAAGAGATTGAGGATGACCTGCCCTTGCTGTTACTATATGGGAAGAATGCACAGACCTCCGGAGGAAATCCCAGGCGCCTCTGACCCGAATCATACAATGGTCGAGTGGCGGAAGGCTCTCTGTGGCGTATGTCCGGCGGGTTGCTGGGTGGAGGTCGGCCTTGTGGGTGGCAGGCTGGTTGAAATAAGGGCCGATGACACCCATACGCTGGGTATGATCTGTCGGCGGGGAGAGCATGCACCGGAGATAGTCTACTCCAGACACCGGATTCTGCATCCTCTAAGGCGGGTCGGACCCCGGGGATCGTACGATTTCCAGCGTATTTCCTGGCAGGAGGCGTACAGGACCATCACCGATAGTATACTCGAGATCAGAGAAGAGTCGGGGCCGGAGGCCGTATGCATCTATACGGGTCGTGGCGCCCAGGAACTGTCGCTGTGCGATATGTACCAGCCTAAAGGCGTAGCCGTGTCTTCGGCCTCTAATGTGCTGTTCCCGTTCGGGTCTATGAACACAACAGGCGTTGGCGCCCTGTGTTACGTCTCGCTGCACATGATCGCTCCTCATGTGACCATGGGGAGAATGCAGATGAACATGTTTGCCGACATCGAGAACTCCGGCATGGTGGTGGTCTGGGGCACTAACCCGGCCACCGATTCACCCCCTGCGGACATGTCGCGATTGGAGATGGCAGCCGGGCGCGGTGCGGACATCGTCTTCATCGACCCACGCCGTACGGAGGCGGTGGTGCGCACCGGTGGCGAGTGGATTCCGATCCGGCCGGGCACCGATGGCGCTCTGGCCTTGAGCATGATAGAGGTCATTGTGGACGAGGACCTCTACGATGAGGAGTTCGCCGAGAACTGGTGTCATTGCTTTGATGAACTGAGGAGGTACGTTCAGCACTTCAGGCCTGACGTGGTGCAGACCATAACGGGGATTTCGGCGGACCGGATCAGAGATCTGGCCCGGCGCATCGCCAGGGCCAGGGGTGCTGCGCTGCTCATGTACACCGGCCTGGAATATTCCAACAGCGGCGTTCAGTCTGCCAGGGCGGCTCTGACCCTGTTCGCCCTGGCCGGTCATCTCGATGTGCCGGGCGGCATCGGGCTTACCATGCTGGATAGCGAGTTTCCCATCAATCGTGCGTGCAACCTGGAGAATCCGAATCTGGACATGGCCATCGGGCGTCGCGATTTTCCAGTGTACAGCGACTATCGGGGAGAGTCGCACGCCATCGCCCTCGTCGATTCTGTGCTGAAAGGACACCCGTACCGGACGCGCGGGCTGATCATTCACGGGGCTTCCCTGCTGACGTCGTGGCCGCAGACGCCGGTGTGGAGAGATACACTCGCCGGACTCGACTTTGTGGTCTGCATCGATCGCCAGCTCACGGCCGATGCTGCCTACGCCGACATCGTTTTGCCGGCCACCACGATGTTCGAAAACGACTCGTATATGACCTACGGTCCCGTTTTCCGGCTGCGTGAGAGGGTTATCGAGCCGTTGGGCGAGGCACGCAACGACTATTTGATAATGGCCGAGCTGGCTATGCACCTGGGCTACGGCCATCTGTTCCCACAGACTGAGGAGGACATGCTCCGCTATGTTCTTAAGGACTCGGGATACAGTCTGGAGGACGTAAAGCGGGCCGGTGGCTGGGTAAGGCGTTCGACACCTATGCTGGAGTACAGGAAGTGGGAGAAGGGTAGACTGCGGAAGGACGGCAGAATGGGGTTCGAGACACCGACGGGAAAATTCGAGATATGGTCTACGATATTGGAGGGGTACGGCTATGAGCCGTTACCTGTGTATATCGAGCCAACCGAAGGCCCCCTGGGCAGTCCGAAGCTGGCAGAGAGGTTTCCGCTGGTCTTTAACTCCGGCGCCAGACCGCAGACTGATTTCAGGTCTCAGCACCATGGTATCGAAGGATTGGTCCGGGACACACCCGAACCGCTGGTAGAGATCAACTCCGAGGATGCAGCGGCAAGGGGTATCCGGAATGGCGACCTGGTTCGGGTTAAGAGTGCCAGGGGAAGCGTGCCCTTCCGGGCCAGGGTGACCGGGGACATCATGAGGGGATGTGTAGAGTGCATGTTCGGCGGTGGAACGCCTGTCGGTCCCGAGGCGTGGCAGAAGTGGAATGTGAATGAACTCACCGACCTGGGTAACTACGACAAGATCTCCGGCTTTCCGGTGTACAAGGCTTTGCTGTGCGACGTGGAAAGAGTCGAGTCCGGTACCGACGAGACCTGCTGCGCAGTGGGCAGTCGGCCCGCATTAGGGGAGGAGTGTGCGTTGAGCGCGGTCGCAGGGCCAACCAGGCCGGCGAGGCGCATATATCTTGATAACAACGCCACGACGCAGGTCGCTGACGCGGTGCGCGACGCCATGATCCCGTACCTTGGTGTCGAGGCGGGGAATCCGTCCAGCATACATGCTTCGGGTCTCGTGGCCAGGGATGCCCTGGAGCATGCGCGCCGTCAGGTGGCCGCGCTTATCAACGCCCGACCGAGGAGTCTGGTCTTCACGGGCGGAGGCTCTGAGTCCAATAACCTGGCCATCAAGGGAGCCGCTTTCGCCCTGCGTCATAGGGGCAGACACATCGTGACAACAACCGTGGAGCACCCGGCGGTGATGGAAACCTGTCGGTTTCTGGAAAGACTGGGCTACAGCATTACGTACCTTGAGGTAGACAGCAACGGCTGGCTTGACCCTGCCACGCTCCGGGCCGCCCTCGACGCCCACACGGTCCTGGTTAGTATTGTGATGGCCAATAATGAGACCGGCACGATCCTGCCGATCAGAGAGTTGAGCGCTGTTTGTCACGAGAGCGGGGTGCTTTTCCACACCGATGCTATCCAGGCGGTCGGCAAGACAGGCGTGGATGTTGAGGAACTAGGGGTAGACATGCTGAGCATTTCGGGGCACAAGCTACATGGGCCCAAGGGAATAGGTGCACTGTACGTCGCGAAGGGCATCCATCTGGAGCCGCTTGTTCATGGAGGCAAACAGGAAGGCGGGATACGGGCGGGCACCGAAAACATCCCCGGCGCGGTTGGGCTGGGCAAGGCGGCTGAGCTAGCGGCCTTCGCCCTGTCGGAGGCTGATCGCGTACGAGGTCTGCGGAACAGACTGGAGGAAGGCGTGAGACGGCTGGTGCCCGGGGTGCGACTGAATGGCCACCCGAAGTACAGGCTGCCCAACACGCTCAACCTGACCTTCCCCGGCCTGCGCGGCGAGTCGCTTGTCATAATGCTCGACCAGCGGGGCGTTTCGCTGTCTTCGGGCTCGGCATGCCGGTCGGGCTCTCCGGAGCCCACCCACGTCCTTCTCGCTATGGGCAGAACTGAGGAAGACGCGCACTGCGCGGTACGGTTCTCGTTGAGCCGCTACACTACGGAGGAGGAGATAGAGGAGACTGTGTCGGCGCTGGCGCAGGTGCTCGAGGAGAAGGACACGGTGCGGCTGATACCATGCAAGTAGCCTATGAACTGCGGACGCGCCGCCCTGGCGCTAGTCCGGTACCAGATACTGCACGCTGAACCACTGTTGCTCGTCAAGCCAGACCCTCTCGGTCTTGAAGCCTCCGGCAGCGGCCAGGCGCGCGAATCCGTCAAGCGTGTACTTGTATGAACTCTCGGTCCATATGCTCTCTCCGGCAGCAATAGGGATCGCCTCGTCGCCCACGCGGACTGTCTGAGCGTGGCGGCTGATGAGATGCATCTCGATCCTTCCCTGTCCGGGGTTGTAGAAAGCGTAATGGTAGAAACGGGCGGGCTGGAAATCGCACCCGAGCTCGCGGTTCATCCGCTCGAGCACGTTTAGGTTGAAGGCAGCGGTGATACCCTCTCTGTCGTTGTAGGCGCGGTGCAGTACAGCCGGGTCTTTTTGCAGGTCTACACCGATGAGCAGGGCACCGGTCCTGCCGCACACGCCTCTGATGTGCTTGAAAAAGAACTGCGCCGCGGCTGGCTCGAAATTGCCGATCGTCGAGCCGGGGAAATAGACGCATCTGCGCCGGGCGGGGCGCTTTGATGCGGGCAGATCAAGAACGCTCAGGTAGTCAGCGCATACAGGCTGCACCTCGAGATCGGGATAATCTGAGGCCAGCTGCTCCGCCACGTGCAGCAACTGCTCCCGGGAAATGTCGATCGGAATGTAGGCTACAGGATCGTCGAGATGGTCCAGCAGGTGTCTCACCTTCTTGCAGTTTCCGCTGCCGTACTCAACCAGGGCTACAAGGCGTCCGAGACACTTGGCGATCTCGCCGATATTGGCTTCCATGATGGATGCCTCGGTCCGGGTGATGTAATAGTCTTCCAGCTTGCAGATGCGGTCGAACAGGCCTGCGCCACGTTCATCGTAGAGGTATTTGGTGGGCAACTCCTTTTGCGGCCTACGTAGCCCGGCGAGCGCTTCGCGGAGGAGGCTCTCGCGCCCCGGCTCAAGGTCGTATGCTCGGTGAACAAGACGGTTTCCCATTTATGCTGCCTGACTCTATTGCCTACATATCCCTGAGGAGGTCAACAACCTTAAGCCTGATCTCATCCCGTATCTGCCTGACCCGGTCAAGAGTCTTGCCTTTCGGGTCCTGCAGTTCCCATTCTTCGGGCTCGACCGCGGTAGCCGGGCAGCCCGCTTCCGCGCCGCAGCCCATGGTTATGACTCTGCCCGCCTGGTCCATCAGGTCTGTGCTTAACGGCTTCGGCCTCTGGTTACTCAGGTCTATGCCCAATTCCCGCATCACCTGAACAACGGCAGGCTGAACAGCACTATCGGGGTCGGTACCGGCGCTGACGGCACGTGCCTTTTCTCCGGCAAGCTGATTGAAGAACGCTTCCGCCATCTGGCTACGGCCTGAGTTGTGTGTGCATACGAAGAGCACTGTCCGCTTCTTATCAGCCTTCTCATCTGTCATCTGGTTCCTCCGATTCTATAGGCACACCTAAAGTACACCTATCACCGGGAATCTGTCCAGCATGTCGGGCCTGTGAGGTGCCCGGCCCAGTGCCTCGGTGAAGTCGCGCCCGGCGCGATACATGACCTGGTGAACGCCTTTCCTCTAGTGGAAACTCCGAGAGACATCGTACACTTCGCTGCACAGGCAACATAGACGATGCCATTGGTGCCTTCATATTTCCTCAGTTCAGCTTTTGTGAACAGCTTCATCCCGTTACAACTCATGGGTCGCTGGCCAAACGCTACCTCAAGCACCATCATGGCCACAAAACTGATTATCGCGCCCATGGTTGCCAGATCGACATGGCTCGAACGCTGCGACTCCGGGATCAGTTCTTCTACAACAACCAATTATTAGCACCGGCGGCGAAGGCAGGCGCGTATGGCAGAATGACCCGGGCCCGCACGAAGGCTACCGCCCCAATGACACCGGCAACCGGCTGCTCACAGGTATGGTGACATCAACTCGCTCGCATACCACTGGCAATGCGATCGCCGGTCTCCCTGTCGATATTGCGCCAGTACTCAAAAACGCGCTGCAGCACGGGCTCGGAAACGCCCTTCTTCAGGTGCCCTACCACATTGGATACCAGCAGGTCACGCCTGGTATCATCCATGACCCTGCGCACCAGAGCTCCCGCCTGTCCGAAATCGTCGTCGTCCTTGCGCTTGGTGTAGGCGGCGCGCACAAAGTCACCGTCGGCACTCCATACGGCGTCTTCCGGGTACTGCGCCGGGTCGGCTTTGGGGCCGCCCTTTGAGTTGGGTGCATAGACCGGGTCAGAGACATTCTGGATCCGCATCACACCGCCCTTGCTGTAGCTGTGTATCGGGGTCCTCGGCCGGTTGACCGGAATCTGCTTGTAGTTGACACCCAGGCGTGCCCGGTGGGCGTCGGCGTAGGAAACCAGCCGGGCGAGCAGCATCTTGTCCGGGCTGGCGCCGATGCCAGGAACAAGGTTGTTGGGCTCGAACGCGGCCTGCTCGATCTCACTGTGAAAGTCGCCGGGGTTGCGGTCCAGGGTCAGCCGGCCCACCTCGTGAAGTGGGTAGTCGGCGTGGAACCAGACCTTGGTAAGATCAAAGGGGTTGAACCGGTATGTCTCAGCCTCCTTAAAGGGCATGATCTGTACTTTCAGCGTCCAGCTGGGAGACTCCCCCCGATTGATCGCATCAAACAGATCGCGGCGGTGATAGTCAGCATCCTCACCGGCGATCCGGTCGGCCTCCTCTTGAGTGAGGTTTTCGATGCCCTGGTCGGTCTTAAAGTGGTATTTCACCCAGAAGCGCTCGCCTTTGGCGTTAACCCACATGTAGGCGTGGCTGGTGTAGCCGTTCATGTGGCGGTAGCTCCTGGGGACTCCGCGGTCGCTCATCAGGATGGTGACTTGATGGGCCGACTCGGGCGACAGCGTCCAGAAGTCCCACTGCATGTCATGATCGCGCAGGCCGCTGTCCGCCCGGCGCTTCTGGGAATGGATGAAATGCTGGAACTTCATCGGGTCGCGCACAAAGAAGACCGGGGTGTTATTCCCCACCATGTCGTAGTTCCCCTCGCTCGTGTAGAACTTGAGCGCGAAGCCGCGTACGTCCCGCCAGGTGTCGGGGCTGCCGCTCTCACCGGCCACCGTGGAGAACCGGGCCAGAACCTCGGTCCTGGTGCCCGGCTGGAATACTGCCGCCCTGGTGTACGCGCTGACGTCCCGGGACACCTCCAAGTGTCCGAAGGCCCCGGAGCCCTTGGCATGGGGCTGGCGGTCCGGAATCATCTCCCGGTTGAAGTTGGCCATCTGCTCCATAAGATAGTGATCTTGAAGCAGGACGGGGCCATCCGGTCCCACGGTAAGGGAAAACTCCTCGCTTGACACGGGAATACCCGCATCGTTGGTTGTGGGTCTAGCGTCGCTGTCCTTCATAAGAGCAATACCTCCTTCTCTTTCTATCTGTATACGTGCAGTTCAATCATGTTCCCTGTGACTGGCACGCTGACAGGTGATGCGGTAGTTTTATCACATTGGCGCCGGCTATTTCTACCTTCCCTCGTGCGGCTTATGCTCTAGCGGGCCTCGCCGGAACCACGAATGCTCTCCCAGAATTCCTTCAGGTCCTTCGGTAGATGAGACTTCACGTCCTCGATTTCTCCGTTCGTGATATGCTGCTCGAGTATCTTAAAGACGGCCTGTGTAATCCCGGCTCCGTCTATCTCCGGCTCCTCGGCGAAATGCTCGCGGACGTGCAACAGGAATTCATCCCTGTCGAACTTAACCGGCTTGCCGGCTGGGTTCCAGCCCTCGTAGTAGAAACCACGAATGAGCATAGGCAGCTGGGCTCCCAGGTCGGTGGCTTCTTCTACCGTAAGCCGGTCGCGTAGTGTGTGTAGTGTCGAACGAAGAGCCAGGTAGGCTCTACGACGGTCGTCCGAGCTGAGTTCATCCATGACTTCCTTCAGCCAGATGTTGGTCTTCTGAATCGTCGTGTCAAGCGCCGGTACTCCTGTGCTTTGCATAGCAACCTCCTTTGTGTGAGCGTTCCTCGTGTCTGGCGTCCTGCGTGCGGGCGATTCTCAAGAGCTAGTCCGCCGGGTAGTCGTTCCGGCTGCCTTGTGCCTTAAGCACCGTGCGATACCGTGTCTACGGGTGGCAACATACGCCGCCGGGATCGGGAAGCGGGACGCCGGGGCCCGATCGGTTGCTGGCCTGCCTTCGCCTCTTTGCAGCCGAAACCGGGAACCCCCTTGGTCGAGCCCGTCCGTGTGTGCAGGCGCTGATCTACAGGACCCCAGGCCCGTAGCTGGCCTGAATCTTCCGGCATCGAAGTCGACAGGTATAGCTACAGAGTGGCAGACTCCACCGTAAGCACGTGCACTATAGTAGTACCCGTCCTCTCCGGTTTTCCCCTCAGTCTCGGTCCTCCGTTCGTCCAAAGCCGTCCCCTCAACAACCGAGATACCCACGTCCTCTTCTCTTAGTCCTTGAAGATCATCGTTCACCATGAACGTGTCCTCCTCCTCTATGCATCTATGGCGCCCGTCTACCTCATCCCCTGTTGCTGGAATGCGCCTCGACACTGCGGGCAAAAGCTTCATGCCGGAGACGTTGCCTGTCTGTTCGCTCTCACCCAACTCCCCATCTGGTCTCCGGTTCACCAAACCTATCCCGGGCTTCCAGCCTTTCTCGCCACAGATAGCACCTCCTTTCGCCTCTTAGCTCTACCGTCGTCCCGCTCCCCGAGGTTCAGGTGTCCGACTATGATAGTCGACGGGTGATAAAGAAGTCATAAAATGGGCAGGCAAAAAATCACAAAAGTGTGACATTTTCAGCCCGGGCCGATGTTATAGTTTTGTAATATTTCCCATCCCCGTTTTATGACTTTGCCATGCTGTGTCCCTTACAATTCACTTAACAAATCCTCACCAACGGGCAGTTCGCAGGCGTCGGGTGGTAAAGGTGTGCGGGAGAGGAGAAATCTCATCATGAGGCAGATGGATATCGCTGGGGACAACAGCTTGTTTGTGCTACTCTCGTTTGAAGGCCCCGACCCGTACTCTCTGGCCGGGGGTCTGGGAACCAGGATAGCCAACCTGTGTCAGGCTCTGGCGGGCATGGGGTTCCCGACCCACCTTTTCTTTGTCGGTGATCCGAGGCTAAGCGGTGAAGAGTTCATGAGCGAGGAGAAGCTGATCCTCCATCGCTGGTGCCAGTGGATCAGTGAATACTACCCCAGCGGCGTATATCATGGAGAGGGCGATAAGGTCAATGATTACAGCCGCTCTATTCCCCCCTTCGTCATCGAACGCCTGGTGAAGCCCGCGCTGAGCGAGGACAAACTGGTGGTCATTCAGAGCGAAGAGTGGCACACGGCTGAGGCCGTCTGTCAGTTGAGCGAACAGCTTCGGGATCTCGGACTCAGGGACAGGGTGGTGATCTTCTGGAATGCCAATAACACGTTTGGATTCGACCGTATAGACTGGCCGCGCCTGACAGGTAATGCAACGATCACTACTGTAAGCCGGTACATGAAATATATCATGCGCGAGTTGGGAGTGAACCCGCTCGTCATCCCCAACGGGATACCCGAGGCCGCACTAATCGATGCTGGCGATGGGGCGGCCGCTCGGCTCAAGAAGCAGCTCGGCGCGGACCTTCTGCTGACGAAGGTCGCGCGGTATGATCCTACCAAGGGTTGGCTTCAGGCCGTGGAGGCGACGGCGAGGCTCAATCGCGGTGGCAGGAAGACGGTCCTTCTGGCCAGAGGTGGTATAGAGCCCTTTGGTGAGGAGGTGATGCTTATGGCCAGGCAACTTGGTTTGATTGTGAAGGACGTCTGGGCAACCGGACAAGGTGAGCAGGCCGCTTTAGATGCTATTGGCAGAAGCGGTGAAGCGGACGTTCTGAACTTCAAGTCTCACTGCATGCCGCGCCTGCTGAGTATGCTGTATCACTCCTCGGATGCCGTGCTGGCGAACAGCACTCACGAGCCCTTTGGTCTTGTCGGCCTGGAGACTATGGCCGCCGGGGGAGTTGCGTTCACCGGTGGCACCGGGGAGGACTACGCGATCCATCTCCATAACTCGATTGTCCTGGAGACCGACGATCCGGCTGAGATCGAGGCCTACGTGGACTACCTGAGTGGCCACGCAGAGCAGGAGAATGGGATACGCAGCGCGGGGCGGCATACGGCGAGGCGGTTTGTCTGGACGGAGGTCATCAGGAACCTGATCGAGAAGACGGGGCTCCAGGCCTCCATGCAGGGTATTCCGCAGGTGCCGGTGAGGACTCATCTGTTGCCGGAAGCTCCGCAATCCCCGGAGCCGGTGCCGGCCGGCGGGCCGATACTTATTCCGGTTGGTGTGTAGAGCAGAGCACGGGGGCTGTCAAACTACAGTGAAGGAGGCACGATTATGGCTAGAATACTGAAGGCCGATGCCGAGAGACGGCTGGCAAATGTACCCGATGAGCATGCCTTCCGGTGCTGCGACGGTAGTGTCTTCCGGAGTCTGCAGGAACTCCAGGGCGGTCTGAGCGGCATGTCGGATGAGAGCTATGCTTTTCACGCCGGCAAGGACCGGAACGACTTCAGCAACTGGGTGCGGGACGTGATAGAGGATCAGAAGCTGGCCCGGGACCTGTTGCGGGCACAGAGCCGTGCTCAAGCGGCGGACAACGTAGCGGCCAGAATCCAATTCCTGGCCAGCAAGAAATAGCCGGGGGGAGTAGGCCGGGGTCTGCTGGGGCGACATCTTTGCTGCGCAGCTTGTTCCGGGTCGTTCTGACAAGCGTTGGCAATATAGAGAACAGGAGGTGCGAACATGGCTTTATCAGGTAAGTATGGAAGGCTCGATATTCCGCGAATCGGCACGGACGAGCCGATATTCATCCTCCGGGCTCAAGACAGACTGGCTGAGCCCGCCATCGAGATGTATCGCCAGTTGGCGGCTTCCCACGGGTGCGAGATAGCGACGGCGCTACAGAAAGAAATCGACAGCTTCCGTCAGTGGCAGGGCAGCAAGAAGCTACCTGATTAGCGCTCGAGGCCGGTTCGAGTACAGCGATGCGATCTGGGTAACTGGACAACCTGGAGTGCGTGCATCTTGTGCCGGGCAGTTTTGTTGCGTTGAAGGCCAGGCGCTATCTGCCGCCGCGAGTGCTGATTCTCGGTCTTCAGTCGGGCGAGGTACATTCCGGGCGAGGCGGAATGGCGCTACGTATGAGAGGCCAGCAGTGAAGAAGGAGGCCATGCTCTATGAGAAGCTGGACCGCAGGCTGGTTCGCTGCGACCTGTGTGCTCACCAGTGCAAGATAGCGAGCTCCGCGCTCGGCTTCTGCAATGTGCGGCAGAACATAGAGGGCCAGTTGTTTACGCTCGCCTATGCCCAGGCCATAGCGGCCGATATCGATCCCATTGAGAAAAAGCCTCTATATCATTTCCTGCCGGGTTCGCGGTCCTATTCCATTGCTACTATGGGCTGTAACTTCCGGTGTGGCTTTTGCCAGAACTGGCAGATTTCTCAGATCTCCAGGGAAGACGGGCCTGTGTTGCCGGGGTATGAGTTACTGCCGGAGGAGGTCGTTGAGAATGCGAAGAGGCATGATTGTCAGAGCATCTCCTACACATACACCGAGCCAACCATATTCTTTGAGTACGCCTACGATACCGCCAGGTTGGCAAGAGCGAACGGGCTATATAACGTGTTTGTGACCAACGGCTACATGACACGTCAGGCCCTGGAGACCATTGAACCGTACCTGGACGCCGCCAATGTGGATTTGAAGAGCTTCAGCGAGGCATACTATGAGGGTACCTGCAAGGCACGCTTGCAGCCTGTTCTCGACTCTGCGATTTACATGAAACGCCTGAACATCTGGGTCGAGGTTACCACACTGCTGATTCCATCGTTGAATGATTCTGACGACAATCTGCAGGGCATAGCCGGTTTCATTGCTCAGGAACTCGGAATGGATACCCCCTGGCATATCAGCCGGTTCTACCCGGTTCGTGAATTCGGTCATCTGCCCCAGACGCCGATGGAGAGTCTGGTTAAGGCGCGCGACATTGGACTTCGAGCGGGATTACGTTACGTCTACATAGGCAATGTGCGGGGCGGGAATGATGGTGCCGATACCTGCTGTTATGATTGCGGCGCCGTAGTGCTGCGCCGGCGTAGTGCGGCGCTCGTTGAGAACAGGTCAACCGGTGGTCGGTGCTACCGATGTGGAGCTCAGTTAGATGGAGTAGGACTGGCGGAATGTGGGGCGGCCACACAGTGAGGTGATGATTGATAGTATATCGAGAAAGTCCCTTCTTTCAAGATCGATCCGATGCCGGCCGGCGTCTGGCCCAGAGCCTGGAGGAACATAGGGAGGGTGAAGCCGTCGTGTTAGGAGTTCCGCGCGGTGGTGTGCCGGTCGGCGTCGAAGTAGCCGGGGAACTGAACATACCCTTAGATGTCATCGTGACGCGCAAGATCACCGTTCCCGGCAATCCGGAGGCGGGCTACGGCGCGGTAGCCGAGGACGGTACCGTTGTGCTGAATGAGCCGCTGGTCGCCCGGCTGAGACTGACCGAGGGCCAGATTGAGCGTCAGGCAGACGAAGTCCGGGCCGAGATCGCCCGACGGGCCGCCGTGCTTCGAGAGAGGGTGGCGCCTTCACCGGTAGAGGGAAAGACGGCAATCCTTGTAGACGACGGACTGGCGTCCGGGTTCACCATGCTGGCCGCTGCCAAATCGACGCGGCTGCGGCATGCGTCTGCGGTAGTAGTCGCCGTACCGGTTGCCTCGGGATCGGCCTACGACCTGATCAGGGGGGTAGTCGACGACGTCGTGTGCCTGGTTGTTGCGCGCACCTATTCTTTTGCTGTGGCCGGCTTTTACCGCAACTGGCATGACCTGACCGACGAGGAGGTAATCGGTTGGCTCGAGGGGAGACAATCGACCCACGGCGCTCGCAGTGGGCGCATGGGTTAGAGCGACGACCACCCATAGGAGCTTAAGATGGAGCAGAGGGAGTTTGGCAATACCGGCGAGAGAGTCCCCATGCTGGGTTTCGGCGCTCAGCGCATCGTGGATGGGCACGGGTGTTCTGAAGAGGAGGCCGTCCGGATAGTTAACCATGCCATCGACAGCGGGGTGTTCTATTTCGATACGGCATGGGTGTATTCCGGTGGACAGTCGGAGGAACGGGTGGGGAAGGTAGCTTCCCGTCGCAGAAAGGAGATGTGGATCGCCACAAAGGTATGGTCCCGAGACCGCGACGAGGCCAGAAGCCAGTTGGAGGAGAGCCTGAGGCGACTTCAGACCGACTTCGTTGATGAGTTGCGTATGCATCATGTGTGGTCTTTGGCCGAGCTTGACAGGGTTACTGCTCCGGGCGGTGCGTTAGAGGCGGCTGTGCGGGCCCGGGATGAGGGTCTGGTGCGGTATATCAGCATCAGTGGCCATACCAATCCACAGGTCCAGCTGGAAGCGTTGTGGAGGTTTCCATTCGATAGCGTACTCTGCGCAACCTCGGTGCTCGATCACTGCGTTCTGAGCTTCGTAGAAGAGTTCCTGGCGATAGCTAACGCTCGTGGTGTGGCCGTCATAGGCATGAAGATAATGGGGCTCGGTGCCCTGGCTCACATATACGAACGGGCGCTGCGATATGCCTTCAGCCTGCCTATCAGCACCGCTGTTGTCGGTATGGAGAGCATGGAGCAGTTGGAAAGGAACCTGGCGGTCGCTGAGAGTTACCGGGCTTTGACCGACACAGAACGCCTGGAGCTGTTCAAGGAGATCTTGCCCATGGTAACGCCTGAGACAGTCCCGTGGAAGGCGGAGGTGTGGAATGCTCCATCGCAATGGGTGATGAGGTGATGGAGCGATGCCGGGACTGGAGGCGAGTGATGCACGGATGCTTTATATCAGACGGCGGACGTGGGGAAGAAGTTGCCTGGAGAGCCAGACTCGACTATAGTACTGCTATCTTAAGACGACTGGATGACATCTTCGAGAAAGGAGGATAGAGCTATGCCGGGTTGTCATGAACTGAAAATGGGGGATGTGTATGCGTGCGAGGATTGCGGGCTGGAACTGAAGGTGGTGAAGGAATGCAGAGAGGTGGGCACTCCTCCTGAAGAGTGCGAATGCGAGCCCTGTACCTTTGTCTGCTGTGGTGAAGAGCTGAAGAAGAAGAGTTAGCCGGGGCTTCCTGTCTCTCGTCACTCTTGCGTGTCGCTACAGTAGCCTGTTATGGCGGCTGCTTCTCGCGAAGGGCTGTGTGGCTACGCTGCACACGGGCCGGCCTGCCGAGGTTCGGCCCCCGTGCTCTCCTGCTGCATACAGAGTCGTGTATTTTGACCGGGCGCCTGACGGTCTCGTCGGTAGGGCGATCGCACGGACCAGGGTCGCTTGGACCGTTTGGTGGCGTGCTTGACCGGCGTCGATTCTGCCGCCCTGAGCTGTGTTTACAAAGCTAGGTTTTGGAGTTACAATAGGTGTGAGTGCGGGCGGTTAGCTCAGTGGTTAGAGCGCTTGCTTCACACGCAAGAGGTCACTGGTTCAAGTCCAGTACTGCCCACCATAAACGCCAATGCGATGGAGGTGCAAAGATGAATGACGGCCGCGGAGGCTTACTGACCGCCGGAGGAGTTCTGGCCATAATAGCGGGAGTGATGGAGTTAATCGGTGGAGGTGTGGTGGTTGCCTTGGGACTGATGGGTCATCGGTTCCTGATGGAGTTCAGTCCACCGCCCGGGACTCCTGGGGGAGGTATAGTCGCTATGTGGCTGGTCATCGCAGGGGCGGTGCTTGTTGTTCTGGGGATAATTGCCATCGCAGGCGGAATCTCGGCCCTGAGAAGGAAGAGTTTCGGGCTGGCGCTGGCAGGGGCTATCTGTGCTCTCCCGGCGTCCGTTATCGGCTTGCTATCACTCATATTTGTTGCGCTGGGAAAGGGAGAGTTCGAGGCTGCCCATTAGATGCCGAAGTGGCGGAACGGCAGACGCGCTACGTTCAGGGCGTAGTGTCCTTACGGGCGTGAGGGTTCAAATCCCTCCTTCGGCACCATGTATGCGATCTCGTATACGCCTGTAGCTCAGCAGGATAGAGCGCAGCCCTGCGGAGGCTGAGGTCGCGGGTTCAAATCCCGCCAGGCGTGCTTGGGGCGGTTAGCTCAGTGGTGAGAGCGCCTGTCTTACACACAGGAGGTCACTGGTTCAAATCCAGTACCGCCCACCACTACGAGTGGGAGATGTTTCGAGATGTGATGATTGCCGCTAGCTGAGGCCGGGTTGTAAGAGGTGTTGAGATGGAGATACGGTTAAAGAGTCTGAGCAAACACTTTGCGGGCGTCAAGGCGGTTGATGATGTCAATCTCGAGATCGAAGACGGGGAGTTCATAAGCCTGGTAGGGCCATCGGGGTGCGGTAAGACGACCACCCTCCGCCTTATTGCGGGGCTGGAAGCACCCACCTCGGGCGAGATCTACTTCGACGGAAAGCCCGTGTCCCGGGTTTCTCCCGGGAAGCGCAACGTGGCCATGGTTTTTCAGAGCTACGCTATCTATCCTCATATGACTGTGCTGGACAACATCGCCTTCCCTCTAGAGGCGCGCGGCGTTGCCAAAAAGGAGAGGGTCAAGCTCGCCAAGGAGGCGGCGGAGTTCGTCCAGATTGAGCAGTTCCTGGACCGAAAACCGGGGCAGCTAAGCGGCGGACAGCGGCAGAGGGTCGCCCTGGCCAGGGCGATCGTCAGGCAACCCTCGGCCTATCTGATGGACGAGCCCCTGTCGAATCTGGATGCCAAGCTCAGAGTCCTGATGAGGGCAGAGCTGAAGAGGTTGCATAAGAGGCTGAAGGTAACCACGGTATACGTAACCCATGACCAGGTGGAGGCGATGGCCATGTCCGATAGGGTTGCGGTGATGAACGAGGGGATCCTGCAGCAGGTCGGCACTCCGGACGACCTGTACTACTGCCCTGAGAACCAGTGGGTGGCCGGCTTCATCGGGTCTCCGCCGATGAACTTGATCGAGTGCACTCTGACCGAGAATGGCGGACTGAAGTGCCTCGGTACCGGTGAATCCACTATCACGCTAGATAAGGACCTTGCCGAGCAGTTGAAGGAAAAGCCTGCCGGTACAAAGCTGGTCCTGGGTGTGAGGCCCGAGCACTTCTCGGTGCACAAGGAGCGGCAGGAGAACTCTCTTGAGGCGGAGGGCTACGCGGATGAGCCCCTGGGCGAACACGTAATAGTCGACCTGCTGTTAGAAGACATGATGATCAAGGCCAAGACTGCTCCCGGCTTCACCGCCGAGATGGGCAGCAAGGTCTACCTGACTTTCCCGAAAGAGTCTATCTACCTTTACGATCAGGACAGGCTGCTGACGCGGGGATGCTCTAACCCTTTATCGCGCCGGCCATCACCCCCTTTATGTAATACCTCTGGAGAAACACAAATACTAGTAGGGGGATAATCATGCCCAGCACCGAGGCGGCACTAAGCACGCTCCAGGGGATGTCGAATCTACCCCTTAGCAGCGGGATGGTCTGGGTCACTACTTTCTTGTCTGGGGACAATATGACGATCAGGGCGAAGAGGAAGTCATTCCACACCCAGACGAATTGCAGGACGGCGATGGAGACTATGGCTGGCAGGGCTATGGGCAGGACTATGCGGCGGAAGACCGTCAGATCGGAAGCCCCATCCACGCGGGCGGATTCCTCCAGGTCGATGGGAACGCTGAGGAAGAAGTTTCTCAAGAACAATACCGCCCAGGGTATTCCCCAGGCTGTGTGAATCAGGATAAGCCCTAGCCGGGTATCGATGAGCCCCAGGGTGATCATATGGGCAAACAGAGGGATGATGATCGACTGGCCCGGCATCGCCATAATGATTATCAGGAGGGAGAAGAGGGGACCCTTAAGCCGGAACTCGAACCTGGCAAAGGCATAGGCTGCCAGCGAAGCAAGGATGATGGTCAGTATGGTGGCGGGAATGGCTATGGAGAGGGAGTTCAAGAGGGCGGGGCCTACGGGAGCATCCGGATGATTCCAGGCCTGTCGGAATGCGTCCAGGGTAAGGGTGAACTCTTCCAGCTGCCACCAGCCGTCAACTACCTCACCAAAAGGCCTCACGGACGTGACGAATACCCCGAAAAAGGGCAGCACCCAGATGATACCGATGAGCCAGGCGATGACATATAGAATGATCCTCGGCCTCTTCATTATTTCACCCTTCTTACCAGGACCACGCTGATGATGGCGGCAGCAAGGGTCAGAAAGGTGAAGACTGCCGAGGCCATTCCCCACTCGCGTTGCTGAAAGGCAAAGAGGTAACCCTGGAAAGCCAGGACACTGGAGGCGCCGCCGGGACCACCCCGGGTCGCGACATAGACGATATCGAAGATCCTCAGTACGTATATCAGGTTCATGACGACCACAATCAGGGTGGCAGGTTTGACCATAGGGATGGTTATCCTGCGGAACGTTCGCCACGGTGAGGCGCCGTCCACACTGGCCGACTCGTACAGGTCCTTCGATATGAGCTCCAGGCCGGCGGAGTAGATTATCATGGCAAAACCGGTCCAGATCCAGACCGAGCCCAGTATCAGTGAAAGCAGGGCAGTATCCGGGAAGGCCGTCCAGGTACGTGCAAGATCATCCAGCCCGACGGTGCGCAGCGCGGCGTTTACTATTCCCGCCCTCCCGTCGAACACGAAACGGATTATCATCCCACCCACAACCAGCGGGACCACCATCCCTATGAAGATCATGGACTTGATTATGGACCCGCCTTTGACCTCCCTGAGCAGAACAGCCAGGAACAGACCGAGCAATGCGGTGAGAGGGATGAAGACTATCACCCACACGATGTTGTGAATCAGGGCCCCCCACGGTGGATTCTGGGTCGGGAACCGGGCCATATTGATGAACGATCTACTGCCGAAAAGCCGCTCGTAGTTGTCGAACCCGACGAATTCAGTCATCTCCAGCCGGTCCCACCCCCAGAAGCTCCAGCGTATTGTCTCGGCGGCCGGAAAGATCACTATTAAGGCGACCAGGATAAGCGCCGGTAGGATGAATATCAGCCTACGCATGTCGTTGTCCCCTTTTCACAGAAAAGCTCTGCTGCATTTGCGAGATCAGACCGCAGGGTCTGCCCCTCTCAGACCCAAAGACCAGGGCCAGGTCCAGACTATTGGACCGGTGCGGAGGCGTTCAGGCAACCGCCCCCGCACCGAGTTCTTGCGCACTACGCGGGTTGCGGCGCGTCTTCCTCTATTTCCTCGAGCACGTCGTCCACCAGATCGGGGTTAACCCACAGTAGCTTAAGCTGGTCCCAGAAGGTTGACTGGAATGCCCCTCCGATGGTGTCGTCCAGGTCCGGAACAACGGTGACTGTCAGCATAAACTCTGCCACCGACCGGGCGGCTGGCGGGTATATGTCCAGTGGGACCTCCGCGTTGGGCGCCAGGTAACCGCCTATCTCAGCCCATATCTCCTGTGCCTCGCTGGTGGCCAGAAAGCTGACCAGTTCCCGGGCTTCGTCGGGCCAGTCTGTGTACTCGGTTACGATAGCATAGTCGATTGCTCCGACGACGCCATCCGTCTGCGGGAACGGGAAGAAGTCTATATCGTCGGAGTCTTCGACCATGCCGATTATCCAGTCGCCCATCCACATCATGCCGTATACCTCAGCGTCGAGCTGCTCCACCTGTGTTCCCCATTCGTCGGGCACACTGAAGTAACCTGCCTCGAGCAGATCCACCAGGGGGCCGAATACGTCCTCTCTCACCACGTCATCCGTCCAGGCCACCGTGCCCTGGATAAGGTCCAACTGCAGTTGGTATCCTCCTAGGCCGATTATGAAGCCCTCTACCTGGTCGGAGAGCGGCCAGCCCACACCATTACCACTGGCAATGGGGGCTTCCAACTCGGGTATCTCATCGAGGTCGGCCAACAGCTCCACGAACTCATCATATGTAGCAGGCGGTGTCAGATCGTGGGTGGCAAAGAACGACGGCTTGTACCAGAAGCCCGGCTTGCCGGCCATCTTAAAGGGGGCTCCGTACAACTGTCCGGCCTCCGTCACCGGATCCAGGTGGGCCGCGGTGAACTCGTCTTCGTCAAGCAGTTCGCCCACCGGCAGCAGGTGGCCGCTGAGGTCGACGATCCAGGCAGACCAAGGTGCCAGGACCACATCCGCGGGCGAAGTGCCCGCCGCGAAGGCCGTGGGGAAAGTGACCAACATGGTGTCCGTGTCCACCGCCGTGTGTGTTACCTGAATGCCCGTCTGGTCCTCGAACTCGGCCAGAACGGCGTTAAAGGCCTGTCTCTCCGCCTCCTCCGTCCATAGGGTATAGACCGTAAGCTCGGGCTCGGGTTCTATTGGATCAGGACAGCCGAGACCGGCCAGGCTCAGAGCCAGGACCAGTGCCAACGCAACAAAGAATACTCTATTCTTCACTGTTTCTCCTCCTTTGAATTTCGTTCCTACTTGTTTGCCTGTCGTTCCTACAACCGCCCCTCATCACCCCTTCTTCGTCTGTTACCTTCTACTACCATAGGCAGGACCTCCTTTCTCTCTTTGCCGGTTCATCCCCCTTGGCTGCCGCGCTAAGGTTCAGTACCATGGTAATGGATAGGTGGTAAAGAAGTCATAAAATGCAGCCAGAAAAAGTTACAAAAGTATTACATTCGCGAATACTGGCGGCCATCACCAACTCGTTACCATCGTGATGGATCAGCGGCAGCGGCCTGGGGTCGAACCGCGATGATCAGGGTATGGCTGAGCCGAGGCCTGGAGACACGGGAGTGGGTCGCCGATAGGAACCAAGGAAAGCTTCGGCCAATGGTTGACCGTCGCTGCGCGTCAGCATATAATGCCCGGCAGCGCCGGCCATTTGGTCTTAACCGGCGCATTTGATTGGCCTCTTGAGACAGTGGTATGAGTGAAACCGCCATTATTGTGGACAGCATCGCCTGCATCCCAGGGGACCGGCTCGACGACCTGAGGATCAGCATGGTGCCGGCCAACATATTGTTCAACGGCAGTGTCTACCGGGACGTGATAGACTTAACTTCGGCCCAGGCCTACCGGTTCATCGATGAGGCCCCCGAGTTCTGGAAGAGTTCGGCGGCCTCTCCCGAGGACTTCGCTGCTACATATCGTGAACTCAGCGCAGGTTACCGGAACATACTGGTCATCACCATATCCGCGAAGCTGACCATGTTTTACGATAGTGCCAGTGCTGCCAGGGAAATAGTGCAGCGGGAGCTTCCTTCCACAAGGATCGAAGTCCTGGACAGTGAGACTGCGGCCGCTGCTGAAGGTCTCATTGCGCTGGCAGCGGCACGCGCGGCCAAAGAAGGTAAGACTTTCGAAGAGGTGATGGCCATAGCCCGAGAAGTTAGAGAGAGGGTGAGGTTTATCGGCCTTCTGGAAACTATCCGGCATGTCTATAGAACAGGGCGCATACCGAAGCTAGCTTCCCGTATTGGCTCATCGCTGTCCCTCAAGCCAATCCTGACGGACGGCGACGGGGTGATCCGTTTTGCCGGTGCTGCCCGAACAAAACGGAGCGGGGTCGAGAAGATGCTTAGTATGATGGGGGAACACGCGGGTCATTCTGATCCGATCCATGTCGCGGTAATGCACGCCGACGCTGTGGAGGAGGCTCGGATGCTCAGGGACAGGGTGGCCGCCGAGTTCAACTGCGTGGAGCTTTTTGTTACCGACTTCAGTCCGATCATGGCTTATGCTACCGGTAGAGGCACATTGGCCCTGGCGTTCTACAAAGGTACTTGAGGGTTGCCGCCGGCCGACGCGCCTTCGGCGTTGGCCCTGCTGCACCAATCGGCGATCGCCTGGGGTGCTCGTGCACAGCCGTGTGCTCAGGTCAGTTGGCCGCCATCGACAAGCAGCGTATCGCCTGTGATATAAGCGGCGGCGTCAGAGGCCAGAAAGAGGGCCGGTCCCACCAGATCGCTTACCTCGGCCAGCCGCTTGAGCGGAATTCGCGCAGCTTCGGCAGCTATTAGTTCCTCGTCCCACGCGGCCATCATATCTGTCCTCACAATCGTGGGCGCGATGGCGTTGACCCGGACGTTGTACCGCGCCCAGTCGCGCGCCAGGACCTTGGTCAGCATTATGACACCGGCCTTGGCGACATTGTAGGTGTTTCGGCCCGCGAACCCTCTTATGCCCGCTCCCGAGGCGATGTTGATAATCGAGCCTTGCCTTCGTTGTACCATGCTTTTTCCCACCGCCTGGGCACAGAAAAAACAACTGGTGAGGTCGGCATTGAGGACTCTGTGCCACTCATCCTCTGTCGTGTCAAGCATGCCGTGGATGCTCTCGACGCCGGCGTTGTTTACCAGGATATCTATAGGGCCCAGTCGGTTCTCTACCCGTTCGACCATCCTGTCGACCTGAGACTTCCTGGCAACGTCGCACTTGAGCGCCAGGGAACGCCTGCCGAGGTCTCGGATGCTTCTGGCTACGCTCCGCAGCTCGCCGCTCTGGACTACGAGGTCGCAGACGGCGACATCTGCCTCTGCCTCAGCGAGACCGAGCGCGATGCCCTTACCTATGCCCCTTCTAGCCCCGGTAACAAGGGCAACTCTTCCTTCCAGTGAGAACCGAGAGTAAGCCATGCCGATACGCCTTTCTCAGGGTGTAGTTGCTGGGAAACCCGACCGCATAATCATAGCACCTTGTCACCCGCCGTTGCCATAGAGCGATGTCCTGGGTGCGGAAGAAGAATGCTCTAGTTCAGATACCTTAGTGACACACAAATCATGAAGGGACGGGAGTCTGCGGATATGCTAGAATCAGGCGGCAGGGAGTTATGTCGCAGGATTATTCGGCACTCGACCGGCCCGAGATTCTGAGCTTCGTGTTCTATCCCCGGAGAGATTTCACGCCCGCTCCACCCGACGCCCGTGACTATTTCATCGCGGTGGACGAAGACGTTTCAGTCTCCTGCCGCTTCTATATCAGCAGTCGGGGTTCGCCCACGGTTCTATACTTCCATGGCAACGGCGAGGTGGTCAGTGACCATGACTATATCGCTCCCATGTACAAAGAACCTGGCCTCAACCTGTTTGTTGCCGACTATCGGGGCTACGGCGTGAGTCAGGGCCGCCCCACTGTGAGCAACACGGTCTCGGACGCCCCCGTGATATTCAGGGCGTTCGACAGTATTCGGGAGCAGGAGGGGTACCGGGACGCCATCTTCGTTATGGGCCGCTCGTTGGGAAGCCTCTCGGCGGTCGAGATAGCCTACCGCCACCAGGATAGAATAGCAGGCCTCATTATCGAGAGCGGCTTCGGGTCTTTCGTCGGTCTCTTGACGCACCTCGGCTTGCCACCCGGGTCGGTGGGGGTACAAGAGCCCGAGCAGCCGAATCTCGTTAAGGCGCGGACCATCGAGGTGCCCGCGCTCGTCCTTCACGGGGAGTGCGACCGGATCATCCCGGTCACCGAGGGTGAGGCCCTGTACGATAGCCTGGCAGCCAACGACAAAAGGCTGCTTGTGATTCCTGGGGCGGGTCACAACGACATAATGTGGACGGGTAGAAACGCATACTTCCGGGCTATCAGGGAGTTCACTTCTATCTAATCGTGCCCGGTCAGAGGAGATGATCTGAATGTGGATAGGCGAATCGGGTAGGGTTACCGACAGGATAGAGTTCCTGGGGACCCGCGACATCTGTCTGTACCTGGTGAAAGGTAGAGACGCTATGATCGTTGGCGGGGGAATGAGCTACATCGCCCCGTCCCTGGAGAGACAGTTTGCGGGGATGAGTTTGGATATGCAGGACATAAAATACGTCGTCATCCCGCATTCCCATTTTGACCATTGTGGAGCGGTCCCGTATCTGAAGAGGAAATTCCCGCATGCTGAAATAGTGGCCTCTGCATACGCAGCACAGCTGTTCTCGAAGCCAAAGGTGATGCATACCATCGCCAGATCCAATCGAGCGGCCATTGAGGCAATGGGGCTAGATGGTGAATACGAAAGGCTGAACCTGGAAGTTGACGCGATCCAGGTCGACAGGGTTGCTACCGAGGGTGAGGCTATGGACCTGGGCGACGGCCTGGAGGCCTTGTTCATAGAGACACGGGGGCATACCAGGTGCTCCCTGGCAGTATACTGCCCACAGCTGAGGGCGATGTTTCCCTCGGATGCTGCTCCGTGTCCTTTGCCCGATGGCAGGGGACTCGTAATGCCGTCGCCGCAGTACGATTTTCCTTCATATGTCGAGTCGCTTGAGAAGCTGGCTGGGTACGATACAGATGTATGTGCTTTCGACCATCACGGTGCGCTCCTGGGTGAGCAGGCAAGATGCGTCTTGCCACGTGGCTTGAAGCGAACGAAAAGGTTCAAGCAATACGTGGATAGGCGCTATCGAGAGCGCGGTGAGCTCGAGGAGGTAGCTGAGGAGATCGCTTCTGAGGCGGCCAGGAAGAACGAACTCCCCTTTCTCAGCCGGGAACTCCAGGGTGAGGTTGCGAAGACCTCAGTGCGAAGGATGCTGGCAGTTTAGTACCTGCGCCGTCTTCCCCCGGCGCCAAAGCCACCGCCCCTCCCGTAGGACCCACCTCCCCTTCCGGTGTCCGAGCGAGGACGCGCCTCATTGACAGTGAGCGTCCGGTCCCCCATAGTTGTCCCGTTGAGTCCGTTGATCGCAGCCTGGCCTTCGCTCTTGGTCGCCATCTCAACAAATCCGAACCCTCTGGATTCGCCGCTGTACCTGTCCTTGATGATGTGTACTGATGAGACCTGACCGAAAGCCTCAAATGCCTGGCGCAGTTCATCCTCGGTGGTATCGCGAGATAGATTGCCCACGTATATGTTCATATCACTGACCTCCTTATCGGTCTTGTGCCCCGGGCCTCAAAGCAGTAGAACGCCGCGAAACGCCTATATTGCATGCCGTTTCGGGGCCGATGAACTGCGTGCCCGCGGGCGTTCTGTGTCGAAATGCCTCCGCTTATCGCCCGCTCGGTTTGAGCCTGCTGTAACAGTCGCTGCAGTAGACCGGTCTGTCTTCTCGAGGCTCGAACGGCACTTCACAGTCCTTGGCACATTCAGCACAGACCGCGGCATACATTTGACGGCTGGACCTGTACCCGCCGTAGCTACTGCGCTGGGCCCTTCGCGCCTCCCGGCATGCCGGGCAGCGCTTGGGTTCGTTGGCGTAACCCTTGTTCGCATAGAATTCCTGCTCATCGGCAGTAAAGGTGAACGTATTACCGCACTCCGAGCATTCCAGCGCTTTGTCTGTAAACCCCATTGGATGACCTCCTTTCTGTTGAGTCCGGGCTAGAGCTTCGGTCATCCAACGTTTGTGAGTGGAGCCACCAGGGCTCTCACCTAGAAGCGATAACCTAAATCTATAACCACCCATTCCAGTATAATGGAGGTCACTGAAAACTGCAACCACCGGATATTCCTCTCCCGGTGCTGAGGGAGACGTGCCGTTTCTGACGTCCCGGGCTTGCAAGAAACGGCGTCGCCGGTTGTTATATGTGGAACTCTACGATGTCCCCGTCCTGTAACACGTGTGCCTTGCTAGCGCGCTGCCCGTCGTACTTCCCCGAACCCCAGACGACTGCATACTTCAGATTGTGGCGGAAATCCTTGTGCAGGCTCTCAGCTGCTTCTTCCACCGTGCTGCCTTTCTCCAGTATCAAAGGGTCGCTCAGGTCGGCCTTGCTTCCCGGGCTTTTGGTGTATACACGGATGATGTCTAGTACCTGATAAAGCAGTCGTCTGAAATCCTGCAGACCGCTGCCTTCCCTGGCTGACAAGGAGATGACCGGGAACAGCTCGCCATAGTGCGAACTTAACGCGTCCCAGTTCTTGCCCGCTTCGGGCAGGTCGTTCTTATTCCCGGCAATCAGCATCTTCCTGGGGTATTCGCCCGCGCCGATTTCAGGGCCCTTCTCAGACAACGGTACGATTCTTGCGTCGCTCAGGCCCTGAAGGGTTAAGTCGACCTGGCCTACCGGATCCAGAGAAAGGTCTATCACGATCACAATGAGGTCGGCATTTCTGAGGGTGTTTGCCAGGAGCATTTTCACCTCCTTGTGGCCGATGGGGGGCGTGTCCACCAACTGAATCTGGATGTCTTCGTACTTCATCATTCCCGGCACAGGCGTTTGGGTGGTGAACGGATACTCGGCTATCTCGGGGAGGGCATCGGTGAGTGCCGCCAAGAGCTGCGATTTACCGGCATTGGCCGGACCGACGAGCATTACCTGTCCGGCGCCTTCGCGGCTGATATAGAAGCCCGTTCTTCTGGCCGTGGCCGACTTCTTCTCCGCTTCCTGTGAGTGCCTGGCGATCCGCCTTCTCAGATCAGCGTGAAGCTTGTCGGTGCCCTTGTGCTTGGGCATGACGGCAAGCATCGTCTGCAGGGCCGCGATCTTGTCATCGGGGTCTTTGGCTGCCCTGTATCGCCTCTCCGCCTCGAAGTACTGTGGGGGTAGATTGGCCGGCATAGAGCCAATTCTAGCATTATGTTACGGTTCTCGGAACTGCTGCTGCTGGTATGCAGCGCGTTCTACCCGCCCATCGCGCGCGGGAAGATGTGTAGAACATCGCCTTCCTTTAGCTCGGTGTTCGCCAGGTTGCGCAGATTCGTACCGTTGAGCAGTACTAGAGAATAGTCCTGGAGCTTCCCGTCGAGGTGAATGCCTTCCGCGGCGAGTCTCTCCCGGACATGGGCGCCGAATCTCTCTTCCAGCTGCGCCAAGGCGTCGTCTGTACTGTCCGCCTGCAGCTCCGTGCTGTCCATGCCCAGATGGGCCCGCCATAGACTGTAGAAGCGCACTGTGACCGATGCCATGCTCTCACCGCGTCAACTCGAGTGTGTCAAACGTGCCGTGCGCGACGTCCACCATGAGGACCCGGTTGCGCAAAGGTGTGCCTATGCCCGTGATGATCTTCACCGACTCCTGCACCTGCAATGCTGCGACAAGCGCCGGGGTAGTGGCAGGGTTGCCTGTTGCGCTCTCCATACCCTGCTCAAGATCGGCCCGGCATGAGCCGTAGATACAAGATAGCCCCGGATCCCCGGGGTAGATGGTCATCAGTTGACCGCAGAAGCCCGCAATAGTCCCGTAGACATATGGTATTCCCAGATCGCGGCAGGCATGTTCAACCGCAAAGCGCGATGATAGATTGTCAAGCCCGTCGACGACAGCCCGGGCTCCGCGGAGTAGCCTGCTGGCGTTGTCATTAGTCAACCGTTCGCCGAACGCGGTGACTTCGACGGCGCAATTCACCTTACTGACTCTGCTGGCTGCCACGGTAACCTTTCGCTCGCCCACGTTGTCCTGTGCGGACATAAGCTGCCTGTTCAGGTTATGATCAGCGAAGCGGCCATCGTCGATGATAATGAGATGACCTGCTCCTAACCTGGCCAGCAGCTCAATTGCGGTGCCCCCCAGTCCGCCTGCTCCCACGATGGCGACGGTTGATTCCAGGAGCTTTAGCTGACCATCCACGCCGATTGTGCCGATATTGCGCAGGTACCGACAGGGAACAACGCCCTGCTGCAGCGCGGTGGTCTCCACGTGTCTCATCGACACCCGGTTCTCCAGGGAGATGGAGAGTGTGGTTTTCAGGTCAATGACCGGATATCTCTCTCCGTCTGGAGCCAGTTGTAACTCCGCGGATTCTGCAATGCGGCGGGCAGTGTCCTGGTCTGACTTCCTTTCCTCCAAGTCATGCTCCATTTGCGGAATCATAATTCCAGGGCACAGGGTTGGCCGGTTACCCCACAAGTATGATAGCAGAATCGGCCGGGTCTGACACCAATCTCGAGAACGCTTGCTGGGTCGGTATCACAGCGCTTCAAGACGGTCGTGGCAAGGTTGCCCCCTTTTCGATATAATGGGCGCCACAGGCAGGCTGTGTCGTCCTGAGCAGAGATGCTCAGACTGATAACCTGAGAGGGCCAGGCAGAGCCGTTCTAGAGGATACCCGTGGAGTTCAAAGAAATCATACTTGAGAAGTCAGAGGGGATTGCCACGATGACTCTCAACCGCCCCGACAAGCTGAATGCTATCAGCGCCGAAATGGGTCTTGTCTGGCTACCCAGGCTGCTCAGACAGATCCAGGAGGACGATGAAGTTCGGGTCCTGGTTATCACTGGAGCCGGCAGGGGGTTCTGCGCCGGAGGAGATGTCAACGCACTGGCTTCGCTGAGTGATCTCTCTCTGAGCTTGACTCGACAGCAGAGACTACAGGCCCTCGGGGCATTTGCACGGGACCTCTATGATCTGGAGAAACCCGTGATCGCAGCAGTTAATGGTGTCGCTGCCGGAGGAGGCGTGTCCCTGGCATTGCTCTCGGACATCCGGATTGCCTCTGAGAACGCCAGGTTCGGGTTGTCCTTCATAAGCCGGGGCCTGATTCCCGACTGCGGCGCTACCTTTCTGCTGCCGAGATTGCTGGGGACGGGCAAGTCCTTCCAGCTTATGTATACCGGTGACCTGATCGACGCCAGCGAGGCCGAGCGTATAGGGCTGGTCGACATGGTCTTTCCCCACGACAGGTTTATGGACGAGGCTATGCAACTGGCCGGGAGGCTGGCCAAGGCGCCCCCGCTGGCTATGGCACAGATCAGGCGGGCGGTGCATAGCGGGCTGCTGAATGATCTCGAGCAGCAGCTCTACTTCGAAACCTACGCCCAGAGCTTCCTGTTCGGTACCAAGGACTTTGTGGAAGGGATCAACGCGTTTCTTCAGAAGCGAGAACCGGAGTTTGGGGGTGAATAACGCGAGTCTCTGTGAATAGTTACCTCTCCATAGAGGTTGATGGTATAATCAGTAATCGTCATCTTTAAGGAGGAGATTTAGGAAATGGCCGTCATGTTCGGAACTCAGGAATGGGCGGATGGGCTGAAGAGTGAGCTGGATAACAGCAAGGCATACAAAGAGGCAGCCAAGAACTGGGAGGGAGACCTGTACATCATAGTTGAGCCCGATGCATCATATGAGCGCAGGCATATCATATACCTCGACCTGTGGCATGGCGACTGCCGCGAGGCGTCGGTGGTGCAGGATGAAGGCGAGAAGTCTCCGAGGTACCGGATATTCGGTCCCTTCACTAACATGAAGCGGATCCTGGACAAGGAAGCGGATCCGGTGCAAGCTATGATGACTGGCAAGATCAAGGTCCAGGGTGACATGAGTCAGATCATGAGGATGCCCAGGGCAGCCGTGGAACTGGTAAACTGCATGACTGCCTTTGAGACTGAGTTCCCTCAGTAGATTTTCGCCGGGCCCCACCGAGGAGTAGGCCTGGAACCGATGATGTTGATTGACATAACGTTGTCCTTCAGGCATTGGCGTCTTATGGAGAGCAGGTAGTTATGTGGTACTTCGTGGCCCCCTTGGTGGTTTTTGGACAGGACGCCATGAGCCATCTGGCCGAGCTGAAGGCTAAGTCTGCCTTCATCGTCACCGACAAGAACATTGTGGGTCTGGGCCTGGTTGATAGGGTCAGGGAGCAACTCACTCTGGCCGGGACAGAGACTGTGGGCGTGTTTGACGAGGTTGAGCCCGACCCGTCCGTCCAAACAGTCCAGAAGGGTGTGTCTTTGATGCAGGCATGCGAGCCGGATTTGATTGTGTCTGTGGGAGGGGGGTCGGTTATGGATGCTGGCAAGGCTATGCGGGTAGCCTACGAGAGTCCGGACGTGCGTCCGGAGGAGATAAACCCCTTTATGCCGGACCTGGGGTTGGGTGGTAAGTGTAAGCTTGTTTGCGTCTCGACGACTTCAGGTACGGGCGCTGAGGCAACGTTCGCGGTGGTGCTGAGCGACAGAGAAGATCATATGAAGCTGAGCCTCATCAACCGCCAGATCGTCCCCGACATCGCCATCGTTGACCCGGAAATGGCAAGGGCAATGCCGCCTCACGTAACGGCGGATACTGGGATGGACGCGCTGACTCATGCGGTCGAGGGGTATATCTGTTCGTGGAGGAACGACTTTACAGATGGCCTGTGTATGAAGGCTCTTCAGCTTGTTCTCCGCTATCTTCCCAGGGCAGTGAGGGACGGGAACGACATGGAGGCGAGGGAGAAAATGCACAACGCAGCCTGTATAGCAGGTATAGGCTTCATCAACGCGCTATCGGCTATGGCCCATGCTGCCGGTCATTCCCTGGGGGCTGTCTTCAACACCCCGCACGGTAGAGCCGTTGGACTATGTCTGCCGTACACCATCGAATTCGTCGGTGAAGCTGCTGAAGAGCTGTGGGTGGAGATTGCTCACGCTATGCGAGTACCAGTGCCTGCAGGATGGACGGCAGCGGCAGTTGTCGCCCAAACGATAAGGGAGCTGGCTCGCGAGATCAACCAGCCTCTTTGCATTAAGGAGTTGGGTATTCCCCTGCATGCTTTCGACAGGGCGATGGATAAGCTGATCGACAATGTCATGGCCGATGGCTCGCTGATCGTCAGTCCGAGGATACCGGATGTTGCGGAGACAGACAGGTTCTTCAGGTATACGTACGAAGGCAGGAGCATAGATTTCTAGCGTTGGCCGGACCTCTGTTCTGGCTATAGGGAGTTTCGGCAGGCAGTAAGGAGATGAGCAGGATGCCGCGCTTCATCGTTGTTCACAGAGCGCCGTTAACCAGAGACGAGTTGATTGCCAGAGCGAAGGCTTTTCCCAATTATGCGCCGGAGGGCGTGTGCTGGAGATCCAGTTACTGCGACTTTGCCGGGAAGACACACTTCTGCGAGTGGGAGGCGCCCGACGAAAGGACACTGATACGGGTGCTCACCCTCACTCAGACACCGTTTGAATCCGTTCATCCGGTAGTATCGTTCGATGCCCTGAGGGGAGATTTTGAGGAGTGAGGGAGGGCTGGTGACGCGAGCATAAGAAGAAGGAAGGTGCACACATGTTTGGCTACATGGGCAAGATTTTAAGGGTTGACCTGACAAATGGCAAGGTGTCAGAGGAGGCCATCAGAGAGGATGACTGCAAGCTGTTTCTGGGCGGGAGTGGGCTGGCAACCAGGTACCTCTTCGACGAGGTGCCCAAAGGTGCGGACCCGCTCGGGCCGGAGAACGAACTCATATTCATGACCGGGCCGCTGACCGGCACGGAGTCGCCGAGCGCCGGCAGATACTGCGTAGTCACCAAGTCGCCTCTGACCGGGTTCTGGGCCGAGGCGAATTCGGGAGGCAGCTGGGGGGTGTATCTGAAGAGCTCCGGGTTCGACGGGATTATCGTGAGCGGGATATCTCCCGAGCCGGTGTATCTTGTCATCGATGACGGGAAGGCCGAGCTTCGCGACGCTAAGCACCTTTGGGGCAAAGGTGTCACTGAGACGGACAGGCTCATCAAGGAAGAGCTCGATGAAGACTTCAACGTTGCCTGCATCGGCATTGCGGGTGAGAATCTGGTCAGGTATGCAGCCATCATCAACGATGTGCACAGGGCGGCAGGTAGATGTGGGGTAGGCATGGTAATGGGGTCTAAGCGGCTAAAGGCCGCAGCGGCCCGCGGAACGCAGGAGATCAAGATCGCCGACCAGGATGCCTTCACCGAGATCTCCAGGAGGAACTACGACCTGGTCAATGAAAGCATGCTGAAGATCACTCTAGAGACTTACGGCACGGCCATGACTACCGACCTTGTGAATGTGAGAGGCGGGTTTCCCACCAGGAACTGGCAGACCGGCGTCTTTCCGGACATAGACAAGATAAGCGGGATTACGCTCGAGGGTACATTGCTGGTGGATAGGAAGCACTGTTATGCCTGTCCCATCAGTTGCGGCAGGGTCAGCGTGGTAAGGGGCGGTAAGTATGCCTGCAAGGGAGAAGGTCCGGAGTTCGAGACGATCGGTACCTTTGGTGCTATGTGTGCTCTGGAGGATTTGGAGCCTGTGACGCTTGCGCACAACCTCTGCGATGACTACGGGTTGGATGTCATCTCCACCGGCAGCACCATAGCTTTCGCCACGGAGTGCTACGAAAAGGGGATATTGACGAAGGCAGATACTGGGGGGCTGGAACTGAGATTCGGTGACCCGGACCCCGTCATTGAGCTGATACATATGATAGCGAAGAGGGAGGGTATTGGCGACCTGCTGGCGGAAGGAACAAAGAGGATAGCAGCTAAGCTGGATAGGGGTGCAGAGAGCTTCGCCATGCATGTGAAGGGACTGGAGCTGCCCGCATATGATCCCAGAGCATCCAAGATATGCGGACTGGCATTCGCCACGGCTAATCGCGGCGGGGACCATATTACAGCCTACGTCGAGGGACCGGCCTTCATCGACATCCCCTTCATGTGCGTGGAAGATAGCAGGATCGAAGACTCCATGGTTGAGAACCCTGCCGAGGCGAAGGTGGTGAAGGACCTGGAGGATGCTCTCACCGTTTTTGACTGTATGGGGACCTGCAAGTTCATGGGGATGGCATTATCTACGGAGGATTGGGCTGCCATGATAGCCGACTGCGTCGGGTGGGAGTTCGGCGCAGACGATTTCAGAAAGGTCGGCGAGAGGGTCTATAACCTGGCCAGAGCTTTCAGCGTCAGGGACGGACTGACAAGGGCCGATGATACCCTCCCCAAGCGCTTGCTCGAAGAACCCCTGCCGGAAGGGGCGGCTGCAGGACACCGGGTTGAGAAGCTGGACGAGACGCTGGATGCTTATTACCAGTTTCGCGGTTGGGATAAGAAGACGGGCAAGCCCACGCTGGAGAAGCTCCGGGAGTTGAATCTCGACTATGCTATAGATCAGATATAGGGAGTGAATGTGTGTGCTATGACTGAAAGACCATGGCTGAACCAGTATAAATTAGGGCCCTACAAGCTTCCGCAGACCAGGGAACCCTATCCCCAGACGACGGTTCACAGCCTGCTGGATGCCACTGCGGCCGAGTTTCCTGACAGAGCTGCCTGCCACTATATGGGAAGAGAATTGCTTTATAGCGAGTTGAAGTTGCTCAGCGACAGCCTGGCTGCGGCTTTGGCCGATCTGGGGGTCAAGAAGGGCGATAAGGTGGCCACCGTCCTGCCTAATTGTCCGCAGTTCATGATAAGCGACTTTGCGATCATGAAGGCCGGGGCGGCGCATGTTCCATGTAGTTTGATGCACAGGGCGGCCGACCTAATATATGAGATCGGCGAATCAGGAGCTGAGACGGTCATCTGCACAGATATGTCACTGGACACCGTGAACTCGGTACAGGAGAAGACCGGGATCAAGAGGATCATAGTCACCTCGGTTATGGACTATTCGGCCCAGGAGCCCTCGCCCGCGGCGATACCCGGCGCCTATTCGTTCCGTGAACTGATAGCGAGCCATGAGCCCGAACCTCCCGAGATTGACATTGATCCCATGAACGACCTGGCCGTTCTGCCGTTTACCGGGGGTGCGACCGGCTTGCCCAAGGGAGTTATGCTGACGCATTATAACCGGGTGGTTGCCATAGTGCAGACCGCCTGGTCGTATGAGCCGTTGAAGGTGGGCATCAGGGGGAAGGCTTCGAGCATGATACCCATACCTTTGTTTCACGCCTACGGTCATCTGATGATGCAGTTCGGCGTATATTGGGGGTTGAAGGGCTATCTGCTGCCCGACCCGAGGGATACCGATACTCTGGTGCAGATGCTCATGAAGTATCGCCCGTTCTTCTGTGCATGTGTGCCCACTCAGTATTCGCGACTGGTGGCGGCAGGGCTGGGTAGACTGACCACGATGTTCGTGTCGACGACGGCGGCTCTGGCGCCCGAAATCGCGCAGAAGTTCAGGAAAGAGACGGGCGTGCCCATAACCGAGGCCTACGGTTTGACTGAGACCGGTGGGGGTACACATATGAATCTCTCGTCTTTCTCCAAGGTCACAGGCTTCATGCCCTTTGAGAAGTTCGGCTCGATAGGTATCCCGCTGCCCGACACTGATGTCAGGATCGTCGACCTGGACACGGGGGACGAGGCCGCTCCTGGCTGTGAGGGCGAACTATGGGTCCGTGGGCCACAGGTCATGATCGGTTACTGGCCCGAGCCCGGGAAGGGGCTTGTGGATGGCTGGTTGCCGACCGGTGATATTGTGAAGATGGAGGAGGATGGTTATTTCTATATCACGGACCGGGTCAAGGACATGGCCAACATATCCGGCCTGAAGGTGTACACAAGGCTTGTCGACGATGCGCTTTATGAGCACCCTGCCGTGGGTGATGCGGTGGCGATCGGTATCCCCGACCCGGAACGCGCCGGGAGCGAAAGGATAAAGGCCTTCATCAGGATTAAGAAGGAATTCGAAGGAAAAGTGACCGCTCAGGAGATAATTGATCACTGCCGCGAAAAACTGCCGGCTTATGCCGTGCCCAGGTTCGTAGAGTTTAGAGAAGAACTGCCTATTACGGTTACGTTGAAGCTTTTTAAGAGACAGTTGCGGGAGGAGGAGGTCGCCAAGATGAAAGCGAGCGGTGAACTGAAGGAAAACCAGTAAATGTGGCCCTCGCCAATGCCGGCGTTAATCTCCCGGTGTCAGGGCGAGGACAGAACTTAGCTATATGCCCGGCTATGAAGACCTAGAGTCCAGGATCATCGATACCGGAGAGTGTACGGTATGCGGGGCGTGCGTTTCGGCCTGCCCTGGCTCTCACATAAAGCTCCCCGACGGCAAGCCGCGCCGCCCCAAACGCGCTATGGATTGCGTGGGCTGCAGCATCTGTTATGACGCTTGCTATATGCTCAGGCACAACCTCATAAAGGAGATCGAGGCCGCAGCTATCGGGCGAGGGCATAGGGACAGCGTCGGGTTATACAGGCGTGCGGTGATGGCCAGGACAAAAGATCCCGAAATCGCCCGGATCTGCCAGGACGGAGGCTTCATAACCACTCTGCTTACCTATGGGCTTCGAAGTGGCATGATAGACGGAGCACTGCTGGTTGTGGGAGATGGCTGGGCACCGAGAGCCTCTATTGCCAGGGACAGGGATGAGGTTATTCAGGCGGCCGGCACTAGATACGGTCCCGTACCGGTGCTGAAGACGCTGCGCGCGGCCGTTGTCGATGAAGGCCTCGGAAGCATCTGTGTCGTGGGTTCGCCGTGTCATATACAGTCTATAAGATATCTGAAGCACAAAGGCCTGCCTCTGGCGTCCCCGGTGAAGCTGACGGTCGGACTGTTGTGCCGGGAAAATTACCAATACAGTTGTCTCGTCGAAAGGCTCGCAGCGAAAGGTGTAGACATCGACCAGGTAGACAAGCTGGACGTTTCGGACGAGTTTAACATCTATACCGACGGGAATCTCGTGTCCTTCCCTGTAACGGAGGTCAAGGGCTGTGTGCCCAGACATTGCCTCGTGTGCAGGGACTTCGCTGCCGAGGTGGCCGACATCGCGGTGGGTAGTGATGGTGCTCCTGAGGGCTGGTCGACAGTGCTGGTCCGTACCGAGCTCGGTTATGAGGTGCTGGCCGGCATGGAGCGGGCAGAGGTGATAGACACAGAGCCGATGGGCGAGGTTGCTGTCATAGAGGAGATTGCTGACAGGAAGAAGGAGAAAGCGAAACAGACAAGGGAGATATTCAGGTTGCATGACCAGGGTCTGTCGGAGAAGGAGATTGCTGCCAGGCTAGAGATAACCGCAGAGAGGGTGTCTCACCGTCTGGAACGGAGATGAGCAAAGGTACCGGTGATGATGACCGGTGCGGACACGGACTGATACGGCACAGAAGTGTCTATTGAGCGGATCGATTGGAGAGGAGAATAATGGAAAGGATTACCCACAACGTAGATGGGCTTGTTAAGAGCGGAACCTATTCGCACGTAGTAGAGGCAGGCGGTTTTCTGTTCGTTTCCGGTATGCTTCCGATTGACGCCGAACGGAACATCAGGATAACCGACGACGTAAAGGAAGCTACCCGATTGGCGCTCAGCAACGTGAGGCGGGCGCTTCAGTCGACGGGCAGCGATCTTGACAGGGTTGTTAAGGTCACGGTCTTCCTGCGCAGTATGAAGGACTTCGACGACATGAACGAGGTTTACCGGACCTTTTTCGGTGAGGATCTGCCGTCCCGTTCCTGTATCGCCGTGAAAGGAGTCCCGGGCGATTTTCCCCTGGAGATCGAGGTCATCGCCACGAAGTAGAGGCCCGAATTAGAAAAGAGTCTTGCTTTGTGGTAGCATTTGGTGCCCGCTGTATGGCGGCATAGGACGAACTCAACAGTGTTTATCCGCAAGGTCACCCTATCCCCGCCGGGTGACTCGTATTCGTCGATAGGCCCGTTCCAATTCTTATGGGGTATGGGAGTCGATGGTCAAGCAGAGACGAGCACCATGGAAGGAGGGGTTCATGAGTGACGAGGCCAGGGGTTGCCGGGAGCTATTCAACGAGGTTATTGACGCCGGACTATGCACACTGTGCGGCGCATGTACAGGCGTCTGTCCGTACCTCGTCCACTACAAGGGACGGGTTGCTCTTCTTGATAACTGCACTGTGGCTGATGGGCGGTGTTACCGACACTGCCCGCGCACCTACTCCGATCTAAATGAGGTCAGCCAGAAGGTGTTCGGCGTACCCTTTCAGGCGGATGAACTAGGTGTCGTCAGGGAGACGCTTCTGGCCCGGTCAACAGACCAGGAGATACAGCACAAAGGTCAGGACGGAGGCACCGTAACAGGCCTGTTGGCGGTGGCTCTGGCCGATGGTTTTATCGAGGGGGTGGTTGAGACAGCAATGGCTGACGATAAATCCCCCCAGGGCGTCGTAGCCCGGAGCAGGCAGGAACTGCTTCAGTGCGCTGGCAATAGCTATGAACCCAGCCCCGTTCTTGAAAGGCTCAACCGCGTCACGCGTGAGAGCAATGAGAAGCTAGCTGTCGTTGGTCTACCCTGCCAGACCTTTGCTGTGAGCAAGATGAAGGCATACCCGGCGGCCCGGGACATGAATATCGATAATGTGAGGCTGGTAATAGGTCTGTTCTGCGGCTGGGTGCTGACCGGTGGCTTTCACCAGTTCTTGCAGGAGAAGTTTGACCTGTCACGGGTGGTCAAATTTGATATCCCCCATCACCCGGGCAACACGTTTGACGTGTACTATGAGTCGGGCAAGGAATCAGTGGAGCTGGACGAGATCAGACGGTTCATCAGTCCAGGCTGCAGTTATTGCTGGGATATGACCGCCGAGTTCGCCGACATCTCCGTGGGTTCAGGACGCGCCAAATTCAGAGGCTGGAATACCGTGATCGTGCGTAGCGAGGCCGGCGCTGAACTGGTGGAGCGTGCCAGAGCAAGAGGCGCTCTCGAGACCAGGCCGCTGCCTGAGGAGAACGAAACACATCTGAAGAAGGTCATGCGGGACAAGAAGAGGAGGATCCTGAGCCAGATCATTGCCAGGACGGGGGACAGAAGCGACCTCCTGTATCTGGGTCTGCCTGACGAGATTGTAAGCAGATTGCTGACCTAGAGAACCGCTTCGCGTGAACAGCATTCAAGGAGGTAAGAGGTATGGCGAGTATTGAGATAGATGCCCCCGGTACGAGCCAGCTCTTCATTGGCAACGAAGCTATAGCGCGCGGAGCCCTTGAGGCCGGAATCGGGTTCGCCGCTGCGTACCCGGGGACACCGGCCTCGGAGATTTTGGGCAGCCTGGCAGCCGTAGCCGCGAAGGTGGGCATTTACACCGAGTGGTCTGTAAATGAGAAGGTGGCTATGGAGGCCGCGGCAGGCGCATCCTATGCTGGTATTCGTGCTCTAACTGCCATGAAGCAGAATGGTGTAAACGTGGTCTCTGACTTTCTGGCAAACCTTGTCATGAGCGGCATCGGCAAGGGCGGGTTCGTTCTGGTGAGTTGTGATGACCCGGCCGCTATATCGAGTGGCAACGAACAGGACACCCGGCCCATAGCTAAATGGTTTGATATCCCCCTGTTGGAGCCCGGCGATTTTCAGGAGGCCAAGGACATGACCAGCTGGCTCTTTGATCTGGCTGAGGAACTGGGGACCATCTGCATGCTGCGCAGTGTGACACGCATTGCACATGCGAGAGGAAACGTGACGATAGGTGAGCTACCTCACAGGCAGCACAGGGCATACTTCCACGAGACACATGACCTCAAGAGTGTTATGCCAACGCCCTTCATGCCCATCCCCAGTGTGCCACGTCATAAGCTGCTACATCAGAAAATGGACAGGGCACGCGAGAGGTTCGAATCGTCGCCGTTCAACCGGTATGTCGGTCCGGAGTCGCCAGAGCTTCTTATTGTCACCAGTGGTAGTTGCTGGCTCTATTCCCGGGACGCGGTGAGGGCACTGAGACTGGAAGACCAGGTCGGTATCCTGAAACTGGGTACGGTCTGGCCGCTGCCCGAGGAATTCGTGCAAAAACACCTCGGCAGGTCGCAGACCATCCTGTTTATCGAGGAGATTGATCCCTTTATTGAGCGTAGCGTTATGGAGATGGCAGCCAATCTGTCCTGTTCCGAGGCGCCGTCTGTGTT